>JAHCJE010000055.1 GCA_026128865.1 Phycisphaeraceae bacterium | reverse complement strand
CGCGGGCGACCGACGCCGTGCTGTCCGTGCAACGGTCGAGCGCGAGGGCGACGCGCATCCGTGGGTGGTCCTGGCCCCGGAGCGACGCTACGAGGTGGCCGATGGTCCGCTCTTCGTTGTGCGCCGGAACGACGACGCAGACGCTCAGGTCCGGAGCGGGGAGCGCGAGGCCCGCGCGGGCGGTCGGGAGCGTGCGCATGGTCCGGACGACCTGCCACAGGCCGACCGACCAGTAGACGCCGAGCGCCAGCGACGCGGCGGAGAGCAGCACGAGCATGACGGCGACCGGCGTCTCCACGGGAGGCCAAGCGTAGCGGGCGAGCGAATAGACTGCCCAGGCCATGAACCGTCCGACCGAACCTCCCTCCGACGACGCGGACAGCGCCGCGCAGCTCGTGCTGACACGCGAGGCCTCGCGGCTCGTCGATCGGCTCGCTGTCGAACGGTACGGCGTGCCATCGATCGTGCTGATGGAGAACGCGGCGGTCGCCCTGCGCCAGGCCGCGCGGCGGATGCTCGGCGACGAGACCCGCCGCGGCGTGCTGATCGCCTGCGGGCCGGGCAACAACGGCGGCGACGGGCTGGCGCTCGCCCGGCATCTCCACAACGCGGGTCTAGCCGTGGCGATCGTCACGACGAGGCCGCTCGCGGCGTACTCGGGCGACGCGGGCGTGCAGGCGGCCATCGTCGCTCGCATGGGACTGACGGTCGAGGAGTGCCGGGGCGAGGACGCGGCAGGACCGTTCGCGCGAGCGACGACCCGGCTCGGCTCGCCGCCCGCGCTCGTGGTCGATGCCCTGCTCGGAACAGGCCAGATCGAGCCGGCCCGCGGCGTCCTGCTCGCGGCGATCCGCGAAGTGAACCGGCTCGGAGCGGCCGGCGCGGCCGTGCTCGCCGTGGACGTGCCCACGGGCCTGGACGCCGACACCGGCGCGACGCTGGGCGAAGCCGTACACGCGAAGGTGACCGTTACCATGGTCGCGCCGAAGCCTGGGCTGCTGCTCCTGCGGGCGCAGGCGTACGCGGGCGAGATCGTCGTCGGAGACATCGGCGCGCCGGTGGAACTGCTGCTCGAACTGGGCGTGCCGGCGTCGGCCTTCGCGGCGGGGCGCGGCGCGCACGCGAGCGAGGATGCGCCCCTGCCGAATGCACCAGGTCGGCCAGGCTCTCCCGGCGCGGCGAGGAGATGAACCGGCAGGTCAGATGGGCACTATGCTTGGAGGATTGAGAGGATGCCGAGCATGCCCGTGCGGATGGAGCTGTCCAGAATCCTGATCCGGGAGTTGAACGACTTCCAGGTCATCGAACTGCGCGAGGTCCTCGAGGGAAACGGCGAGCAGCCTCCCGATGCGGAGGTCCGCTCGTTCCCGATCGTCATCGGCCTGCCCGAGGCGCAGGCGATCGAACGACGCCTCAAGGGAATCCCGATCAAGCGTCCGCAGACCCACGACCTGCTGGCGAACGTCGTGGACGCCCTGGGCGGCAAGCTCGTCTCCATCAGCGTAACGGACCTCAACGACCACACCTACTACGCGACGCTCGACATCCGCACCGCGAGCGGCGAGATGATCCACGTGGACTCGCGCCCCAGCGACGCGATCGCCCTCGGCATCGCGGGCGGCGTGCCGATCTACGTTGAGGAAAGCGTCATCGAGTCGGCGTCGCGAGACGAGGCGTGACGACATGGGCGAGCGGGGAGCGCCGACGGTGACCGGGCCGCCGCCCTTCGAGGCGTACTGGCGGTTGGATCGGCCCGGGGCGGCGTGGGCAGCGCCGTGCTTCGTCACGGCCAACGAGCCGGGGATCGGCGGACGCATCAAGGAGCGTCCCGAGGACTTTCTCGTAGAAGAAATCCCCCTCTACGAGCCGTGCGGCAGCGGGGAACACCTCTATCTTTTCGTCCAGAAGCGCAACCTCTCCACGCTCGAAATGGTGCGGATCGTGGCGGAGCACTTCGGCGTTCACCGCTCAGCGGTCGGGTACGCGGGACTGAAGGACAAGCACGCCATCACGCGGCAGATCGTGTCCGTGCATCTGCCCGGCAAGTCCGAAAGTGCGTTCCGGCACCTCGACCACGAGCGCCTCGCCGTGCTGTGGGCGGACAGGCACACAAACAAGCTGCGGCCGGGGCACCTGCGCGGCAACCGGTTCTCGATCCGCGTGCGCGGCGTGGAGCCGACCGCCGCACTTGCGGCATCGCGGATGATCGGGCTGCTCGCGCGCGTCGGCGTGCCGAACCGTGTCGGCGAGCAGCGGTTCGGACTGCTGGAAAACAACCACCTCATCGGACGGGCGATGATCCTCGGGCGGATGCGCGAAGCCGCCGACCTGCTCCTCGGGCCGAGCGCGTCGCACCCCGAGAGCCAGCCGGAGGCGAGAGCTTTCTACGCGGAGGGCAGATATGCGGATGCCGCCACCCACTTCGCCCCCGCCCTCCGGACCGAGCGTGGGCTGGCCAAGGCGCTGGCCAAGGGACTGGAGGTCGAGAAGGCGGTCCGCCGCATCGACCGCACGGTGGCGTCGTACTTCGTGTCGGCGTTCCAGTCGGCCGTACTCAACGCGGTGTTGGACCGGCGGATTCACGACGGGCAACTCGGCACGCTTCACATCGGCGACGTGGCGTTCCGGCACGTCGGGCGAGCCACCTTCGACGTGACGGCCGATACGCTCGACAAGGCCGAAACCCACGAGCGAGCGGCGAGTTTCGAGATCAGCCCGTCCGGACCGATGTGGGGAGCGTCGATGCGTCAGGCATCGGGCACGCCCGGTCGGATCGAGCGAGAGGCTCTCGACGCCTCGGGCGTGACGTTCGAGCGCGTCGTGGATTTCGATCGTGGTACGGGCGGCCTCATGCAGGGCGCGAGGCGACCTCTTCGCGTGCCGATCATCGACCCGGACGTCGAGGGCGGCGTGGACGAGCACGGGCCGTTCGTGCGGTGCGCCTTCGAGCTGCCGCGAGGTTCCTTCGCAACGGTCGTGATGCGCGAGTTGATGAAGACAAGAGTGGGAGGTGAGGAAGAAGTGGAAGAATGACGAACTGACGGAAAACGCACTATCCTTGATGCCTTCATCCCTTGATCCCGGAAGAACATAACCCGTGCTCCCGGTCCGTCTCATCTGCTTTGATCTCGGCGGCGTGCTCGTGCGGATCTGTCGCTCGTGGCGCGAGGGGTGTGAGCGGGCAGGTCTGCCTGTATACGACGACCTGGACACGCCCGACGCTCGCGCAGCACGGACGCACTGGGCACACCAGTACCAGCTCGGACGCATCGATTGCGACACTTTCGCACGCGGTCTCTCCGACGCGCTACGAGGTCGCTACACGCCGGAGCAGGTGCGCGCGATTCATGACGCCTGGATCATTGCGGAGTACCCCGGTGTGGCGGGGCTGCTCGGCAGCCTGAACGAGAGTACCGGACTCACGACTGCCATCCTCAGCAACACGAACCACGGGCATTGGCAGAGGCTGCTCCAGGGCGCGAACGGCGGCGAGTTCCCGTCGCTCGGGCTGGTGCGGCACCCTCACGCGAGCCACCTGCTCGGGCTGGCAAAGCCGGACCCGACGATCTATCACGCCTTCGTGGCACGAACGGGGACCACGCCGGGCGACGTGCTGTTCTTCGATGACCTCGACGAGAACGTCGCGGCAGCCCGGGCGTGCGGGTGGCGCGCGGAACGCATCGACCACGCGGGGGACACCGTGGCGCAGATCATCGATCTCCTCGCGACGCACGGCGTGGACGTGTGATGATCAGTTCTGCCAATCGATCGCCACGTCGAGCTCGATCGTCGTTGGTGCGAGGCACGCCGTGTCGTTGCAGGCCTGGCATGTGATGGCCAGCAGCGGTCGCCCCCGCACCGGACCGGACTGCGCCAGCGCGACACGGAGTTCAAACTCGCCTTTGTATGCACTCAGTGACGCCGCGCCGGTCGCGAGTCTCGCTCCCGGCGGGTAGTCGGCGTACGCCTCGATGCCGCTGCCGCCGACAACATGAACACGGAATGGCAGCACGCCGTCGCCAGCGTCAGCAGCAGCGACGTGCCAGCCCTCGGCGATACGCACGAGCAGCGGCAGTTCAGCGGGACGATCGGGACCGATCTCAACTCGCTCAACGCTGGTAAACACGGCGAGAGGCGAAAAGTCCGCCGGTGTCTGCGCGACCGCTCCGTCCGCAGCCGCGGTGCTACGCATCTGTCGTGATTCCACCGCATCGTTCGCGGTCGTCTCTGCCTCCATCACGCCCGATGCAAGCAGATGCGCGAGCGCGGCAGTCGCGTGGATGCACGCCGCGGGGGCACGGGCGATGGTCGCGCTCAGCGACCGAATGCACGCGAGCGCCCTGTCGATGTGCCGCTGATTCCCGGTCGCGTCAGCCAGCTCGACGAGCGCGTGGAGCATGACGGACGATCCGGTCGGGAGCGCTCCGTCCCAGGTCGAGCGAACGCGCACGAACAGATCGTCGCGCCCCGCCGCGACATCGAAGTACCCCCCGTCCCGCGTGGCGAACTCGCTCTCGGCGCGGGCGAGCAGTCGAAGCGCGGCGTCGAGCCACGGCGACTCGCCACCACGATCCGCGTCCAGCGCGTGCAGACGGGCAAGTGCGTGGATGCCCGCGGCGTAGTCCTCGAGCGAGCCGGCCGGCCCTCGCACGCCGTCGCGCCACGAGCGCAGCAGCACGCCCTCGGCGTCGATCATCTCGCCCAGAATGAACCGCGCGGCACGGCGGGCAGCCTCTGCGTAGCCGGCGTCGCCGAGCAGCGTGGCCCCGTCCACCATCGCCGCGACGGCGTGACCGTTCCACTCGGCGATCACCTTGTCGTCCGTCGCGGGCTGCGGGCGGCGCGAGCGCGCGGCAATCAGGCGTGCGCACACCCGGGCGAGACGCTCGTCGAACGCCGCCTGGTCCATGCCGAGCGAGCGGGCGACGCGGTCGGGCCGGTCGTCGAGGCGGAGGACGTTGGCGGGAGGGTCGTCGGGGTGGTGCGGGTCGCGAAAGTTCGGGCCGCGGTCGAGGCCGAAGACACGCGACGCGAATGCAGCGTCGTCGGGTTCGAGCACGGCGGAGACCTGGTCGCGCGTCCAGACGTGGGCCGACCCCTCGCGCCCTTCGGCGTCGGCGTCCTGGGCGGAGAGGAACGCGCCGTGCTTCCCGGTCAACTCGTGCATGATGTAGTCGAGCGTGCGCCTCGCAACCGAGCGATAGACATCGTCCTTGAACGCCTCGCCCGCACGGGCATAGACCGACGCGAGCAGAGCGTTGTCGTAGAGCATCTTCTCGAAGTGCGGCACGGTCCATTGCGCATCGACGGCGTAGCGATGGAAGCCCCCCCCAAGATGGTCGTGGATGCCACCGGCGAGCATCCGGTCGAGTGTTGCACGCACGGCGTGATCGATCGCGCTCCGGGTCTCCTCGTCGCCGGCCATGCTGCGAACGCTAAGAAGAAAGAGCAACAACGAAGGCTGCGGGAACTTCGGCGCACCGCCGAAGCCGGCGTTTGTCGGGTCGAAGAGGCGGAGCAGCGCGGCCGTCGCGCCCTCGACCTCGCGACCCCCGACCGCTACGGGCGCATCCGCACACGCGAGTTGCTCGGCGACCGCCGCAGCAAGACGCTCCGCCTGGTCGAGCACACCCTCGCGCTGCGTCCGCCACGCCGCGGCGATCCCCTCGATGACACGCGGGAAGTCGGGGCGCGAGCCTAGCGCGGGATGCGGCTCCGCCGGGATATACGTGCCGCACCAGAATGGGCGCAGTCGCTCGGGCTCGAGGAAAACGCTCATCGGCCACCCGCCCTGCCCCGTGAAGAGCTGTGTTGCAGTCATGTAGAGGTTGTCGACTTCGGAGCGTTCCTCACGGTCCACCTTCACGCACACGAACCGGTCGTTGAGCATCGCCGCGATCGACGGGTTCTCGAACGACTCTCGCTCCATGACGTGGCACCAGTGGCAGGTGCTGTAGCCGATGGAGAGGAAGATGGGGACGTCGCGCCGCCGGGCTTCCTCGAACGCCTCGCGCCCCCACGGCCGCCAGTCAACCGGGTTGCCCGCGTGCTGAAGAAGGTACGGGCTGCTCTCGCCTGCGAGGCGGCTGCGCCGCGCGCTTGTATGCTCCGTGTGGACGGCCATCGTTCGCCTCCTGTGTTCGAGAACACAATCGAGCAACACCACTCCCTTCGTGCGAGCGATCTTGCCCGGGGGTTGGGTCGCAGGGCTCACCGGCGACGGCCGATCGTACGCACGATGAACGAGATGACTCGTTCGCCCGCCAACGGATCACGCAGTGCAGGCAGCGTTGTTTCTCGCGTAGAAGCGCGAACGGGAGCAGGCCCGAACGCCTGGAACGCCGCAAGGCTCGATTCCAAGACCGCGTCCACAGGCAGGCTCACGACCGTCACGGACGCCGTCCCGAGAATGACGTGCAGATCGTCCTCGTCGTCGCAGGGACGTGCCAAGTCCGTTCGAACCGACTCGAACGCGTCGGCGGCATCGCGCGCCGCATCGGCAACGTCCGCAGATGACGCCTTCCCGTTCGCGGCCGACAACGCCAGACTCCCCAGCTCCGTTACCGAATCGCCCAACCCCTCTCTGGCTTCGAGCAGGCGTTCTCCGCTCGCCTGAAGCAGCATCGGCATCGCGAACGCAAACATCTTCTTCGCCAATCCCTGCTCGGCGCGCTGGGCGATGCTCGTTGGGAACGATCGCATCACGACCATGCCGTGGAGGGCCGCGAGGCGGTCCATCGCCGCGGCGACCGGGATGCTGATCGCCGGGTCCGGGCCTGCGCGCAGAAGGTCTCTTGCTATCGCGTCGAGGTACGATCGCTCGTCGTCGAACAAACTCTCTCGCATGAACAATCGAAGCGGGGCAAGACGGTCGTCATCGCGAAGACGATCGCACACGGAGCGCACTTCCCCCGCCGCATCCTCGCCATCAACGTCGCCGGTGATGACCCCCGCATTCCAGAGCGGAACCGACCACCGCCACGATTCCATGAGTTCGAGGTATCGCGGCGAGCGTGAAACAGCCCGTTCCACGTGCGGACGCTCTACTCCCTCGAACGGGGTCGGCATCATGGTAACGACCCGCTCAGCGAGCAACAGCGCGGCGATCGTAGCCGGCTCCCGAGTCGTCATGTGGTACGGGCTGAGCGCGGCGATCATGGCCTGCCACCCGCCGTCCGGCTAAGCCACTCGATGAGGTCGGTGGATCGGCGCGGCAGATACATGAAGAAGAGCATCTCGTGCCCGATCGGCGCGCTCCATCGTTCGGGTCTGCCGAGCCGTTCCCAGAGCAGGTCGCCGAGGTCGGCTGGCACAGCCCGGTCGCGCGTGCCGTGGATCATCAGCGTCGGGATCGACCGCACGGCGGCCGCGGTGTTCACGTTGTCGAGCGGCGCCACGGCCCGGTACGCCTCGGCGAAGCGGTCGATGGCGGAGCGCGGGGGAGGTCCGCCGGTCCACTCGACGCGCACCGCGTCGATCCAGTCGGCGTAGTTGCTCAGAGCGGCGATCGCCCAGAAGTCCGCGCCGCCCGCGATGAGCACGCACGCGCTGTATCGCTCGGGTTCGAGGGCAAGAATGGTCGGCATCGCCATCGCGCCACCGCTCATCCCGAGCGCGGCGCGAGGCAGTTCTGCAAGCTGCGGGTTGTTGCGCTCGACGTAGGCGAAGGCAGCCTGCACCGCGAAGGCGCACTCGGCCGCGCGATCGCCAAGCACCCGTGCGGCTTCACGCGCGACCGGCTCGGGGTCCGAATCGGGATCGATCGTGAACACGACGCTCTCGGTGAACCGGGACGGCTGCGTGAGCATTCGCAGCACGTGCCACCCCGCGTGCCGAAGCACCTGCACCATCGCTTCGACGACGTTCTCGGGCGTGCCGAACATGCCCGGTGCGATCAGCACGACACCACGCGGCGCGTCGCCGGGATTCGCAGGCTCGTAGAACGCGAACCACGTGCGCTGCAGGTCAAGGGTCGGCTCCGGGTCGTCGGCCATGCACGCCGAGACGAAGACGAACGCGGAAACCGGCGCCCCTTCGGCCAGCCCTGCCCCGTCCGGCTGCGGACGGAATCGGACAATCATCCCCCCCTCGTTCTCGAAGCGGATGGCCGGCGGCTCGTCGCCGCAGTGTTGCAAAAGGGTGTTTGCGTCCGCCAGATCCTGCCGGGTCGGACGCAGCCCGGACGACGCCACACGGAGGACAGCCCATTCGGCGAAAGGGCCTTCGAGCTCGCGAATGACGCCGCGTTCGCCACAGACGGTGAAACGAGCGGGCCAGGCCGCGGGATCGACCTGTTGAGCACGGCAGAAGACGCTCGCGAAGGCAAGGAGACAGAGCATGGCAGCTCCGCAGCGGCCTGCGGGGGCATTGCGTCGGCCTGCACGTGGCATAACCCGATCGCGCACGAAGCAGAGCACTCGACTCCTCGCCCCCTGGAGCCATGGTTGCCTTGGTCGTTTCTCCGATCTCACTTCGCATACCCCTTCGGGTGGTCACGGAACCACGCCCATGCCGTTGAGACGATCTCATCGATGTCCGAGATCGACGCGGACCAGCCGATATCTGCCCGAATCTTCGAGGGATCGGCGTACAACGTCGGCGGGTCGCCGGGACGCCGCGTTCCCTCGCGGACCACGAAATCGCGGCCTGTGACGCGCCGAACGCTATCGATGACCTCTCGCACTGAGTATCCGCGACCGATGCCGAGGTTGTACGCCCGCTGGTCTCCCGGCCGCAAGGCCTCCATGACGGCAACGTGCGCGTCGATCAGGTCCTCAACGTGAACGTAATCACGGATGCACGTACCGTCTGGTGTCGGATAATCCGTGCCGAAGATCGTGACAGCATCTCGCCGTCCGAGCACGGCCTGGAGAACAACCGGGATCAGGTGCGTCTCGGGGTCGTGGTCTTCGCCGAGCGTCCCCGAGCGGTCGCACCCCGCAACATTGAAGTATCGGAGAGCAGCGAAGGAGAAGGGGCGACCATGCTGTGTCGCCGCGTGGGCAACGTCGCGCAGCACATGCTCGACGTGCAGTTTGCTCCAGCCGTAGGGGTTGATCGGTCGCTGCGGGCATGACTCCGGGATGGGGATGAACTCGGGTGTAGGTTCGCCGTAGGTCGCGCAGGTCGAGGAGAACACGAACCGTTCGACGCCAGCACGCACGCAGCAATCGATCAGCGTCACCGCCGCGGAGGTGTTGTTGCGGTAGTACAGAAGCGGCTCCCCGACCGACTCTCCCACGAGTGCATAGGCAGCGAAGTGGAGGACCGCGTTTACCCTGTGCTGCGTGAGAAGGGTGTCGAGGGCGGCCGAATCACCGACATCGGCGCGGGCGAACGTCAGGCGTGACGGGGCAATCGGTCGCACCGCGTCGATCGCGGCCTGGTGACCGCGCGAGAGGTTGTCGAGGGCCACGACGGTGTGCCCATCGGCCAGCAGGCGCCGGACAGCGTGCGATCCGATGTAGCCGGCCGCGCCGGTCACAAGCACATTCATGCGGACTCCTCGGGGCACGCTGCGGCGTGCGGGCGTGCCGAGCCGATCATAGTGCGCCGGGGCCTACGATCGACGCCCTCCGGAGCAACGCATGGCCGAGCAACCCTTGAACGCGACCACGTCGGGTCCTGACTCCGCGCCCGAACCCGCGCTGATTCCGCTCGCCGCTCGATCGGTCGCCGGCGGCACACTCATGGGGCTGGCGAACCTCGTGCCCGGAATCAGCGGCGGCACGATGCTCCTCGTCACGGGGATCTACCCGCGGTTCATAGGAGCGATCGCGGAACTGACCCGGCTGCGCTTTCGGGTCCGGTCGCTGCTGGTCCTCGGCGCTGTCGCGGCCGCGGCCGGACTTGCGATCGTCCTCGGCGCGGGGCCAGTCAAGGACCTCGTCGTTCACCACCGATGGGCCGCCTACAGCGTGTTCATCGGCCTCACCCTCGGGGGCGTGCCGGTGATCTGGACGATGGCGAAGGGGCTATCCGTTCCCCTCGTCTTTGGTGCGCTTGCCGGTCTCGCGGCGATGATCGCCCTCGCCATGCTCTCTCCCTCGGGTGGATCGACCGGAGGGGGCGGCTTTGCCGGGCTGTTCGTCGCCGGAGTGGCCGGTGCGAGCGCGATGATCCTCCCCGGCGTCAGCGGCGGATACCTATTGCTTGTCCTGGGCCAGTACGTCCCGATCCTGTCCGCCATCGACGCCGCACGCGACGCCGTGGCCTCGGGCGATTACGGCGCGGCGGTGGACCCGGTGGTGCGAGTCTTCATCCCGGTCGGACTTGGCGTCGGCATGGGCATCGCCGCTGTCAGCAACCTCATTCGCTACCTGCTGCAGCGCTTCGAGAGGCCGACGCTCGGCGTGTTGCTCGGGCTTGTCCTCGGCGCGGTCGTGGGTCTGTGGCCGTTCCAGGAAGGCGTCGAGCCGTCACCGGGCGATGTCATCAAGGGCGTCGTGCAAACGCCCGAAACGATCGCGGCCCTGGACAAGGCCGACTGGCCTACGCGCCGCTTCACGCCGACTGCGAGCCAGATCGGCTCATCATTCGCTCTCGCGGGTCTCGGCTTTGCGGCCACGCTCGCGATCGCGCACATCGGACGCGAGAAGCGGTCCTGACCGCGGCTCGACGATTCGCTACACCGGCTTCTTTCCACGGAGCCGGACGGACAGCAGCACGACAACTCCAGGCGCGATCATCGCCGCGCTCAGCCATTGCCCCCGGCTGAGGCCGAGCACGCGCTGGACGGCGAGATCGGCATCGGGCAGGCGCACGAACTCGGTCGCGATCCGCAGCACGCCGTAGGAGACGAGGAACCACGCCCCGACGACGCCCGGAGAGCGCAGCCGCGCCATCGCCACGCCGATGGTCCAGATGAGCGCCCCGACGATCACGCCCTCGCAGAGAGCCTGCAAGAGTTGCGAAGGTGCGCGGGCGGAGATCAGCGGCGTCAACTCGGCAGCCAGGCGATCGGATTCCTCACCGCCGCGACGCAACGCCCGCATCATTCGCTCGAAGCCTGAGCCGAAGTCTTCGCCGGGCAGCATGTACCTCGACACGATGGCGTCGACGGCTTCCTCCTGCTCGGGCGTGCGGAACGACTCGTGCCCGCCGACGATTTCCTGCGGGAACTTCACGCTCCACCACGGCGCCGGCTCGCCGGGCGTGGCGACGACGCGGCCGGGCAGTTCGCCGTTGATGAAGTTCGCAACGCGGCCGAAGAGCAGGCCTGCCGGTGCGATCAGGGCCATCAGGTCCATGACGTGCAGGGGCGGGCATCGGCCGCGGATCGAGCCGTCGTCGTCGCGCCAGCCGCGGCTGATGCGCCAGGCGGCGAGGATCACCCCGATCATCCCGCCGTGGCTCGCCATGCCGCCGCGGTTGATGGCGAGCACGGCCCACCACGGGAACCCGGCGTCGATGGTCCATAGGTACTCCGGTTTGTAGAAGAGCACATACCCGAGCCTGCCGCCGACGAGCACGCCGCCGACGATCCAGAGCATCGCATCGGCCACGCGGTCCGCGGGAACCATCGCCAGCCCCCGCCGCGCCAGCCACCGGAGCAGCCGCCACCCGACCACGAACCCGGCCACATAGGACAGCCCGTACCACCGCACGCCCCAGCCGGGCGCGAACTCGAAGACATAGGGGTCGAGAGTGTGGAGCATGGAATGGCGTGGGGCTTGAGGTTTGGGGCTTGGGGAGGATCCGGCCGTCTTCTAGTTTACAAAGCGGCGATGTTCAGGCCCGGTCGGCACGTGCGTTTACGCTCTCACCCCAAAGAACCGCTCCGTGTTCGCGTTGATGGCGGCGTGGAACGTCTCCCAGTCCTCGCCGCGAAGTTTCGCGAGGAACTCGGCCGTGTGGCGTACGAACGCCGGCCGGCAGGGGCGCCTGCCGCGTACCGGCTCGGGGGAGAGGAACGGGGCGTCGGTCTCGACCATGATCCGGTCCAGGGGGACGAGCCGCGCGGCCTCGGCCACTTCGCTCGCGTTGCGGTACGTGACGACACCCGTGAACGAGACCATCGCCCCGAAGTCCAGCACCTTGCGCACGTCCTCCGGCCCGCCGGTGAAGCAGTGGAAGACGAACCGCGCCGGGTCCAGCCGCGTCCGACGCAGGACGGGGATCAGGTCGTCGAAGGCCTCGCGGCAGTGCAGCACCACCGGCAGCACACGGCTGTCCTCGTGCACCGCCTCGATGAACGCCAGTTGCTCCGCCAGCACGGCGTCCTGCACCGCGCGGGCCGGGCGGTCGTAGTGGTTGTCCAGCCCAAGTTCGCCCCACGCGACGCAGCGTGGGCTGGACGCGACCCGCCGCAGCCGCTCCCACTCGAACGGACCCCGATCCGAATAGAGCGGATGCACGCCCGCCGTGCACCAGACGCGATCGTTCGTCTCAGCGAGGTGCAGAGCCTGCTCTGCATCGGGAGGTGTGGTCGAAACAGAGATCATCCCCGTGACACCCGCTGCCCGGGCCTCGTCGATCGTCACCGGCACGCGCCCCGCGAAGTCATCGAACGTGAGATGGCAGTGGGTGTCGATCATGGGAACGGATCGAGGGGAGAGGGATCAAGGCCGGAGCATCGAGACGATGCAGGACAATAGATGCCCGGTGCATCACGCGTGCATCAGGCTCACGGCCCATCGGAGCCGGGATCGCCTTGATACCCCGATGCCTCGATCCCTCGTGCCTTCCCCTACAATCGACCCATGCCGACGCCCGCGCCCGCTCTCGTCCGGATTGTCCTCTCGCTCTGCCTGACGCTCGCCGCGACCGTCCGCGCGGCCGACCACGACCGCTGGTACACGGTGGAGATCGACGGGCAACGGGCCGGGTGGATGCACGCCTCGCAGACGACCGCCGACGGCCGAATCACCACAACGACGCGGATGGAGGTCGCCATCCGGCGCGGCACGACGCCCGTGTCCATCGCGCTCACGACGCGCTTCGTCGAGACGGAAGCCGGCGAGCCGGTCGAAATGAGCGTCGATCAGCGCCTTGGCTCGGAGCCGGTCGCTGTTCGCTACCGATTCGGCGCCGAGGGCGTCGGGGTCGAGACGACCCAGGGCGGCCGAACGACGCGCGGCACGCTTCCCGCTCCGGAAGGCCGATGGCTCCCGCCCGCGGCCGCGTCGCGCTACCTGGAGCAGCGGCTCGCCGCAGGCGCGGACCCGATCGTGCTGCGCACGATGGACCCCCAGGGCGGGCCGACCGTGATCGAGATTCGCCGCGAGGGCTTAGAGGCAACGACGATCGAGGTCTTGGGTCGCTCGCTGGATGCCCTGCGCTGCCGGACCTCGTCGAGCGACATGCCCGTCGGCTCATCCACCGTTGAGGTCATCGACCGGCGGGGCGTGTCGCTGCGCACCGAACTCGACCTCGGCGGCATGAAGATGGCCATGTACGCGACGGACGAGGCGACGGCCAGCGTCCGCATCGAGGCTCCCGAACTGCTGCTGCGGTCATTCGTCCGGCCCGACCGACGCATCGACACGCCGCGCGGCGTGCGCGAGGCCGACTATACCTTGAGCGTCCCTGACGGAACGCTCCCGGACCTGCCCAGCGGCGGCGCGCAGGGCGTCGAACGCCTCGACGACTCGCGGGCGCGAGTGGTTGTTCGCTCCGATGATCCGCGTACGGAATCACCTGATCTCGACACCGCGCCATTCCTGGCGTCGTCCGCGATGGCGGACTCGGGCGACCCGGTCATCGTTCAACTCACAGAGTGCGCGCTCCGAGGCGTGCAGAATGGGAAGGCTGGGCGTGCCGAGGCCTTGCGCCGCTTTGTCGGGCGGCACATCAACGCGAAGACGCTCGGTGTCGGTTTCGCGTCCGCAAGCGAGGTCGCTCGCACACGCGAGGGCGACTGCACCGAGCACGCCGTCCTGCTGGCCGCCATGCTGCGTGCCGACGGCATCCCGTCGCGCGTCGTGAGCGGGCTGATCTACGCCGACCGTTTCGAGGGCGAGCGCGACGTCTTCGTGTACCACATGTGGACGCAGGCGCTGCTCCCGATCGGCGAGAGCTACGCGTGGATCGACCTCGACGCCACGCTCGGCCCGATTCCGTTCGACGCCACGCACATCGCCCTCGCCGAGTCCGCGCTCTCGGACGGCGAGGCGGCGCGTGCCCTGACCGCGACCGCGCCGCTGATAGGGCGCCTCCGCGTCGAGGTAGAATCGACGGGGGAACGACCATGAACCGCCCCGACGACCCGGCCGCAAGTTCACCGCTTCCCTGTCTTCCACCGCGCGATCCGGCCGGGCACAAGGGCGTCTTCGGCACGGTCGCCGTCGTCGGCGGGTGCGCTTCGGGCGGCAGGCGGATGGTCGGCGCGCCAGCGCTGGCCGCGCTGGGCGCGCTCCGTGGCGGCGCGGGGCTGGTTCGCCTCGTCACGCCACGCCCCGTGCTGAACGCCGCGCTCGTGATCGCACCATCGGCCACGGGCGTCGCGCTGCCGGTCGATGCGGACGGCGCGATCATCGCCCACGAAGCCGCGGCCGTGCTCGACGGCGTGCTGGCCGATGCCGATTGCCTCGTGATCGGCCCGGGCTTCGGCACGGACGATGGCGCGCGCGCGATGGCGCTGCGCGCCGTGCAGCAGGACACGACGCCCGTGGTCGTCGATGCGGATGCCATCAACGGCCTGTCGCAGGTTCCGGAGTTGTGGCGGGACTTTCGCGCTCCAGCGGTACTCACGCCGCACCCGGGCGAGTTCCGCCGCATGGCCGGCCCGCTGCGAATCAACGCGGACCCTACGACACACGAAGGCCGCCTCGCAGGCGCGGAGGAGATGGCGCAGCGGCTTGGGTGCATCGTTGTTCTCAAGGGCGCTGGCACCGTCGTCAGCGACGGCCACCGGTCGTGGGTCTGCGAGCGCGGCCACGTCTGCCTCGCCACAGCCGGCACGGGCGACGTGCTCGCCGGGCTGGTCGGCGCGATTGTTGCGCAGTTTGTCCCGCGACCCGACCCCACGGTATCCTCGCTCCCGGAATCACTCCGCGCACGCATTCCCGCTGATCCGCGGCGTCCCCTCTCGCTCTTCGACGCGGCCCGCATCGGCGTGCAGGCGCACGCGATCGCTGGCGAGCGCTGGGCCGAGACACACCGTGCCGACGCCGGCTTGCTGGCGTCCGAGTTTTCAGATTTGCTCCCGGAGATACTCGCTGCAATGCGGGCGTGTTGATCCGTCGCGCTGCACTGCCGGTTGCGCTCAGTCGATCCGTCTCGGCGAGACCGAGGTTACGAGTCGGATGCTCGGGGTCTCCAGGCCGGCAGCGATCGCCGCATCGCGCAGGTCGTCAGGCCGAAGCGTCAGATCAACGGTTGCCCGCGTCAGGCGAGGCCCGACGTCGTAGTACAGGGTAAACTGCACATGCTGCACGTTACGTAGCAACGGCGCCTCCTCCGGGTCACCGACGGGCAGACCACCGGAGAAGCGGGTGCGGACGTTCCAGAGTTCGAACGGCGGCCCACCCTCAGCGATGACCCACGACGGCGCGTCGCGGCGTTCGAGGCGTGTCACTTCAGTCGGAGCACCTGCCTCGTCCCGAGCGCTCACGAACTCCAGGCTCGGCGGGTCGGGCACGAGCACTGGCGTCAAGATCGGATTCACCGGGTAGGGCCCGAACTCCTCGCCGTTGCGGATGAGCGCGCTGACGCGGTGCATCACCATGCGCGCGACCACATGCGACGACGCCGACTCACTCGTTGTCTTATAGCTCTTGAAGCAGGCGTCCAGCGCGGAGAGCGTGGCAACGAGGAGCGTCGCGCTGATCGTGAGCGCGATCAGCAGTTCAACAAGGCTGAAGCCGCGAGATGGTCCCGCAACGGGATGAGGCCGGATCACAGTTTGCCCTCCCGGTACGAGTTCGGCACCGGCACGACGCCAAGCGGAAGCATGATGCCGTCCGGGAGCGCCATGTCGGGATCGAACCGCAGACGAACCGCACCAAAGCCATGGAACGGCACCGGGACCGCTCCATCGTTGATCTGCTGCTGTGTCGGCCACTGGTCGGGGCCGAGATCGACGAAGCCATCGCCATCGAGATCCCAGCCGACGATTTTCACGCCATCGACCTCCGGCAGTGTCCAGGGGTCGAGCGACTCGTGCTCACCGTCCTCCGGGCCGAGGTAGCCGAAACTGGCGTTGAAGCCTGCGGGATTGCCGAGCGGGTTCCCGTGCGGATCCTTGAGCGGCCCAGCGCCGTACTCGGGCTTGAAGGTCAGCAGGAGCGCGCCGTCGATCTCGGCGTTGCCTCTCACATCAAGCACGCCCGCGATGATCGCACCGCGCAGGCGCACATCCTGATCAGCGGGGCTGTTGAACGTGCCGACGTCCACCGAGAAGTTCGGGAGCATCATCGACGATTTCTCGATGTGCTCGACGTCGTGCTGTTCCGGGTTCAGGTCGGGCCGCGACGGGTGCTGAGTAAAGAACCTCGTGCGGCCTGTGAACTGCATCTTGTTGCGAACGTGCGTGTACTCCGCCGGCGCATCGCTCACAATCGACCCGACGAACATGCAGTCATGGAAGCGGAGATTGTTCGAGTACAGTTTCGTGTCCGTCACCCGGGTAGGCACGACGCTCGTCACGCCGTTGATTTCTCGCGCAACGTTGATCACGAGCGGATTCGGGAGAGCGGCATATGCCTCCTCCGGGTAGAGCAGGACGTCGCTCGCAGGAATGTCGCCCTTGTCCACCGGCTCGAACGCCATGAGGAGCATCTGGTTCGGCGGACGCGCATCCTCGGGGAGCACGGCATCGTCAAGCGGCGGGCAGTCAAGGCAGCCGTCATCTTCGTTCCATTCGTCGAAGTCGTCGCCGTAGACCCAGCGAGGCCGTTCGGGCACAGGCCTGCCCACGCTGGGGTTGAAGCGCATCCGCCCATAGAACGCCCAGTCGATCTGCGGAGCGCCGGGGTCGTAACCATGGTTCTGCGCATGGGTTCGCACCCACGTCACCCCGACAAACGTGCACCCCCTGAACAGCGCGTTCAGTCCCATCGGGATCTGAACATCGCGGAAGACCATGTGCTCGAAAACCGGCCGGTAATACCAGTCCGCGGCGTTCGGCGAAGCGAGCGGCATCGGCTCGTAATACGCCGTCTGCCAGTTATCGGGGAGACCGTCGTAGTTGAGGTCGGGGTCGAGACGCAGGTATCGTGGCAGATAGTGCGGGTCGTCCGGATCGCCGTCGGTCGCACCCTCGGCTTTTGTCTCTTCGTACGTCGGCAGTGAATCGATGCTCACTCCGAGTTGCTGTGCAACCTGCGCCCAGAATGCGGCTCCATCGGCGGCATTGTGCAGGGCGGTCTCAGTGCCCGTGAAACTGCCGACCGTCACTTCGGGCAGCGTGTGGTCATCCGCCTCGTAGAGGCGCGGCGATTTCTGCTCGTTGGGCCGGATCGACCCCAGCAGTCGCGGCTCGTAATCTCCCCGTTCGGCACGCCATGCCGAGTCCTGCACACGAAAGACAAGCCGGCCGTTGACCTTCACGTACCGATCCATCGCATCGATGTACCCGTCGAGGTATCCCAGTTCGTGGTCGAGGTACACTTTGATCTGGTGCCCGTGCTCGTTCGTGACCCAGGCCCAGTCGAGCAGCTCCTCGGGCGGCTCACCTTCTGGATCCCAACGCCCGTTGGCGTTGTGGTCGAGGAAGCCATAGACACCATTGCGGTTGCGGTCGGCATTTGAGGTGTCGATCAGCCGCGCAAGATCGGGATCGATGACGCCGCCGTCGGAGTCCACGAACTCCGTGGCGATGTGGACGCGACCGTCGCCGTCCTTGTCGAAATGGTTGATGAAGATGTCAAACTCGTCAACGTACCCGTCGCCTGTCACATCGCGGTACGCCAGCCACGGCTCGGGATCGGCATCGTCGCCGACGTAGTGGTTCGGGATCGCGCCGCCTTCGATCGGATGGCCGACGCGCAGCCTGTTGTCCCCGTCCACGTCCGATGAAGCGATCGCGGCGTAGAACGCGTCCAGCTTGTTATCCAGCACCGGGTCCAGCCCGTAGAAGTCGCACCGCATGATCAGCGGATCGCCGTGCTCGAACTGCACGTCCTCGTAGCGAACGCCGAGGTCGCCGACGATCTGGACGTTCTTGCCGATCATAATGCGGCTTGGACTGATGACCGCGTGACCCACGCGCTTCACGATGCGGAAGTCGCGCGTCATTGTTCGCGTCATCGGGGCGCGGTTCGCCACGAAGTGGTACCCGATCACGATGACGCGAACATCGGTGCCATTCGCCAGCGGAGCATAGATGATCTGAAACGCCGGTGGCGGGACGGATCCACCGACGGGAGAGAGCGCGACAAGGGGTGTCACCACCCAGCCAGTGCTCCGGTAGACGTTCAAGTCCGCGTGCGGCCAGGCTTCCGTGATCGTTGGCACGGCGGGGTCGCCCGCCGAGTAGACCACGATGTTCTCATCGCGCCCGTGCGCGTTGACCAGCGCCTCCGCGACGCCATCGGGGTTATCGCCGCTGTAGCCGCCCGGCGAGGGCAGGATGATGTGCTCGCCGTACGAGCCGAGGCTCCCGTCCCAGATCGCGTACCCGAACGCCTGGTCGATGTCGCTGCGCGAGACGATAAACCGCCCCGCCGCTTCCGCAAGCCTGCGCTCGGCGAGGGCCATGCCCGTCTCCGCCACGCCCATCGCGTGCATCACCTGCACGTGCGTCTCCGCGGTGCGAATGTTGCCGCGACTGGCGATGGCCATCGCCGCAACGAGGGAACCGAAAAGGACAAGGAACATCATCGCAAGCACGGACGCGACGCCACGCCGAGCGTGCGGATGCATCCGCTTGCCTCGCCCGTGCGCTGGTGCTGTCCGACAATCGCCGATCACAGTTCGCTCCTCGCTCCCCTCACCCCGCGCCCGCGTGCCTACCTCACGGCACCACCCACGACAGTCGAGCGACCTCCATCGCCGATCTGCCCGGCGGGGTATACCAAACGATGACCGTGACGCGCACCGGGAAGGCATCAACCGCAATCGCCGGCAGTTCACCGAACTGGGACTCGCGGTAGTACCCCTCTTCCCGCACGATCGAATAGTCATGCGGTTCGACCTTCTCGACCAGCACCTCCTGCATCCAGCCGATCATCGGAACCGGCCTGCCGAGGTCGTCAAGCAGGACGTTGCCTTGCAGGTCGAGTTCCGGGATGACCGCGCCCGTCGCGTCAATGGGGCCTTCAAAGTCGCCGCCTGCACCGAAGCGAAGCCCGGCGAAATCGTCCACGTCGTCGTAGTCGTCGAGCGTGATCTCGTTGGACTCCGGGCCGAAGACGATCGGCCCGCCCTCGCTGATCGGTACCAGCCCAACGACCGGGTCGTGCCGGGGCAGGTGTCGCATGTACTCCCGCACCTCGCCCGCGAGGAACGTGCCCGCAGCGGCGTGCGAAGACCACAGGTTCGACTGCACAAACGCCTGCTGCGCCTCGACCATCGCCAGCACGCCCACGCCGATGATGACCGTGGTCATCGCGGTCTCGAGTAGCGTGAACGCCGGCGCCCTGCCCCGGCGACATGCGGCCGAACGGCCGGAGTGCGGAGCGTCCATGTTCCATCCCTCCCGGCGGCGCGCTCGCCCGCCGGAACGTCCATCGGCTACTGAACGAGCTGACTCATCTTGAAGATGGGCAGAATGATCGCCATAGCGATGAATCCGACGATTGTGCCCATGACGAGGATCATGACGGGCTCGATCATGCTCGTAACCGCCTTGATCCGGTCCTTCAGCTGCTTCGCATAGAACGTGCTCACTTCGTCGAGCACTTCGCCCAGCTTACCGGACTCTTCGCCCGCGGAGATCATCTGCACCACCGAACGCGGCAGCAGCCCGTCCTTCCCGAGCGGCGCCGTGATCTTCTTGCCCTGCTTGACGTTGTTGTGAACACGACCCCACAGGCCCTTGTAGAGTTGATTGCCGGAGATCTCCCCA
>JAHCJE010000054.1 GCA_026128865.1 Phycisphaeraceae bacterium | reverse complement strand
ACCTCAACGGCGACGGCGACTTCATCGACGCCGGCGAACTCGACGACCGCGGCACGTTCAACGTCGTGGTCGTCGCTGACACTACCCTCCCCCATGCATCCTCCGCTCGAAACCGTCCGCTCGGCTTGGCTTGATGAGTTCCGCAAGCAGAAGGCTTGGGCCGAGCATGCGGCCGGGCAGGTGCCGGAGGATCGGCTGCACGTGGCGGTCGCGCCGGGGACGAACCCGGTGTCGGTCATCATGAAGCACCTGGCCGGGTCGTTGCGGAGCCGGTTCACGGACTTCCTGACGACGGACGGCGAGAAGCCGTGGCGGCAGCGAGACCGCGAGTTCGTGGTGGGGCACGAGCCGCGGGAGCGCCTCATGGCGATCTGGGAAGAGGGGTGGGCGGCCGCGCTGGGGGCGGTCGGGTCGCTGACGGGTGCGGACCTGGGGCGGGTGGTGACGATCCGGGGCGAGCCGCACACGGTGGCGCAGGCGGTGACGCGGGCGGTGGCGCACTGCGCGTACCACACGGGGCAGATCATGCTGGTGTCGCGGATGCTGGTGGGGAGCGAGGGGTGGCGGTGGGCGACGATCGCGCCGGGCAAGAGCGAGGAGTTCCGGGAGGAGATGGAGCGGCGGTTCGGGGGGTGAGCGCGCTGCGCAAGAAAACAGGCCCGCCGCGGATTGCGACGGGCCTGTGTCGTGTGATGGGGCGGTTGTCGGCGGCTTACGGGAAGATGCCGCGGACGGTGTAGACCTTGCCGATGTGGTCGAGAGCGGCGACGTAGGCGGCGGTGCGCATGTCGCAGGAGAATCGCTGTCGGGCGAGGACGGTGCGGCGTGCGGCCATGACCATGTGTCGGTTGAGTTCCTTGTCGACGGTCTCGGCGTCCCAGGTGACGCAGGACTTGTTCTGGACCCACTCGAAGTAGGAGACGGTGACGCCGCCGGAGTTGGCGAGGATGGCGGGGATGACCTCGATGCCGCGCTCGCTGAGGACGCGGTCGCCGGCGGGAACGGTGGGGGCGTTGGCGGCCTCGACGACGACCTTGCAGTCGAGCATTCGGGCTTCGCGCTCCTTGATCATCTGCTCGAGGGCGGCGGGGATGAAGACGTCGACGGAGGTCTTGTAGAACTCGTCGGCGGAGACGGCCTGGCCGCCGAGTCGCGGGCTGCCGCCGGAGGTGGTGGCCTTGCCGAAGCCGGCGACGCCGCCCTTCTCGGCGACGTGGGCGGCGAGGGCCTCGCAATCGAATCCGGCGTCATTGCGGATCGCGCCGGTGTGGTCCATGACGGCGACGACCTTGGCGCCGAGTTCGTCGAGGATGCGCCCGGCCCATGAGCCGACGTTGCCGAAGCCGAGGATGCTGACGCGCATGTCCTTGAGTTCGAGGCCGAGTTCGGGGAGCATTTCGATGAGGACGTCGACGACGCCCTGACCGGTGGCCTTTTCGCGGCCGAGCGAGCCGCCGAACTCGACGGGCTTTCCGGTGACGACGCGGAGGGCGTCGTTGGGGGTGTTGGAGGGCTGGCTCATCATGTAGGTGTCGGCGATCCAGGCCATGTGCTGTGCGGTGGTGCCGACGTCGGGGGCTGGAATGTCGAAGTCCGGCCCGATGAGGTGCATGATTGCGGAAGTGAAGCGTCGGGTGATGCGCTCCATCTCGGTGGGGGAGTGTGCGCGGGGATCGACCTTGACGCCGCCCTTGCCGCCGCCGAAGGGGACGCGGGCGAGGGAGCACTTCATGGTCATGAGGAGGGCGAGGGCCTTGACGTCGTCGAGGTGGACGTCGGGGTGGAATCGGAGGCCGCCCTTGTATGGGCCGAGGGCGTTGTTGTGCTGGACGCGGTAGCCCTTGAAGAGTTTGTGGTGCCCGTCGTCCATGCGGACGGGGAAGTGGACCATGGTCTCGTTCTTGGGCTGGGCGAGGATGATGCGGACGCGGTGCCGGAGGTCGAGCAACTCGGCGGCGCGGAGCATGGTGTCGACGGTCTGGAGGTAGAGGTTGTCGGGGTCGGTGGGGAAGCCGAGTTCGTCGAAGATGGGGTCTCGCTCGACGGCGGGAGCGGGCTTCGCGGCGGGAGTCGCTGTCTGTGTCATGGGTGCAACGTCCGGTGGTGTCAAGCCCCGGTCTCGCCTCGGTTGTGGCGAGCCGGTGTTGTCGGCCGACCTTGTCATCGGCGGTCGGCGAGCCGAACATTCCAAACGGCTGCGAGTTGGTCGCTTCGGTGCGACGCCGCGGCTGGATTCCGGCGCCCGCCTGGCGTCGGCGAAGTCTGTACGGTAGGCCTCTCCACTTCCCCGGAACGACCGTGATACTCTACGCCGCTGCCGACCTCCTGTGGGCGACCCGCATCAAGGCGACGGCCGATGCGCTGGGTGTCCCGTGCCGGCCGGCCCGGAACGCGGCGATGCTCCGGGCGCGGCTGGCGAACTCGGCGGTGCGGGCGTTGATCGTGGACCTCGAGGCTGAGTGCGGGCTGGACCTGATCGCTCTGGCGCGGGCGGAGGGGGGGTCCGGGGTGCGGGTGGTGGCGTTCGGGCCGCACGTTCAGAAGGACCGGCTCCAGGCGGCCCGGGACGCCGGGGCGGACGAGGTGCTCACGCGTGGTGCGTTCGACCACGCGCTGCCGGACCTGCTGGTGAGCCTTGGCGCGGAGGCCTGACAGGGCGTTGAGCGGCGTGTCATGTGCCTCGGCTGGTGCCTGCGGGCGGCGGGGCGATCCCCTCGCCCCGGGCGGGGGCTCGTGTCGCGCGTTGTTGCACGATGCGACCGGCGATAAATGCACCGACCAGCGCGACGACAGTCGATCCACCGAGCACACCGGCAACCCAGTCGTGGTCGTGAATCGCCAGATACGACGCGCTTCCGATGCCCATCAACGCGACGCCGAACGCGAGAACCTGGCCGATTCGGCGTTCAACCCGAGCGCCCGCCTCGGCGGCAATGCGGCGGTTCATGTCGAGGTTCTGCATCCTCTGGATGTGGGCGGCCTGCCCTTTCGCCATATCGAGCAGTTCGCGCGGCAGGCTCGGGTCAATCGCGGCGTATGCGGCAAGGTCTGCCGGAGACGGGAGCGGCCCGCTGTGGAACGCGAGGGCGACTTCACCGACGATCTGTTGCTGTTGGACCCCGCCGCCCTCAATGATGACGGAGGCCGTTTGAGGCGGAATCGGACCCGCGCCCCCTGAGTTCGAAAGATTGTTCCCGTCCACGTGAGAGGGAGGACCGGACTCGTTCGGCGTCATGGGGCGTCAGTCTACTCGCCGAAGCCCACATTGCGTCGGCGAGCAAGACGCCTGCGAACCGCCAGCCCTGTGAGAGCGCGTCCGACCGCCAGAGGTTCAACTCCGGGGCTTCCTCGACCATGGGGGCAGGATAGAGGTCGAGTACCGAACCCGCACCGACCAGAATGTTTCGAACAAGGCGTCCCACGGCATACCCTTTCCGGGGCAGTCTACGACGGCCTTTTCGGCTTGCCAACCCGGGTGGTTTCATACCCGGGCGGCCCGCACCTTGGACCGCGCCGTCAACGGGTTTCATATGCCTTGCGCCGCTTCCGTGGTCGGGGGCATCGGGGTGGCTCGCCTGACCCCGGCGCATCTTTCCTTCCCCGGCTTTATGGGCTACCGTCCTGCTCTCGGTGGTCGGCCCGCTTGGTGATTTCCGCGCGCGCGGAGGCGGTGCCACCTGCCTGCAACAGCCCCGATGGGGCGCGGCGACGGGCGAAGGCTCGTGGCCGCGGGGTTTGCACCGCCTGTCCGCACGCCGACCGCGGCACGACGGAGCGGCCCCGACAATCGAAGGAACACAATGGTTGACGAAACGCTGATCGCATCGCTGGGACTGACGGACGCGGAGACGGATCGCCTGTTGGCGGAGGCTCTGGGCGCGGCGCCCGCCGACGCGCACATGGACGCGTTCCTGGTGGACAACCTGGCGGACCTTTCGCCGGGCAAGATCATCAAGGGGAAGATCATCGGCTTCGCGGGCGATGACGTGGTGCTGGAGGTGGGGCTGAAGAGCGAGGGGCTGGTGCCGCGCGAGGAGTTCGGCGACCTGGAGATCAAGCCGGGCGAGACTGTGGATGTTCTGCTCGAGAACATCGAGGGCGACGGCGGGCTGGTGCAGTTGTCGAAGCGCAAGGCGGACCGCATCCTGAACTGGCAGCGGATCATCGACTCGACGAAGGAGGGGGATGTCGTCGAGGGGCAGGTGATGCGGAAGATCAAGGGGGGGCTGCTGGTGGACATCGGCGTGCCGGTCTTCCTGCCGGCGAGCCAGGTGGACATCCGGCGGCCGCATGAGATCGGCGACTTCGTGGGGCGTCGCGTGCGGGCGCAGATCCTGAAGATCGACACGGAGCGTCGGAACATCGTCATCAGCCGGCGCAAACTGATCGAAGAGGAGCGCGACGCGGCGAAGAAGCGGCTGCTCTCCACGCTCACGGAGGGCGACATCGTCACCGGCACGGTCAAGAACATCGCCGACTTCGGGGCGTTCGTGGACCTGGGCGGGATCGACGGGCTGCTCCACATCACGGACATGTCGTGGGGCCGGATCAACCACCCGAGCGAACTGCTGAAGATCGACGACAAGATCGAGGTCAAGATTCTCAACATCGACATGGAGAAGGAGAAGATCGCCCTCGGCCTGAAGCAGAAGGAGACGTCGCCCTGGGAGGAGATCGAGAAGAAGTACCCGGTCGGGGCGCGCGTCACCGGCGAGGTCGTCAACATCATGTCCTACGGCGCCTTCATCCGGCTGGACGACGGCATCGAGGGCCTTGTCCACATCTCAGAGATGTCGTGGACGAGGCGCATCAACCATCCCTCCGAGGTGCTCAACCCGGGCGACAAGGTCGAGGTCGTCATCCTCGACGTGGACAAGAACAAGCAGGAAATCAGCCTCGGCATGAAGCAGACCGAGGTCAACCCGTGGGAACTCGTCGGCGAGAAGTACCCCCCAGGCACCATCGTCGAGGGCGCGGTCCGCAACCTCGCCAACTACGGCGCGTTCGTCGAGATCGAGCCGGGCATCGACGGGCTGCTGCACGTCACCGACATGTCGTGGACGAAGAAGGTCACGCACCCCAACGAGGTCGTCAAGAAGGGCGACGTGGTGCGGTGCGTGGTGCTGGACGTGGACCGCGAGAAGCAGCGAATCAGCCTGGGCATCAAGCAACTCACCGAGGACCCGTGGCTCGAGGCCATCCCCTCGGCGTACAAGCCGGGCATGGTCGTGCGCGGCAAGGTCACCAAGATCACCAACTTCGGCGTGTTCGTCGAGCTCGAGGACGATCTCGAAGGCCTGCTGCACATCTCAGAACTCGCCGACCACAAGGTCGAGAACCCGCAGGACGTGGTCAAGCCCGGCGACGAGATCGACGTCAAGATTCTTCGCGTCGATACGGCGGACCGCAAGATCGGCCTCTCGCTCAAGCGGGCGCAGTGGGGTGACACGACCGGCGGCGACGAACGCGACGAGGACTCGGGACGCCAGGCCCCCAGCCCGAAGAGAGGCGGGATGGACGCCCACGACGCCCTGGGCAGCGACAAGATTCGCATGCCCTGACGCGGGTCACAGGTCTCATCGAACCCCTCGCCCCGGGATCGACTCCCGGGGCGTTTTCGTGGGTTCGCGGGTGCGCGGACAAAAACACCCCGGGGGTTGAATCCCGGGGCTGCTCTCTCTCTCTGCCTCCCGCACGGCCGCGCGTCCACTAAACTGGCGCGAGACCGCTCGCCCTAGCACAGGGCGAGAAAACTGAGCAGCGCCAGCAGGGCAACGCGGCGCTGGTTGGGTGTGATCGTGAGCAGAGACTTCAAGGCCCGTTCTCCCGCTGTCGATCCGCCACTCACGCTTCAACGCGCGTGCCGGGAAGCGGCGCGCCGTGCCAGAGGCCCTTTGCGGGCCGCCAGCGGCACACGGTCGCCCGATAACACACGGCGCGGGTTGAGCGTGTTGTCGATACGCAACGCGATCCGAGGCGTCGTTGCAGCGTTGTGCGTGGCTGCAGTCGGCTTTCCGGCGCTGGTTATTGCTCAGCCGGTGTCGCAGAACCTGCGTGAGCCGACACCAGCGGAGGCGATGCGGGCATTCCAGCAGGTGGAGGCATGGCTGGCAGAGTGGGCGGTGCCGGGAGATGGAGGCGGAGGCCTGGTGGTCGATTCCGCCGGTACGTGTGTAACACTGCGATTGAGCGGAGCGGTGGTGGCGAGGGAGTCCTCGCTGGAGGCGGGCGGAGCCGGGATCGCGCGTGCGGTGGCGGCGGCGATGTCCGCAGCGGAGGAGCGGCTCGTGGTGGTGCGCGACGCAACGTGGCGCGAGCGGATGACGGCGCTCGCGCCAACGCTCGAACTGACGCTCGAACTCGCGGGTCCGATGGTCCCGCTCACCGAGGAGGAACTGGCAAGCCCGTCGTCGATGCTCTCGCCGGGGCTGCACGGCGTGGCGGTTCGCGTGGGCGATTCGTGGCGGGCGACGTTCCCGGCGGAGATGCTCGCGTCGGGCGTGCCGTTCGAAGTCGCACTTTCGTCGCTGGTCGCGCGGGTGGTCGGCGATCCGCAACTCGGGGCACGCACACCTGCGGAGCTTGCGCGCACGGAGGGTGCGGCGTTCTATCGCTTCCGCACGGTGCATCTCGCCCACCCGGCGCGAGGCGAGCCGCCGGTGTTCCTGTATCGGGGAGGGCGGCTCGTCGATCGGTCCTCGCTCGGCACGCGCGACCTGCGGGAACTCGCGGATCGCTACGCGGACCACCTGATGGCGCGGCGTTGGCGCGAGGCGGGGCGGTACGGGATGGTGGGGACGCTGCTGCCCGTCGCCGGTCGTGCCGAGCCGCCGTTCGCGCCGCCGTTGCAGCAGGGGCTTGTTGCGGTCGCGCTGGCCGAGTACGCGGCACGGGCGGAGCGGGGGCGGGCCGAGCGGGCACGGACGTTCGCGGTGTCGCTGCTCGCGGATCTGTCCGTGGTCGAGCCTGGGGAGGCCGATCCGTTGCGCGACGCGGCGTCGGTGGCGTTGCTTTGGGTGGCGGCGCACCGGCTGGATGCGCGACGGCATGACGATGGCGAACTGCAGGAGTTCGTCGGCGCGCTCGAAGCGGCGATGGTCGAGTTGGAAGGCGCGCCGCTCGGCAGCCCGCCTTCGGCGCGGGACGCCGTGGTGATCTGGGCACGGGCGACCCGGGCGGGGGCGGGGCTGGGCGATGCCGAGTCGGCCGAGCGCGACCTGCGAGGGGTGTACGCGGCGATCGATCCCGCGAGCGTGGTGTCGCTGCTGCCGTGGCTCGGGTGGGCGGAACTGGCGTTGCATCCGGCGGGGGGGGTGCCGGCCGCGCAGGCGTTGTGGGGCGTCCGCGACCTGGTGTGGGAGCATCAGGTGTCGGACGGCGACGCGACGTCGGACTCGCTGGACCTTGTGGGGGGCGTGGTGTTCACGCGGTCGGAGAACCCGCTGCCGACCTGGCACACGGTGCGCGTGCTGCCGTTCATGGCGACGATGCTGGGAGATGCGCGTCTGACGGAAGGGGAGCGGGTGCTGCCGGAACTGTCGCGGCTGCTGGCATCGCTGCGGTTTGTGCGCCAGTTGACGGCGGACGAGGTGGTGTGCCACCTGTACGCGGACCGGGAGCGGGCGGCGTTCGGGGTGCGGAGCGCGCCGTGGGACCAGCGGATGCCGCCGGAGGCGACCGCGCTGGCTTTGTTGACGCTGACGGAGACTCTCCGTGCCATGGAAGCGCGGGCCGACGGTGGGCCGTGAAGAGGCGGGGAAAGGGGCACAGGCGGGACGCCTGCGCCACCGGGGAGGGGCTGCTCGCGGCGGGAAACGAGGGGCGGTTTTGCCTATGATTTCCGGTCCATCCCGGCGTGTTCCGACCGCACCCTGCGCCGCCCAGTGAGACCTCCCGAATGGCCGACGACACCACCGCTTCTCTCCCGCCCGACGAGACCCCTCCGGGCGGGCACGACGCCGGCAACGTGGTCGAGTTGCAGATCGAGGATGAACTCCGCGACTCGTACCTGACGTACGCGATGAGCACGATCATGGACCGGGCGCTGCCCGACGTCCGTGACGGGCTGAAGCCGAGCCAGCGGCGGATCCTGGTGGCGATGCACGACCTGAACCTGCGCCCGGGCCGCAAGCACCTGAAGTGCGCGAAGATCTGCGGCGACACGAGCGGCAACTACCACCCGCACGGCGAGTCGGTGATCTATCCGACGATGGTGGGGATGGCGCAGCGGTGGCGGATGCGCGTGCCGCTGGTCGATCCGCAGGGGAACTTCGGCTCGATCGACGGGGATCCGCCGGCGGCGATGCGGTACACCGAGGCGCGGATGACGCACGCCGCGGTGGACATGCTCGCGGACATCAGACTGGACACGGTGGACTTCCAGCCGAACTACGACGACCGGCTGCAGGAGCCGCTGGTGCTGCCGGCGAGGTTCCCGAACCTGCTGATCAACGGGGGCATGGGGATCGCGGTGGGGATGGCGACGAGCCTGCCGCCGCACAACCCGACGGAAATCTTCGACGCGATCACGCGGGTGATCGACAACCCGGAGATCACGCTGCGCGAGTTGATGCAGGACGAGACGGACGCCGAGGGCAGGGTGGTGCGGCTGGGCGTGAAGGGGCCGGACTTCCCGACCGGGGGCGTCATCCACGGGCGGTCGGGGATCGTGGAGGGGTACGACACGGGGCGCGGGCGGCTGGTGCTGCGCGGGCGCACGCACGTGGAGGAAGTGGGGCGGGGCGACCGTGAGGTGCTGGTGATCGACGAGATCCCGTATTCGCTGATGCAGAACACGCTGGTGGAGCGGATCGTTGAGGCGATCCGGGACGAGCGGATCAAGGACGTGGCGGACGTGCGCAACGAGTCGGGGCGCGAGGCGCAGACGCGGATCGTGATCGAGTTGAAGAAGGGGGCGGACGCGCGCGTCGTCGAGAACCAGTTGTTCCAGTTCACGCCCTTGCAGCAGACGTTCAGCATCATGAACATCGCGCTGGTGAACCGCCAGCCGCGCACGCTGGGGCTGCGGGAGTTGATCGACTGCTATGTGCGTCACCGGGTGGACGTGGTGCGGCGCCGGACGATGCACCTGCTGCGCGAGGCGAAGAAGAAGGCCCACGTGCTGGAGGGGCTGATCTTCGCGGTGTGCGACGTGGACGAAGTGATCCGGCTGATCCGGGCGTCGCGGACGCGGGAGGAGGCGATCGCCGCGCTGATGGCCCGGCGTTTCCGCATCCCGGCGGGGCACCCGTACGCGGCGAAGATTCCGGCCCGAATGCTGGAGATGGCCGAGCGGAGCGGGTCCGCGGGCGTCGCGCTGACGCGGGTGCAGGCGGACGCGATCGGCGCGCTGCGGCTGATCCAGTTGGTGGGGCTGGAGATCGAGCGGCTGGTGGCGGACTACCGCGGGCTGGTCGAGGAGATCGAGGGGTACGAGGCGATCCTCGCGGACGAGCGGCGCGTGCTGAACATCATCAAGGCCGACTGCGAGGAGATGAAGGCCCGCTACCGCACCGAGCGGCGGACGGCGATCGAGGACGCCGAGGGCGACATCAACATCGAGGCCCTGATCCAGGTCGAGGACATGGCGGTCACGATCTCGCACCACGGGTACGCGAAGCGCGTCCCGCTGAACACGTACCGCTCGCAGGGGCGCGGGGGAGTGGGCGTGCGGGCGTCGGACTTCCGCGACGAGGACTTCATCGAGCACCTGTTCGTGGCGAGCACGCACGACGACCTGCTGTGCTTCACGGACACGGGGCGCGTGTTCAGGCTGAAGGTGTACGAACTGCCCGAGATGTCGCGGACGAGCAAGGGTCGGGCGATCGTGAACCTGCTGGACCTGCGCGAGGGCGAGCGGACGTGCGCCTATCTGGCCATCAGCAACTTCGAGGCTGGGAGCAACTACCTGACGTTCATCTCGCGCGGCGGGATCATCAAGCGCACGCCGCTGAAGGCGTACGCGAACGTGAACCGGTCGGGGATCATCGCGGTGGGGCTGAAGGAGGGGGACTCGCTGCTGGACGTGCTGCTCACGTCAGGGTCGGACGACCTGATCCTGGTGACGGCGCACGGGATGGCGATCCGCTTCAACGAGGACGACGCCCGCGACATGGGGCGGCAGGCGGCCGGCGTGAAGGGGATCGAACTGGGCGAGGGCGACGCCGTGATCGGGGCGGTGCGCGTGCCGATGGTGCGCGACGCCGAGGGGGACCTGATGACCGACCCGGCGTTCCTGGAGCGGGGGATGGCGCTGCTGACGGTGACGGAGAACGGCTACGGCAAGCGCACAGCGGTGGATGAGTACCGAGTCCAGCCGGAGACGGGCAAGCCGCGCTCCCAGTCTCGCGGCGGGAAGGGTCGCGTGGACATCCGCACGTCGGCCCGCAACGGCCCGTCGGTTGCTGCCGTGGGCGTCTGCGAGGGGGACGACGTGGCCGTCATCACCCGCGGCGGGCTGCTGGTGCGGATGCCCGCGGCCTCGATCTCGATGATCGGGCGGGGGACGCAGGGGGTGCGGGTCGTCAGCCTGAAGCAGGGGGATGCCGTGGTGGCGGTCGAGCGCGTCGAGGAGGGGGACGGCGAGGAGGCCCCGGCCTGACCGGGCGGGCGTGATCCGGTACACTGCGGCCCATGCCCATCGACTGGTCCGACACGATCGTCGTCGCGGAACTGGCCGACGAGCCTGCGCTCTCGGACGAGTTCAACGCGCTGTTTGAGCGGCTGAGCGACGCCCCGCCGAACAAGATGCCGCACGTGGTCCTGAACTTCGCGAACGTGACCTACGTGAACAGTTCAAACCTGGCGCAGTTGCTGCGGCTGCGGAAGATGCTGGCGGACGCCGGGCGTTCGCTGCGGGTCTGCTCGGTGACGGACGAAGTGTGGTCGGTGCTGATGGTGACGGGGCTGGACAAGGTGTTCAAGTTCGCGCCGGACCCTCTGACTGCGCTGGCAGGGTTGCAACTGGAGGACGCGGAGGGGTGAGCGGCCGCAACCTCGCAGGCTCCGACACCTACACTCCAATCCCATGCCCGATTCCGCCACTGCTCCGCCCGTCGCCGAACTGATCGGCGTCCGGAAGACCTACTACAAGCCGGACGGCTCGGTGATGGTCGAGGCCCTCCGCGGCATCGACCTGACGATCCGGCGTGGGGAGTACGTGGCGATCATGGGGGCATCGGGGTCGGGGAAGTCCACGCTGATGAACCTGCTGGGTTGCCTGGACCAGCCGACGGAGGGGCGGTACCACCTCGCGGGCAAGGATGTTCAGAGCATGTCCGATGAGGAACTGTCCGATTTTCGGGGGCGGACGGTCGGGTTCATCTTCCAGGCGTTCAACCTGATCCCGCAGTTGACGCTGGAGGACAACGTGGAGGTGCCGCTGGTTTACCAGCGCGTGCCGAAGCCGGATCGGCGTCGGCGTGCGCTGGAGGCGATGGCGTTGGTGGGGCTGGCGGATCGCGTGGGGCACAGGCCGCGCGAACTCTCGGGCGGGCAGCAGCAGCGAGCCGCGATCGCGCGAGCGCTGGTGACGCGGCCGGTGATCCTGATGGCGGACGAGCCGACGGGGAACCTGGACTCGACGACGGGCGAGGCGATCCTGCGTGTGTTCGAGGACCTGCACGCGCAGGGGATGACGATCCTCATGGTGACGCACGATGACAGCATCGCCGACCGGTGCGAGCGGATCGTGCGGCTGAAGGACGGGCTGATCGAGACGGACACGGTGCTGCGTAAGCGTGCGCCCGTGCCGGTGTGACTTCGTTGGCGCTGCGCGGGAAGACTTGAACGCGAAGGGCGCGAAGTGGGCGAAGGTGCGGAGAGATGCGACGGGTCGTCGCTCCACATGCTGCGAGTTCTTCAGGCGGCTGCGCGGTGCTGGATTGTCGCGGCGTCGGTTCTGCGGATGGCGAGGGCGGTGACGTCGTCGCGCTGGTGGAGGGAGCCGGACTGGGCGTCGAGCAGGCCGGTGAGTTCGAGCAGCGCCGCGCCGACGCTGCCGGTTGCCTCCGCACGGTGGCCGAGGCCGCCGAGGTGGCGAAGGTAGGCGGAGGTCGGCTTGCCGAGCGATCGGCGATCCGCGCCGGAGGGGAATGCGGTCTCGAAGCCGTCGCTGTAGATGAGCAGCGTTTCGCCGGGCGCGAGGCGGAAGCGGGACTGCTCGAACTCGGCGGCATCGAAGACGCCGAGGAGCGGGCCGTCGGCGGGAATGCGGTCGACCGTGCCCGCGCGCAGGCGCAGCGGGGACGGGTGTCCGGCGACGGAGGCGGTGACCTCCCAGGTTTCGGCATCGACGACGCCGAAGACGGCGGTTGCGAACTGGAACGAGCCTGCTCCCGCGCCGCAGAGGTCTCGGTTGAGTCGGCGCATGGCGTCGGCGGGATCGACGTTGCCGCTCGGGCCGGCGTCGTCGAGCGTGCGGCGGAGGGAGCGGCTGATGACCATGGTGAGGAGGGCGGCGGGGACGCCGTGGCCGACGGCGTCCGCGAGGAGGAAGGCGACGCGTCGCTCGCCGATGCGGACGCAGTCGTAGACGTCGCCGCTGACGAACCCTGCGGGTCGGAAGAGGACGCCGAGGTCGAGGCCCTCGACGCGTGGGAGTTCGCGGGGCATGAGTTCGCGCTGGACGGAGGAGGCGAGGTTGAGTTCCTCGTGGAGTTGTGCCATCTGTCCGCTGAGGCCGCCGTGGGCGGCGCGGGTGAGGTTGAGTTCGCGCGAGAGGCGTTCGATCATGCACTCGCGCTGGCAGAGGGCGTGCAGGGCGGCGGCGAGCGTGGCGGGATCGGAGTCCCACGATTCGATGAGGACGCCCTCGGCCTCGAGGTCGCGTGCGGTGGAGGCGTGATCGCCCGGAAGGAGAATGAGGCCGGCAGTGCGGGCGGCGATGAGGTCGTCGATGAGGCGCGCGACGCCGGGTCGACCTTCGCTCTCGTCGAGCACGGCGACGGCGAGTTGGGCGATGGGCCGCTCGACGAGTGCCTCGGGCAGGCACTCGAGCTCGACGTTGACGATGGAGGGCCGGCGGCCGACCCTCGGCCAGGCTCCGACGATGGATGCGCCGAGACGTTCCCGGACCTTGGGCGAGACGGAGGGCGGAGCGACGAGGAGAATCCGTTGCTGGCGCATGTCGGGCGGCCTCCGGCGAGCGGCCGCGCACGGCGCGCCACCACGCCGCCCGGGGCCGACCCCTGAGCGACTATCGGTCTATTTCGCCCGTGCCTTCAGCCTGGCGGTGTCGAGGGGGATTCGGTCGCCGGACTTGAGTTCGAGGGACTCGAGCGTGCCGCCAGCGAGTTCGATGACGAACTGGGAATCGAACCGGCTGGAGTAGCGTTTGAGTCGTTCCTCGTACTGCCAGTCGGACTCGCCCTCGCGGCGAGGCTCCTCGGCCTCCATGTGATGCATGGCGACGACGCGGCCGCTGGGGTCGAGGAAGATGATGTCGATGGAGATGGGGCAGTCGCGCATGACGAACGAGCGTTTGGCGGCGGTGGGGAAAACGAAGAGCATGCCGCCGTCCGGCTCGATGAACGTGCGGTCTCCGAGGCCCTTCATGCGGGTCGGCTCGTCGGCGGCGAGTTCGAGGTGGAACCACTTGCCGGCGATCTGGACGCTCTCGACGCCGGCGTTGACGGCCTTGTCGGCGCAGGAGGCGAGGGCCAGACCTAGGGCGCAGAGTGCGAGCGCCATCCCGCCGATGCGATTCATCCTTCCAGGAGCCATCGTTCGTCCTCCGGGCGCATGACCACGGGTGATCGGGGGATGGTAGCAAGATCAAGGCGATCGCTGAACTCCCGTGCGTTCATCTCGTCGGCGTCGATGCCGCACCAGCGGGCGAGGAGGCCGATGATGCGCTCGGGTCGCACGCCCCGTGTCCGGTAGGTGTCGAGGCGGGTGTCGCCGTGGCGTTTGGCGAGTCGGCGGCCGTCGGGGCCGACGACGAGAGGGAGGTGCCAGTGGCGAGGCTCGGGCGCGAGGGCGAGGGCGCGGTAGAGGAGGAGTTGGCGTGCGGCGGAGTCGAGGAGGTCGTCGCCGCGGACGACGTCGGTGACGCCCTGGCGGTGATCGTCGGCGACGACCGCGAGTTGGTAGGCGGGCTGGGCGCGTCTGGTCCAGACGACGAAGTCGCCGATGGTGTCGGCGGGGGAGAGCGCCTGCGGGCCGGCGAAGGCGTCATCGAAGCGGACGACGCCGGCCGCGCCCGTGGGCACGGCGAATCGCCAGTTGCTCTCGCGCTCGTCGAACTCGCGGGCGGAAGGGGGGGGGCGAAGTTCGGGTGGGAAGCGGGCCTCTCGACCGCTTGCCGGCGCAGAGGGCGTCCCGCCCGCGATGCTCATCGGTTCGTGGTGCGGGGCGGAGGCAGCGGCCTCGATCTCGGCCCGGCTCAGGTCGCACGGATAGACGTGCCCCCCCCTCGCGAGCGAGCGCATGGCCTCGACGTGCGGCTCGGGGTCGTGCGATTGCACGATCGGACCCTCGTCCCAGTCCATGCCGAGCCATTCGAGCAGGGCGATGCAGGACTCGATCGCGCCGGGCTTGACGCGCGGGCCGTCGAGGTCCTCGACGCGGAGAACGATCCTCCAGCCGGCACGGCGTGCAATGGCCCAGGTGACGAGGAAGGTGCGGGCGTTGCCGAGGTGGAGCGCACCGGTGGGCGAGGGAGCGAGCCGCGTGACCCCGGCGGTGTTGCGGGAGACGGGTTTTCCTCGGGCGTCGTCGTTCACGGGCCGGGCATGGTAGACTGGTGTTCCCGCCCATCGAACCGCGAGGGGAGCGCCGCGTGATGACGAAACTGATCGAAGCGGAGATTCAGGCGGCCCTCGCCGCGACACCCGAGTGGTCGGAGGTGAGCGGGGCGATCCAGCGTACCTACGACTTCAAGGACTTCGCGCAGGCGATGCGGTTTGTCAACAAGGTGGCGGAGTACGCGGAGCGGGCGCAGCATCACCCGGACATCCTCGTGCGGTACAACAAGGTCACGATCTCGGTGAGCACGCACGACGCGGGGGGTATCACGGCGAAGGACTTCGCGCTGGCGAAGGCGGTGGACGCCATGCCGCGTTGACCTAGCGCAGTTCGACGGACCAGTAGGCCTCGTCGAGGAAGGCCTTCCACGAGGCGTACTTCTCGCTGCCGAGGCGGAGCGAGATCATGGGGTTGCGCTTGGGGCGCACGACGGGCTTGATGAGGCGCATGTGGGCCTGCTCGGGCGTGCGGCCGCCCTTGCGGGCGTTGCAGGGGACGCAGGCGCAGACGAGGTTTTCCCAGGTGTCGCCGCCGCCTTGGGCGCGCGGGACGACATGGTCGATGGTCAGTTCGCTGGTGGGGAAGAACGCGCCGCAGTACTGGCATCGGTTGCGGTCGCGGGCGAAGAGGTTGCGCCGGTTGAGTTTCACCTGCTGCACGGGGAGGCGGTCGTAGCCGAGAAGGCGGATGATGCGGGGCACGGCGAGGTCGCAGCGGACGGTGCGCACCCAGTCGTGCTTGGCCGGCTCGAACTCGCGCTGCAACTCGGCGATCTCCGCCCAGGTGGCGAAGTCGTAGTTGAGGTACTTGCCGTTCTCGACGTGGATGACCTCGGCGTGGTTGCGGAAGAGGAGCGCGAAGGCGCGGCGTGCCGAGACGACGCGCACGGCCACGTACAGCCGATTGAGCACGAGCACCTTGGCCGACATGCCCTCGTTTCGCGGCAGGGAGAGCGACACCCCCGAAGGCAACCCGTCCTCCGAAAGCCCGTCCGCTTCGTTCAGCGGAACCCCGACAGACTGGTCCAGGTACCGGCTCATGCTCCCTCGGGCGGTCTTGACCCTTTCGGCCGCCACAATGTCATAGTAGGTTTTCCACCGCGGATCAACAACATTGCGGTTTCAGTGGCGGAACCGCCGTACCCCTGTCGTGAGGCAGGTAACACCCCGATCTTCACACAACGCGAACGTCTCGGCGTCGCGTTTGGAGCCGCCGGGGTGGACGATCATCGTGACGCCAGAGTCGATGAGCACGTGCGGGCCGTCCGGGAAGGGAAAGAAGGCGTCGCTGACGGCGATCGCGCCGCGTGCGAGGACGCCGGCCTTCTCGGCGGCGATGCGGCAGGAGGCGAGGCGGTCCATCTGTCCTGCGCCCGCGCCGAAGAGCCGCACGCCCCCCCCCTCGGGGGCCGCGCCGCCGATGGCGACGGCATTGCTGGAAAGGGCGCGGACGACGGCTTCGAGGGCGCGCGCGTGGGCGAGTCGCTCGGGAGTCGGCGCGGGGCCTGCGGCGTGGACCCACGAGGCGGTGTCGCCGGGGCGGTCGTCGCGTTCCTGCACGAGCAGGCCGCCGGCGACGGTGCGGGCTTCGAGCGTGCCGAACGGTCGAGTGCCGCGGCCGGTCTGCAGCAGTCGAAGGTTCTTCCAGCGTTCGCGGAGGCGTTCGAGCGCGGCCCACTCGAAGGACGGCGCGACGACGACCTCGAAGAAGGCGTCCTCGGCGCAGAGGCGCTCCGCGGCCGCGGCGTCCACCTCCGCGCTGAGCGCGACGATGCCGCCGTAGCCCGCGAGGGGGTCGCCCGCGATGGCGAGTTCGACGGCGAGGGTGGCGCTCTCGGCGAGGGCCGCGCCGCAGGGGTTGGTGTGCTTGACGACGCACGCGCCGACGCGGCCCTCGTCGCAGGCGGCGAGCATGAGGGCGAGGTCCAGGGCGGCGGCGGCGTCGAGCAGGTTGTTGTAACTGAGCGGCTTGCCGTGCAGTTGTTCGGCGGTGACGACGCTCGGGCCGGTCCAGGCGGGCAGGGCGTAGGCTGCGGCGGCCTGGTGGGGGTTCTCGCCGTAGCGCAGTTCGGCGCGGCGCTCGAAGGCGAGGCGGAGATGGGCGGGGAATCGCTCCGCGCCCGCGCCGCGCAGGTAGGCGGCGATTGCAGCGTCGTATGCGCTTGTGTGGGAGAACGCGGCGGCGGCGAGGTCGGCGCGGAGGGCGCGGGTCGTCGCGCCGCCGGAACGCTCGATCTCGTGGAGGACGCGCGAGTAGTCGGCGGGGTCGGTGACCACCGCGACCCACTCGTGGTTTTTGGCGGCGGAGCGGACCATGGCCGGACCGCCGATGTCGATCTGCTCGACGGCCTCTTCGCGCGTGACGCCGGGAGTGGCGATGGTGCGTTCGAAGGGGTAGAGATTGACACAGACGAGGTCGATGGCGCCGATGGCGTGGCTGCGCATCGCCTCGGCGTGGTCGTGGTTGTCGCGCAGGGCGAGGATGCCGCCGTGTATGGCGGGGTGGAGGGTCTTGACTCGGCTGTCCATCATCTCGGGGAAGCCGGTGACCCGTTCGACGGGTGTAGCGGCAAGGCCTGCGTCGGTGAGAGCGCGGGCTGTACCGCCGGTGGAGATGAGTTCGACGCCGCGAGAGGCGAGGTCTCGAGCGAACTCGACGATGCCTGTCTTGTCGCTGACGGAGAGGAGCGCGCGTCGGATCGGGACGAGGTCGGTCATCGAGCGGATGATACCTCGGCGCGGATCAGGAGCGCGGCACGAACTTGGCGACGACACCCTGCGCGCTGACGGCGTAGAGGTTGCCGTCCACGAAGGCGTCTGGGCGAAGGATGGCGACTCCGGGGAGCGAGGCCCGCTCGACAATGTCGCCGGTGTCGGGGTCGAGGGTGAAGGCCTCGCTGCCGCTGAAGACGAGGAGGCGTCCCGCACGCACGCCGATGACGGTGCCGCTGACGCCGGCGGCGGCCCAGCGTTCCGCGCCGGTTGCGGCGTCGAGGGCGAGCAGGCCGCGGTCGTCGGTGCCGACGTAGACAACACCGCGATGGTGGGTCGGTTGCTGGCGGAGCGGCCGCGCGGTGCGGACGCGCCAGGCGAGCTCGCCTCCGCGGGCGTGGAAAGCGTAGATGGATTGGTCGAGGCTGGCGATGAACATGGTGGAGCCGTCGGAGGCCGGGGTGGCGTCGCAGCCGGCGAAGATGCGGGCGCGGCCGAGAAGGCTGCCCGATGCGGCGTCGAGGAAGGCGACGTTGCCGGAGCGGGAGACGAGGCCGACGGCGTCGCCGACGATGACGGGGTCGGTGTCGATCGGATCGCCCATGCCGAAAGCCCAGGCGCGAACCGGCGCGCCGAGCAGGTACGCCGATGCTTCGCCGGAGGGCGTGCCGTTGATGATAAGCCCCTCGGCAAGGACGGGGCTGGTGCTGGCGACCTTGGCGAGCGACTTTCGGTCGAGGAGGTTGCCGGTGGTCACGTCCACGGCGAAGAGTTCGGATTCGCTGGAGACGACGACCCGCGAGCCTTCGCGGACGTGGCCGAGGAAGCGTGAGAGCGGGGTGGCGAGTTCGTTGGCGTTGCGGAGCGCACCCGTGTCGGCCTCCAGGACGCTGAGCACGCTCCCGGACTCGTGGACGACAACGACATCGTCATACGGGGTCAGGTGAGTGACGCGCTGGCGTGGGCCGACATGGGCGAAGCCTCGCCAGTCGAGGCGGTAGCCGAGGCGGTTCCAGTCGTCGTGGTTGATCTGGAAGGCCCTTCGCCTGGCTTCGATGGTTGACGCGCCGGGCGAGCGAGTGGAGGTGGTGCGGGTAGACGAGGCGGAGGATGACGCCCCTTCGTCGCTTGTGCATGCGGTTGTGCCGTAGAGGGACGCGAGCGTCAGCAGGCCCCCCAGCCCGACCGACAAAGCCATCCGGGCAGTCCGCTTCCGATCGCCACGCTGTGCCATCCGCATCAGCCTCCCGGGTGTCCGAGGGTGGGGGGTCAGGGGCCGATTGGGCGTTCGTCCGCCCGGCCCCGCCGCAGGGATGGGCAGTATCCGGCCGCGCCCCGCGTTGGTCAAGCGTAGGCCCGGGTACGGCGGTCGCCGGTTTTGGTTTCTACGCTCTAGCCGTGTTCACGGGGCTTGTTCAGGCTATCGGTCGGGTGGATGCCCTGATCCCCCATTCGGCGGGGCTGCGGATCCATGTCGATCCGCGGGGGTGGCCGCACCGGCCGGGGCAGGGAGACTCGATCGCGGTCAACGGCGTATGCCTGACCTGCCACGCGCGACCAGATGAGCTGCCGATGCTGGTCTTCGACGCGGTGCCGGAGACGCTGACGCGGACGACGCTTGGGTGGCTCGCTCCGGGGTCGCTCGTGAACCTCGAGCACTCGCTGCGGGCGGATTCGCTGCTTGGCGGGCACCTCGTCCAGGGGCACGTCGATGCACTGGGGACGGTCGAGCTGGTGGTGCGCGAGCCGGAGTGGCGGGTGAGGATCCGCACGCCGCAGTCGCTCACGCCCTTGGTGGTGCCGAAGGGGTCGATCGCTGTGGACGGGGTTTCGCTGACGATCGCGTCAGCGGATTCGGCACGTGCGACGTTCGATGTCGCATTGATCCCGATGACCCTCGAGCGGACCACCCTCGGGCATCTCGTTGAGGGATCACACGTGAACCTCGAAACAGACGTCATCGCGAGAGCGGTCGTGCACGCGATCGCTCATTGTCGGTTGTAACCGCGCGCAGGGACACTTGCGTGTGGTGGGACGGGCGTGGTAGACTCAGCATGGGGCTTGCCCGGGGCTTGAGAGGCTCCGCTCAGCACAGGAGAACAACGCATGGCACGGCATACCACCGAGCGGCGGGGGAACGTCGGGTTCGGGCTGATCGTGCTGCTGATCGTGCTGGCGATCGGCATGATCATCTACTTCGGCGTCGCGGGAGGCAACACGGGGCTGGTCGAGCAGGCGGCCAAATCGCGGGAGATGGCGCGGGACGTGCGCACGGCGGTCAACACGAAGCAACTGGCGATGCTGATCGCGCAGCACCGCGAGGAGAACGGGCGTCTGCCGTCGTCGCCGGCCGAGGTCGGCGGCACGCGTGGCGCGTTCAACGACCAGTGGGGGACGGAGATGCGGCTGGACTTCGTCGAGCGGCCGGGGTTCAACACACGCGTCGTGTTTGTCAGCGCGGGTCCGGACGGCGAGTTCGGGACGGGCGACGACGTGCGGTACGAGGAAGAGTTGCCGTTCTGAGCGGGATGGGGGTCGAATGGTCAAATGGCACATCACGTGATGAAGAGGCAGGGGGGTCGCGGGGCTAGCATTGCGTCCCGTCGCGTGGGGTGCGTTCCGGGTGCGGACGGATGCGGGGATGGAGTCCAGCGGCGATGCGATGGCAGATCGGGTTGTGGGCGGCCGCGGCGGCGTTGTGCGTGTCGTCGGTTGCGCGAGGTCAGGGTGGGAACGGCCCGCCGGCGACGCCTGTGCGCGGGGGCGAGGTTCGCGCGGAGCCTGTGGCCGAGCGGCGGCTGGTGACGGGCGAGTTGCGTGCGGTGAAGCGGGCGCGTGTTGCGGCGCAGGAAGAGGGGCTGGTTGTCGCGCTGCCCGTGCGCGAGGGGCAGGCCGTGCGGGCCGGGGAGTTGCTGGCGGAACTGGACTCGCGCCGGCTGCGGCTGCTGATCTCGGAGGCGGAGGCGGACGCGGCGTTCGCGCAGGCGACGATCGACGAGCGGCGCGAGTCGCTCGGGCAGGCGGAGCAGGAGTGGCAGCGCGTGCGCAGCGCGTTCGAGGCGGGAGGGGCGACGGCCCGCGAGCGGCGCGACGCCGAGTGGGCGCACCGGATCGCGCAGGCGAGGCTCGCGCAGGCCGAGGCGCAGCGGCTGATGGTCGCGGCGCGGCTCGACCGGCTGCGCGAGCAGTTGTCTGACACGCGGATCGTCGCGCCGTTCGACGCGGTGGTGGTCGGGAGGCTCACCGAGATCGGGCAGTGGGTGTCGGCGGGCGACGCGGTGGCGGAGGTGGTGGCGACAGGTCGCGTCGAGGCGTGGCTGAGCGTGCCGCAGCGGCTGCTGGGGGCGGCGTCGTCGAGCGCGAACGGCGTGCTGGTGGAGGTTGGGACTTCGGGGATCGCGCTCGGGGCGGTGGAGCAGCGGGTGGTGCCGGACGTCGATCCTCGATCGCGGACGTTCGTGCTTGTGGCGACGCTGGAGGCGAGCGGAGGTGTGCTGGCGCCGGGGATGTCGGTGGTCGGGTGGGTGCCGACGGGCGTGGAGGGCGTGCAGTTGACGGTACCGAAGGACGCGGTGCTGCGGAACGATGCGGGGGCGTTCGTGTACCGGGTGTCTGCGGGTCGGGGCGGGCCGTCGCCGGCGTTCCCGGCGCCGGTGGAGGTGCTGTTCCCGATCGGCGACCGGTACGTCATCGGCGCGGGCGCGCTGGCGGAGGGCGACGTGGTTGTTGTGGAGGGGAACGAGCGGCTGTT
>JAHCJE010000053.1 GCA_026128865.1 Phycisphaeraceae bacterium | reverse complement strand
AAATGTGCGCAACTTGACGGACACTACCAGACGAACTGCGAGATCCCTTGCAGAAATTGTATAATGACGTGAGTCAATCGCTTGATCTCGAGTCTCAGTACACGCTCATGAATGAGTTTGTGAACATGGTCCTTCTTGGGCTCGATGAGCCGTGGTCATTGGAGCAGCGCCTCGGCGGCCGAGCCGACCCTGGCGAATCGGGTTCAGCAGAGAAGAGTTCTCGCATTACCCCAGGGACTACCTATGGCGACATCGTCATCGAAGTGCGCAGAAGTCTGCTTGACCTGGCGCAGGACGGTGCCCGTCTCTCCGTGTTCGTGCATAGTGTGCTGCCGGACTCCCTCGGCTACATCGAACAGTTGCCCGGCATAACCCCTGAGAATCGCGCCGATCTCGCGCTTGTGTGCTTTACGGTGCGTCGAGCGGAGCAGGCGACGCCAAACCTCAGGCGCATAATCGCGTGCATCAGGGGTCACCTTGACGGTCAGAGCGAGGACGATCGTGGTGAGGGGTTCTACCAGACGCTTGCTGGGCTCGGCGATGTGCTTCTTATGCCGCAATCGAAAGAGCTCTTTGTCCATGCGGTCTACTACTATCATGAAGCGCTCAGCCATTACTGGCGTCAGTGTGAGGCCGGTAGACCGGTAAGCGAATCGCGAAACGAAGATGGGATTGTGCGTGTCAGGAACTGCGTGTTCAACACGATTATCATTATCATGGAGATGCTTCAACGCCGGAATAGCCCCGTGGCTGCGCATGGCCTCGAATCGATCGCTCGTGTCGGTGTTATGTGTCAGGCGAGGATCCTTCAAGAATATAGCGCGACCGACGTCAACTTTGCCTCGCGCTTGCTAGGCGCTGCACGCGATGATGTTCGACCCGTTCACCTCGCCTGTACGGAGGCGATGGCGAGGCTGCACGCGGCATGGCCGTGGCTGGGCTTGCTCGATCGTCCGTTGCTCCAGGTGGCTGCGGCGTGCGCTGTCATGGGGAAGGACAGGAGCGACGACTCCGTGCCGTCGAGGCTGTTCAATGCCACGGTGAGCCTGTTGAGAGCACGGAATGAGGCGAAGGACGGCGCCGGCAACCGGGAGGATGCGGAGCTGCTCTCGGCGTTCGTGGGCGAGGCGGCTGTGCGGGCGCGCGGCATATTGGCGGGCCTGGGTCTGTATGCGGCTCTGAGCGAGGGCAATGGTCTGGCCGATGCTTTTCTCGGGCGATCCGGCTTGTCGTGTGGGGTGAACTTCTATGCAGCGTGCTCGGATCTGAAGCTCAACGAAAGCGAGCTGGCTGGCCTGAAAGAACTTACTGCCTCGATGTCTGCGCTGGCCGTCGTGGCAAGCACCCTCCCCGCCGGGGCGAGGAATGACATCGACCGACTTCGCGCATCCCTCAAGGAAATGAACATACCTTTCGATCTGCCTGAGGGAGGGCGATACGACAGGGATCGCGCTGTTGAGTCAGCGAAGCGGGCGCTCGCTGCGTTGCTCAACGGCTTCGGAAGTGGCGCGACGACGACGTTCGACGCAGCCGACTGGAGAGAGGACGTATCGTCGGCTGCCCGGCTCGCGTTTGTGTCTGCGTTCGGAAAGGAATACGTTGATCGGGCCAACCGGCTGCTCTTGACTCAGGTTGAAAGGATTGTTAGCGAGAGCGCCGATGTTGAGCAGGCATTCCTTGCGGCTTATAAGGATTTCGCGAGCGAACGTTGGGGCGAACCCGGGAACTCGCCTCTCGTGAAAGTGCAGGCCTTGGAAATAAACCAGTTGCACTGGGAGCGTGTGGCGGGAGAGTGTGTCATTAAAACCCCGTCGCTTGCGGACGCGATACGTCAGGGAGATCCGCCGGACTGGTGGTCCACGGCCGGGTAGAATCGGGCTCCGCCGCAAGCGGGGGGTATCGAGTTCCGGTTGCACGTCAATCGCGCGTTGAGGACAGACCATGCCACGCACAACGGACGGCGCCACGCCCGAATGCCGCGTCTACGACGAGGGGGCGGAGGCCCTGCTCGCCTCGGAGAACTTTGCCGATCGGGTGACGCTGCTGCCGCCGGACAACGCGCGCATCGAGGCCGGCACGAGGCTGCGGATCCTGTGGGGGCAGGACATGCTGCGCGATGCCCTCGACGGGAGGTACCGCACGATCGTCTGCGGCGTGAACGACGAGGACAACTCGCACGGCATCGTGGCCCAACTGGTGAACCTCGTCACGACCAGCCAGTGGAGCGTGCAGACCGTCACGTCGTACGCCCGCGTCTTCCAGGAGGCGGTGTCGGTGCACGCGGCGAAGGACCGCGAGCCGTACATCCTGAAGTACGACCTCGACAGCCTGCTGATCCTCGGGCTGCTGCGGCCGAAGGGGCGGGACCACTTCACGCTGGACGACCTCGGCCGCGGCTTCCGCACGGTGGCGAAGATGATCCAGGGGCGGATGGAGCGTCGCCCGGTGGCGAGCGTGTCGTTCCTCGGGGCGCGGTCGAACCGGCTGCTGGGGCCGGACGGGCGCGAGCCGAGTTTCGAGGCAGTGTTGCGGACGATCTACCAGGCGGGGTATCGGGGCGACGTGTACCCCTCGCCGCGGATGTGGTCGTACGGGCACGTGGGCGTGTTCCCGGTGTACCCGTTCCCGCAGGGGCTGGAGCGGATGCGCGAGGGCAGTTCGTGAACGCGTCGGCGATCGTCGATCGGCTGGAGGCGTTCGGGCGTGCGCTGCCGGGCGTGGCGGCGTGCGTGCGCGAGGCGGATGCGCGGTGGAAGCCGCCCTCCGGCGCGTGGTCCGTCTTGGAGATCGTCAACCACCTCGCTGACGAGGAGGCGGACGACTTCCGGGCGCGGCTGCGGTTCGTGCTGGAGCGGCGCGACGGTCCGTGGCCGCCGATCGACCCGGAGGGGTGGGCGCGCGAGCGTCGCTACAACGAGCGCGACCTGCGTGAGAGCGTGGACCGGTTTGTGCGCGAGCGCGAGGCGTCGACCGCGTGGCTTCGGCCGGTGGTCGCGGCGGGGCCGGACTGGTCGGTCGCGTACCAGCACCCGAAGTTCGGGCCGATCCGGGCGGGCGACCTGCTCGGGGCGTGGGCGGCGCACGATGCGCTGCACCTGCGCCAGATCGCGAAGCGGATGTTCGAGTTGCCGGGGCGCGACGCGGCAGGGTTCATCACGCTGTACGCGGGGGAGTGGGTGGCGTAGCGAGAATGCCGGGCACGATTCAGGTCGATCGCCATCCCTGCGCGATCGGCCTTCGCCTGCCGGTGCCGAAGGCGACGGAGGTGATCTTGATGCCCGTGGCGAGTTGGCGGCGTTTGTACTCGTTGGCGTCGATGAGGCGGACGACGCGCCGCACGGTCTGCTCGTCGAAGCCTGTCTCGTCGATGATGCGCGTCGGCGACTCGTGGCGTTCGACGTAGCGGGCGACGATTTCGTCGAGGACGTCGTAGGGGGGGAGGGTGTCCTGGTCGCGCTGGTCGGGGGCGAGTTCCGCGCTCGGGGGCTTGGTGATGCTGGCGTCGGGGACGGGGGATCGGGTGAAGCCGGCCGCGCGGGGGTTGGCGTTCATCCAGCGGGCGAGGTCGTAGACGAGTCGCTTGGTTACGTCCGCGAGCACGGCAAGGCCGCCGTTCATGTCGCCGTAGAGGGTGCAGTATCCGACGGCGAGTTCGCTCTTGTTGCCGGTGGTGAGGACGAGCGCGCCGGTGCGGTTGCTGAGGGCCATCAGCGTCGTGCCGCGGGCGCGCGACTGGAGGTTCTGCTCGGCGACGTCGGGGAGGCGTTCGCCGAGGGCTTGCTCGCCGAGTTCGTGGAGTGCGGGGTCGAGTGAGGCGCGGAAGCCGTCGAAGGCGGGGGCGATGGGGACGGTGAGCAGGCGGATGCCGAGGCGATCGGCGAGGTCGCGGGCGTCGGCGATCGAGCCTTCGGAGGAGTACTTGCCGGGCATGGCGACGCCGGTGATGTTCTCGCGGCCGAGGGCGGCGACGGCGATGCAGGCGGTGACGGCGGAGTCGATCCCGCCGGAGAGTCCGATGATGGCGCGGGCGTGGCCGGTCTTGCGGACATAGTCGCGCGTGCCGAGGACGAGAGCGCGGAAGGCCTGCTCGGGCAGTGGGGCGGTCGTCAGGGGGTCGGCAGGTTCGCCCCCCCCCTCGGGTGTGCCGCCGGGCGCGTCGGGCAGGTCGGCGAGGACGATCGACTCCTCAAAGCCGGGGCCGAATGCGGCGGGTCGGCCGCGCGGGTCGTAGATCGCGGCGTGCCCGTCGAAGACGAGGTCGTCGTTGCCGCCCACCTGGTTGACGGCTGCGACCCAGACGCCGTGCCTCGTGGCGTGCCTGCGCAGGATGTCGCGGTGGCGTGCGCCCTTGCCGAGGACGAAGGGGCTTGCGGAGGGGTTGACGAGGAGGTCCATGCCTGCGCGGGCGAGGGCCTCGACGGGGTCGGGGTCGTGGGCGTAGCGCGAGGCGAAGCCGGCGTCCTCGCCCTTCCAGAGGTCTTCGCAGACGCTGAGGCCGACGCGCCAGGCGCCGACGCGCACGACGACGGCCCGGTCGCCCGGCTCGAAGTAGCGGTCCTCGTCGAAGACGTCGTAGGTGGGGAGGAGGCGCTTGTCGTGGTAGTCGAGGTAGCGTCCGTCGGCGTAGACGAGGAGGCTGTTCGCGGTGCCGTGGTGGGGGCGCTCCTGGTCGATGTGGAGCGGGCAGCCGAAGACCGCGGTGAGGCCCGCGGTGTGGCGCTCGCCGAGGCGTTTGGCGGCGTGGACGCAGGCGGGGACGAAGCCCTCGCAGAGGAGGAGGTCGCGGGGGGGGTAGCCGCACAGGGCGAGTTCGGGGAAGACCACGAGGGATGCGCCGTCGCTCCGTGCCCTGTCGATGAAGCCGGCCATGCGTTGGGCGTTGGCGTCGATGTTGCCGACGGTGGGGTTGAACTGGATGAGGGCGAGGCGCATGGTTGAGGAATGGTATGGGTAAGGCGTGAAGGTGTGGAGATTCGGCACAGGCGGGACGCCTGTGCCACCTTCATATGGTCACTCTGCCATTTCATCCTCTCCGCAGCCAGAGCACGGCCCAGGCCGCGCCGGCGAGGAGGACGACGGACTCCGTGCCGGTGATGAAGAGGGTGACGATGACGAGCGGGTGGGTGGCGGCGTCGCTCGCGCCGGCGAGGCCGAGCGCGGCTGCGAGCCAGACGGTGCCGGCCTCGCGCGTGCCGAGCATGCCGAAGGGTGAGACGACGGAGATGAGGAAGTAGGACGAGGCGACGAGTGCGGCGTGGTCCCAGGGGAGGGCGATGCCGAGGATGGCGGCTGCGAGGACGAAGCGTGCGGTCTGGGTGGCGACGTCGGCGAGGCGGATGGCGACGCCGAGGGCGACGGCGCGCGGGTCGGCGAGCATGGTGACGCCGGCGTGCAGTTGCGCGAAGCGCTCGCTGCGGAGGGCGCGGCGGAGCGGGCCGACGGCGAGCGGGTCGAGGATGGCGTGGAGGCGTGTCAGGCCGCGCTCGTGGGCGAAGGGGCGGGCGAGGGCGATCAATCCCCCCCCCGCGGTGATGGGGCCGAAGAGGGCGATGGCCCACCACGCGGCGTCCACGCCCTGGCGCCAGAGGCTCGCGGCCACGAGCGGGGCGAGCGACACCACCATCACGCCGAGGACCGCCCCGAACCACCCGCCGATGGTGAGCAGTGGAACGCGGTCGCGGCGGTTGTGGATGACGACGCGGCTGATGGCGGAGAGTTTGAAGGGGAGGTAGTTGAGGAGTGTGGCGAGGGCGTTGGTGGCGATGACATCCGAGGCGTGAAGGCGGCGTGCCGGAAGCAGGGCGCACCAGAACGCGAGGCCGTTGAGGGCGACCGAGGCGGCCGACAGCCCGAGCAGCGCGGCGACGGACCAGGCGGGGGCATCGCCGAGTTTCGATAGTTGCTCGCGGTTCTCGGGGGAGAGGGCGGCGCGCACGCACCAGCCGAGCAGGACGAGGCCGGCGACGAACCCGAGGCCCTGCGCCGCGAGTCGCAGGTAAGGCTTGCGTCGTGCGTTCGGGGGGTTCACGGCGTGCGCTCCGCGAGTGCGTAGAGCGCGCGTCCCTCGCCGGGCCAGGCCCGGACGGGCGCGGCCGCGGACTCGAGCCAGCGGGCGACGCGCTCGGGTGTCACTCGTGGATCGGCGTAGCCGCTGCGTCGGAGGCGTTCGAGTTCGGGGAAGCAGACGAGTACGGCGTCGATGCCGCGTTCGCGAAGGGCGGCCGACCATGCGGCCGGGTTGTCGGGTGCCGCGTCGATCGCTTCGCCGAGGGGCCAGCGGTCCCAGGTCGTGTTGTAGACGACGCGGCCGGTGGAGTAGAAGGGTGTCGCCTCGCCCAGCAGGTACACCGTTCGCCCCGCGGGGGCACGACGGTTGATAAACCCGAGCGAGCCGGCTTCGGCCTCCTCTGACGATGGGGGGGGCACGGCGTAGAAGTCCGTGCCGACCGGGAGGAGCAGGCCCGGGCTTGAGGACCGCTGCCCCGCGTACACGCTCAGCGTCAGCCCGCTCTGCACGAGCACGCCGATCGCGCCGACGGCGATGGCGGCGCGACGTATACCAGCGCCACGGTCGGCAAGCGAGAAGAGGCCGAGGCCGATGAGGACCGCGCCGGGCGCGAGCATCGGCAAGAGAAAGCGCGACTGGAGGTGCGTGGCGAACATCCAGACGAGGATTTGGGCGGCGAGGCCCGCGCCGAGGACGATCGCGCCGATTCGTGCCCGCCCAAGGAGCGAGGCCGCGCCCGCCGCCGCGAGGAGGGGGAAGAAGACGCCCCACTGCGCGTGCATCATGCCTCGATGCCTGGGGCCGGCGGGGTCGGACTCGTCGCACAGCACGAGCAGACGGAGGCGGTCGGCGAGCGAGCCGTCGAAGGCGTGGGCGGCGGCGTAGCGGGTGATCTGCTCGTCGGTCCAGTGGGCGGAGCCGAAAACGCCCGCCAGAAACGGGAAGACCGGGTTTCCCCCATGCAGGGCGTTGCGAACCAGCCAGGGCAAGAGCATGGCGACACCCGCAACCGCGCCGAAGGCCGCCGCTCGCACCCAGTCCCTTCGGGGCGTCGTGGCGAGGAGCATCAGCCCGACGACGGGCGTGGCGAAGAGCAATGCCGTGGGCTTGACGCCGCACGCAACGCCGACGAGCGCGCCCGCGAGCAGCCCGCGGCGTGGTGCGCTCATCCCGCGGTCCACGGCGGCGATCATGGCGGCGGCGGTCAGGGCGATGACGCCCATCTCGTTGTAGGCGAGCGAGCCGGAGACGACGGTCCACGGCGTAGCGAGGACGATCGCGCCGGAAAGCCCCGCGCACGCGACGTTGACGATGCGAGGCTGGTCCGTGCGATTGCCGGCGTGCATCCATCGGTCGGCTGCGGCCAAGGTGGCCCGCGCGACGAGCCACGCGGCGCACACCGCCAGGCCGGCGTGGAGCATCTGGCACGAGAGCGTGCGCCAGCCGTCGGCGGCGAGGAGGCCGGCGGGCGTGCCGTCGGCGAGGGGGCGCGGCGCGCCGGTCATTGCGGCAAGCTGCAGGTAGGCGGCCTCGACGTAGCCGGGCAGGTAGGAGTAGACGTTGTGCTGGAGCGGGCGGATCGAGCCGAGCGCGAGCCACTCCTGCGGCAACTGGAGGTGGTAACTCAGCACGTCGTAGCCGCCGAACTCGGAATCCCACAGCCAGCCGGGCGGTGAGCAGGCGGCGACGGCGAGCACGGCGGCGGCGGGGGCGGCGGCGAGCCAGGCCCCGCCGCGCGTCTGCGCCGAGTCACGCCTGCCTGCCCGTGCGGCGCGCGCCCATTGCTCGCAGGCGAGGGCGGCCCCGGCGATGCACACGCCCAGGCCGAGGGCGATGCCCGTCGCGCCGTGGAGCAGCCCCGCGACGCCGAGCAGGTGGCTCACGGACAGCATGATGGCGAGGCCCGCGCCGAACTGCAGGGGAGCGGCAAAGGTGGCGGCTCGCCACGCTCGCGAGGCGAGGCGTCCCAGTCCGTGCGCGCCAAGGAGGTACAGCACGGCGGGCCAGGCGGAGCCTGCCTTGAAGATGACGGAGCCGAGCGCCCCGGCAGACCCGCCGGGGGATCCGATCGAGGCGACGGCGGCGAGGAGCATGACGCCGCCGGCCGCGCCGAGCGCGAGGGTCCAGGCCCGTGCGCCTGTGGGCGAGCGCGTGGTGCCGGTGGCGTCCATGCGCCGCGAGTGTACGGCGGGGCGGGCTGATCGTCCCGCGGCCCGCCGGCGAGGGGCGACGCCCTACGATGACGGCATGGAACTGCGTCCGGCGACTCCCCTGCACGACGACGAACTGAGCATCGTCGAGCCGCTCTGCGCTGTCTTCAGACGCAAACTGAAGTCCGAGGGTCTCAAGTACACGCCGGAGCGGGCGCAGGTGCTGGACACGATCATTCGGTTCGACGGTTTGTTCGAGGCGGAGCGGCTGCTGGACGAGGTCCGGCGGAGCGGGTTCCGGGTGTCGAAGGCGACGGTGTACCGGACGCTGAAACTGCTCCAGGAGGCCGGGATCATCCAGCGTGTGCTCTCCGGGGACGACCAGGCGCACTACCAGATGGTCTACGGCTCGCGGCCGAACGACCTGCTGGTGCGCGTGGACACGGGAGAGGTGCTCCAAATCGACGTGCCGGAACTGATCGCGATCCGGGACCGGGTCTGCCGCCAGCACGGGCTGGAGCCGCGCGGGCACAGGTTGCACGTCTACGCCGCGCCGCGGTCGTGACCGCACGCCGCGCATGCCGGCATGGTGTCACTCTTCGTCGTCGTCTCTGGTCTCGCGTCCGATCGCGTACTCCCCGCTCATCCAGCGGTAGAGGTCTGCCATGCGTGCGCGCTCGTCGGCGAAGGGCCAGGTCGGCGAATCCGCGGGGACGGGCCGCCCCGTGATGGGGCAGACGGTCGCGGTGCGCACGCCATCGGGCGCGCCGATCCAATCGACGCCTGATCGTGCTTCCCATGACTCGGGCGCTTCGATCGTGGCGCGGCGCGACGATGCGCCCGTGACGGCGAGCGTGACCCACGCCGTGCGGTGCGGCGGCAGTGCGTGCGCGACGCGGTCGGCCCACTCGACGATGAGCACCGCTGAGCCGTCCGCGAGGCGGTCCCAGCCCAGGGCGTCGAGGTCGTCCTCGCCGCGGAGGCGGTAGGCGTCGGCGTGGACGATGGGCGGCTCGCCGGGCGACGCGGGCGGGTACTCGTTGACCATGACGAAGGTGGGGCTGGAGACCAGGGCCGGAGCGACGCCGCGGGCCTCGGCGATGGCGCGCACGAGCGTGGTCTTGCCCGCGCCGAGTTCGCCGCGCAGGGCAAGGGTATCGCCCGCGCGGAGCGCGCCGGCGAGGGCGCGGCCGAGCGCGGCCGTGTCGTCCAGCGTCCGCAGTTCGATCTCCGCGTGCATCGACGAAGGATACGCTCCCGCGCGTACCATCCCGCATGGACCCGGACGACCATGTCTGCCTGTGCTTCCGGGTGTCGCTGCGGAAGATCAGGACGTTTCTTGCGGTGGAGAACCCGCCGGTGGCGTCGCTGATCTCGGAGTGCCTCAGCGCGGGGACGGGTTGCCACTGGTGCGTGCCGTTTCTCGAACATCTGCACGCGCAGCGCGCGCGGGGGGAGACGCCGGACCTGAAGGTCTCGCCGCAGCGCTATGCGGAGGCGAGGCTGCGGTTTCACAAGTCGGGCACGCGCGACGAGGACGTGGTGCGCGAGGCGGGCGGAACGCACGACGAGCCGCGACCGTAAGGGAGCGGTCCCAGCGCCAGGCGCGCACACAGCATCCGTCACGCCGGGTCGAGGGTGCGGAGCGTGAGGCCGAGTTCGCCGAGGCGTTCCTTGACTTCGGTGAGCGAGGTTGCCCCGAAGTTCTTGACGCCCATGAGTTCGGCCTCGGTGTGGCTGGCGAGGTCGCCGAGCGTCTGGATGTTGAGCAGCTGCAGCGCCTTGCGTGCGCGCACCGAGAGTTGCAGGTCGGAGACGGGCTTGTTGAGCACCATCTCCTTCCCGGAGCCGCGCAACTGGTCCATCATCTGACGGCGCGCGGCGCGGTGGGCGTCCTCACGCCCCTGCCCCAGACGCAGACCCTTGGAGGTGAGCATCCGCTTGATCTCCGCGAGGCTGGACTCGCCGAAGTTCTTGTACGACATCAGCTCCGCCTCGGTATAGTTGATGAGGTCGCCGAGCGTGCGGATGTTCATCTTCTTCAGGCACGTCCTCGCACGCACCGAGAGCTCGAAGTCCGAGACCGGCGTGTCGAGCAGAGCCTTCTTCTTCACAATGTCTCGGTCAGGTTCCTCCTCAACGACCATTTCTCGGCTGGCCTGGACGTCCTTCATGTACAGGCGGGCACGTGGGTGGTTCGGGTTCGTGTCCAGCACCTGCCGCACACACCGCTCCGCCCGGGCGTAGTCGCCCCGGTCCTCGTACAGAATCGAAAGGTTCAGCAGGGCGTTGACGGGCGCTGGCGGAGTTTCGCAGATGCGCTCGTACAGAGCGACGGCCTCGTCGTCCAGCCCCATCTGGTCCAGCAGGTAGGCGAGGCTGAACGCTGAGGTGGCGTCTGCTGGGTTGGCCGCGACCGCTTTGCGGTACTCGGTGACCGCGGAAAGCCGGTCGCCGGACTTCTCGGCTTCACGGGCCGCGGCGGCGTGCTTCGCGGCCGCGGCAGCGTCGCGCTTCGCGGATTCCTCACCGATCACCATGTCAAGCGGGTCGTGCGGCATGGGGCCTCCAACGCCTCTCCGGGCGAGCAGAACTCTATGGACCCGGCCCGCGAGGCTCAAGACCTCCCGGATCAGGCCTGCCCGGGGCTGGCGGGGGCGACGGCCTCGGCGGCGGCGGCCATGTCCGGCTCGCCCGCGGCGGCGGACCGGGCGAGCAGGTCGATCCGCTTCCAGTTGCCGGTCAGGAAACGGGCGAGCAGGAAGACGCCCAGAAGAATGATGTAGGCCGACGCGCCGACCCACGGCCCCATCGACCCCCACTGGGGGACGACCGCGATCGCCAGGTGACCGCCGCCGACGATGCAGACCCACGAGAGAACGATGGTGACGACGCCGGGCCAGACGGTGTCGCCCGCGCCGCGGAGCGCGCCGCTCATGGTGATGGCGACGGCGTCGAAGAGTTGGAAGACGGCCGCCGCGATCATCACGGACGAGCCGACGGCGATCAGCCGCTCGACCTTCTCCTGCGGCATGTCGTCGGGGACGAAGACGCCCACCAGCGTTTCGCGGAAGAGGACGAAGCCGAGAGCGCACGCGCCCATGTAGGCCATGGTGACGCCCATGCCGAGCCAGGCGCGACGGGCGGCGAGGTCGGGCCGGCGCATGCCCATGCACCGGCCGACGAGGGCGGTGACGGCGATCGAGATGCCGACGGCGGGCATGAAGGAGAGGTGCATGTAGCGCAGGGCGATCCAGCCCGCGGTGTTGTGGACCTCGGCGGGGTCGCCCATCGCCTGCCCGCCCTTGCCGAGCAGGACGGCCATGAGGTAGGCCCAGCAGATCATCTCGTTGCCGAACATGAGGCCGCCCGGCCAGCCGATGCGCCAGACGTCGCGGATGTGCCGCCACGACAGCCGCCACGCCGAGCGGGTCGCGTATCGGCGGTTCATGCGCGGGCTGAGGAAGACGACGAGCGGGATGAGGAGTTCGATGGATGCGCCGATGACGGTGGCGACGGCCGCGCCGGCCACGCCCATCGGCGCGATGCCGAGCGTCTCGGCCGTGGACCTGAAGACGCCGGCGAGCGGCGTCCAGGCGGGCGGGCCGTCCGTGCCGAAGATGAGCAGGGCGTTGAGGGCGACGTTCACGACGTTCGCGGCGAGTACCGAGACCATGACGATGCCGGGGCGGTGCAGGCCGTAGAAGTAGTGGGCGATCGAGCGCGAGCCGAGGACGAAGAACGCGCCCCAGACGTTGATTTGGGCGTACTCGGTTTCGAGGCGGAGGAGTTCGTCGCCGTGCCCCATCGCGCCGAAGATGGCGGGGAGAGCGAGGGCGTAGGGCACCATGAGCAGCGCCCACGCGGCGGACATCCACAGGCCGTTCCAGGCGTAGGCGGAGCCGCGCTCGGGGCGCCCCGCGCCGAGGTTCTGAGCGACGTAGGTGTTGATGACGCCCATCGCGCCGAGGGCGATCGAGACCGCGAGCCAGACGGCCATGCCGCCGTTGCCCTGCGCGGAGACGTACACCGGATCCGGCCCGATGCGGCTGACCATGAGGCCGTCGATGAACTGCATGACCGTGTAACTGGTCATGGTGACGACGGTGGGCGTGGCGACGAGCAGCATCTCGACGAAGGGATGCCGCTCGCGCACGACCGCGTTGGCTGGACCTGTTGACGACATCGCCCTCACCCGGAGTGTGCCCGCCCGCCGGGGCCGGCGGCGAGTCTAGGCGGGGGAGAACGGAAAGCGAACAACGAAAGCACTCAGCGAAGTGCGGGACATCACGACCTGTCGCGCCGTCCGGGGGCGGATTCCTGCGGTTCATCGATCGTGCTGCGTTGTACGATCGCCTCCGCCGCCATCCGCGCGGCGAGGCGGATCGCGGCCTTCATGCTGCCGGGGTCGGCGTGGTTTCGGCCGGCGATGTCGAAGGCGGTGCCGTGGTCGGGGCTGGTGCGCACGATGGGCAGGCCGAGCGTGACGTTCACGGACTCGTCGCGGAAGAGCAACTTGACGGGGATGAGTCCCTGGTCGTGGTACATGGCGACGACGAGGTCGTACTTCGCGGGCCGGGCGGGCGTGGCGACGGCGGCGTTGAAGATGGTGTCGGCGGGGAAGGGGCCGTGGGCGTCCATGCCCTGCTCGGCGGCGATGCGGATGGCGGGTGCGATGAGGCGTTCCTCCTCGTCGCCGAGCAGGCCGTGCTCGCCGGCGTGCGGGTTGAGGCCGCAGACGGCGATGCGGGGGCGTGCGATGCCGAGGCGGATGCAGGCGTCGTGGCCGAGGTCGATGGCGTCGTGGATGCGGCCGATGGTGAGGACGTTGCGCAGGTCCATGAGCGGGACGTGGGCGGAGGCGAGGACGACGCGCAGGCTGGGGCCGACGAACATCATGGCGTGGCGCTTCGCGCCGAAGCGTGTGGCGAGGAGTTCGGTGTGCCCTGGGTAGCGGCCGCGGCCGGCGAGCGACCACGCCTCCTTGCTGATGGGGCCGGTGACGATGGCGTCGGCGCGCATGGGGTCGGCTGCGGGGAGGCGCGCTGTGGCGATGGCGTCCTCGACCCAGCGGTAGGAGAGTTCGCCGGCGGTGCGGTTCGGGGCGTGGGCGTAGCCGGCGCGGTCGTCGATGAGGAGGGCGTCGTGCGCGCGGGCGGTCTCGACGAGGGGCGAGCCTCGGCGTGCCTCCCACCAGAACGGCTCGACGCCGGCGGCGTGGGCGGCCTCGTGCATCGCGTCGGCCGCGCCGTGGATGACGAAGCGGGCGAGGGTGCGCACGGATCGGTCCGCGAGCGCCTTGACGATGACCTCCGGCCCGATGCCGCCGGGATCGCCCATGCTGACCGCGATGCGCGGGCGCGATGGGCGTGCGGGATCGGTGGCGCGGGCGACCATGCGGAAGTGTAGAGGCCGCGATCGAGAACCGTTGCCGCTCACGGCTCGAAGACGACTTCGAGGAATCGCGCGAAGGGGGCGAAGCCGAGGGAGCGGTAGAGCGCGTTCGGCCCCGGCTCGGCTTCATTGGTGAAGAGCAGGATGTGTTGCGTGCCGCGAGCCGTCAACTCCCGGGCGACGTGCGTTGTCAGCGCGCCCGCGTACCCGCGGCGGCGGAACTCGTCCGGCGTGTAGACCATGTTGATCGAGCAGGTCCGGCCCGTCGGGCGCGACCAGCCGGCGAGCGCGACGGGCGCGCCGCCGTCCTCGTGCAGGTACGCGCGCCCAGCCTCAATGACGCGCTCCGCCAGTGCCCGCGGGTCGTGCGGCTGCACCAGCGCGCCCGTGTCGCGGCTGAAGGCCTCCAGCCACCGCGCGACGACTTCGGAATCCCCGGGCGTCGCCGGGCGCGATCGACCGGCGATCGCGGCGGGCGGGGCCAACTCGCCGAGTTCGTGCAGGATGAGCGTCCAGTGCCGGCGCCACGATGCGCCGCGACCGTGGGCGAACCGAACGGCGAAACGCTCGGCCGAACGCTCAGGCCCGACCGCGCCGGTGATGTGCGCGTCGGCAGCGTCCGCGACGGCCTGGGCGAGCGCATCGGTCGCCTCGTCCGTCGCGCGCGACAGCACGAGCACGCCGGAGGTTGGAAGGAACGCGCAGCCCACGACGCGCCCGGCGTCGCGCGCGGTCCAGCCGGTCGTCGCCGCGCCGCCGCCCGCTGAGTCACGCGCCGCCATCGCCAGCCCGAGCGGCAGACTCGACTCGGCCTCGCGGTCGCGCAGAAACGCCTCGGCCTCGGCCAGCCACGCCCCCGCCGAACTCGCCCGTGAGACCTTCATCCCGCTCCTCTTCTGCCTTCCCCTCTCCGGCCTCCGTCCTCACACCCTGAAGATCGACCCCAGTTTCCTGCCGAGCAGGACGGACGCGCCGACGAGCGTAACGGTCAGCAGCGCCATGCCCCAGACGCCCATCGCGCTGGCGACGTATTGGCCCGTGCCGAGCGCCTCGGTGAACGCGAAGATCTGCTTGGTGATGGGGTAGTGCTCGGCCTTCTGGGCGAGGATGAGCGAGTCGCTCACTTCGAGCATGGAGAAACTGAAGACGAGCAGCCCGCCCGCGATCAGGTTGGCCATGATGAGCGGGACGATGACCTTGCGGACGGCCGTCAGGCGCGAGGCGCCGAGGTTGACGGCCGCGTCCTCGAGTTCGCCGGAGGTCTGCTCCAGCCCGACGACGGTGGCGCGCACGATGTACGGCAGGCGGCGCACGGCGTAGGCGATGACGAGCAACGGGAAGGGGTTGGGGTCGGGGCCGAGCACGTCGAGGCTGCCGGCGAGGAGCGGGGGTATCTCCACGCCGAGCCACGGGATCGAGAGCGGGCGGCCGAATGGCCATGCGAGCGTCATCGCCACGTAGCCGAAGGCCATCACCAGCCCCGGCACCGCCAGCGGCAACATGCAGAGGGCGTCCAGCACGTTGCGCCCGCGCACGCTCGTCCGCACCACGAGGTACGCGACGACGAGGCCGAGGAGCAGGTCCAGCCCCATCGCGGCCAGGGAGAGGACGAGGCTGTTGCGGATGCTGGTCGAGGCGGCCTCGTCGCCGAGCGCGGCCCCGTAGTGCGAGAGCGTGAACTCGGTCGGCAGGATGGTGCCGTACCAGCGCCCGGGCACGCTGAGGCTGGTGAAGATGACGCCGAGGTGGGGGAGGACGGCGACGAGCGTGACGGCCGCGAAGCCGAGGGTGACGGCCCAGCCGGCCGGGCCGGCCAGCACGGTCTCGCCGCCTGCCCGCGAGGCTTTCGAGTACATCGCGTGCCCGCGCCGCCCGAAGGCCACCCGCCCGAGCACGTAGAGGAGGACGGACGAGGCGAGCAGCACGACGGTCAGGGCGTAGGGCTGGGCCGAGTTCTCGACTTCCTTGAGGCCGAAGAAGACCTGCACGGGCGTGACGGTGTAGTAGTCGAACATCAGCGGCGTGCCGAGTTCGGTGAAGGACCAGATGAAGACGATCGTGCCGCCCGCGAAGAGGCCGGGGCGGATCAGCGGGAGCGTGACGCGGAAGAACCGCCGCCACGGACCTGCGCCGAGGTTCTCGGCTGCTTCGTCGAGCGCGGGGTCGAGGTTGGCGAGCGCGGCGGCTGCGTTGAGGTAGATGATGGGGTAGAGGTGGAGTGCCTCGGCGATGACGACGCCCCAGAACCGGCCCTCGCCGAGCACGTCCCACTCCGTGCCGAGGAGCGAGTTGATCGCGCCCTCGCGCCCGAGCAAGGCCCGCAGGCCGATCGCCCCGACGAACGGCGGCAGGATGAGCGGCACGAGGATCATGGCGTTCAGGGCGGGCTTGAACGGGAACCGGTAGTTCGCGCCCGCCACCGCGAGCGGCAGCGCGATCGCAACGCAGAGCAGCGTCGTGCAGACCGCCACCATGAACGAGTTGCCGAGCCCGGCGAGGAGCGTCGGGTCGAGGAAGACGAGGCGGAGGTGGTCGAGCGTGAATCCTCGCCCGGTTGCCGGGTCGGCCGCGAAGCCGCCGCGGACGGTCAGGAGAATGGGATGGACAAGGAACGCGCCGAGGATGACGAGCAGCCCCGCGAGCAGCACGTAATGCCAGGGATGGGCGCGGGGCAGGTCGCGCATGAAGGTCAGTGTACGGGTTGACGATGTTCGACCGTGGTCAGCCACGCCCTCCGCGAGCCGCGACCGTCAGGAAGAGGCTCCAGGCAAGCCACCGTTCACCCCATCTCATCCGGTGCAACGAGCGTTACGGGGCCGAGGGTCTGGATCGTCAGCCGACCCAGCGACCGGCCCGAGAGGTAGTCGTTCACGCCGTCGAGCGTGAGGCGGTCGATCTCGGCTGCCATCTCGGCCAGGCTCCGCGCGCGCCCGAGTTTGTGGTAGTCCGTGGCCAGCGCACCGGCCCTCGCGCCGGTGGACTCGCCGGAGAAGATCAGGCGGGACTTCATGCCGACGATGGCCCGGTCGAACTCCTCGCGCGTGATCCTTCCCTCCGGGGTGTTGATGCGCCGCATCTCGGCCAGCAGGACTTCGAGCGACTGCTGAGCACGGTCGGGCATGGTGCCGACGTAGGCCGAGACGATGCCGTGGTCGCGTGCGGGGGTGTATCCCGCGCTGACGGAGTAGCACAGTCCACGTTTCTCGCGGACCTCGGTGAAGAGACGCGAGGACATCCCCGCGGAGAGGACGGCGTTCACGACCCGCTCCGCCGTCGAGTTCGCGTCGCGTTCCGGCGGGGCGTCGTGGGCGACGATCACCTGCACCTGCGCGCTCTCGTCCGGCTCATGGGCGAAGCCGCGCGGGGGCGGCGTGCCGAGGACCGGCTCCGGCGTCGTGCCGGTCCAGCCGGCGAGAAGGGCGTCGAGGGTGCGCGCGGCAGTATCGGCGTCCACCGCGCCGGCGAGGGCGAGGATGGAGCGGCCGGGGCGAGCAAGCACGCTCCAAGACTCGGTGATGTCCTCGATCGTGCACGACCCGAGGCCCGCTTCGGAGCCGAGGCCGGAGCGGTTGACCGGGACGGGCAGGTGGCGTGCCTTGGCGAGGATCGACGCACGCTCGGCGGGATCGTCGCGCAGGCTGTCAAGCGACTGGAGAGCGAGGTCGCGGACGGGTTCGAGCGCGGCGGCCTCGAAACGCGGGCGGCGGACCATATCCACGATGAGCGGGAGGGCATCGGCGAGCCTGTTCCCGAGGAGCGTGGCCGAGATCGTCTGGTAATAGGTGCCCACCGAGGTTGAGCGGTTGACGCCGAGCCGGTCGAAAGCATCGGCCTGCTCGCGCGATCCGAGCGGTCCCGCGCCCCGAAGGAGGAGTTCAGAAACCAGAGTCGATCGTCCCTCGAGGTCGGCGGGATCAGTGGCCGAACCGGCGGGCACAAGCCAGGCGAGAGCGGCTGACCGCACGCCCGGGATGGTCTCGACGACGAGCGGCATGCCGCAGGCGAGCGACCGGGTCGTGATCGAAGCCGTCATAGTCGATTCCTCTTTCCACGTGCGCACGCCGTGTGCGTGTCGGGCGAGCGGTGGCGATGCGCCGGCAGTGTAGCGGCGCGGGACGATCGTGCGAGTCCGATAGACGGGCCGCGAAGGCCGTTCTGACGCGATCGTGGGGGGAACCTGCGTGCTACTGCGGCGATCCTGCGACGATCTGGCGGCGGCGTGGTCGTCCGCGGCAACGCGAGACGCAAGGCGGTTGATGGCGTGAGCGCGGAGCGCGCATGGGGCGCACGCGAGCGATGAACCGCGTGCACGTGGTTCGCGGACGATGCTCTGAAGCAGGTTGATCGACGGTGCGCGGAGCGTCGTCGAGTGGCACAGCGCACGGTCCGGCGCGAGTTGTCCACGGGTGCGCGCGAAATTTTTCGCGGCGTTCTGCATGCCGGTTCGGAGCGCTCGGGAGGCGTCTCGTGGGCGACGGGAGCGCTTCCGTTCTGAGAGAAAAACATCGTAAAAACAAGCGTGAAATAGATCGCTGCACGGCGTGCTCTCGAACGGACAGCCGGATGGCGCGGCGCTCCGCACGACGGCCGCGATGCGGTTCGAGTTGAAGAAAGTCGCTCGCGGGGACTTGCAAAGCGCGTGACAGCCCGTCACACTACCGCGACCCGGTGTGGATGCGTGTGTGGTGCGCGCTCCGTGGTGGAATGGCTGGGCCGCGACTCAAGCACACCGGGTGAGCGGCCCGATAGAAGGACGAACGTCGATCAGGAGTGTGTGGCGCTTCGCACGAGACAGAAGCAACTCCACGATTCGACCCGTACCGAGGAGGCCCACATGGCCAAGAAGAAAGCTGCACGGAAGAAAGCGACCCGGAAGAAGGCGACTCGCCGCAAGGCCGGGAAGAAGAAGGCTGCCAAGAAGGGCGGCCGCAAGAAGGCTGCGAAGAAGGCTGCGAAGAAGGGCGGACGCCGCAAGAAGGCCCGCCGCAAGAAGGCCGCCGCCCCCGCGATGTGATCCCGCGGGGCTCGCGTCGTTCGGGCCCCCCAGGATCGATCTCTCTCAGCCGGGTGAACGTTCGCCCGGCCCGTACGGAGCGCCACCAATCGCCGCGGGGCCGGGTTCGCCCGGTCCCGCGTGCTTTTTTGCCCCCGACAGGCCCGCTGGCACTGGCCGCGCACTTGGCGGACAATCCACTCCATGCACGACCTCGGCCCCACGCCGACCGACGCTCTCGCCTGCCTGCGGTCGTTCACGGCGGGTGTGCTCGTCTACGGCGACCGCGCCCTGGGCCTCCGCTTCGTGATCGACCCGCGCTCAGGTCGGCTGCTCATGCCGCTGCCCGCCGACGTGCTCGAAGCCCACGACCACGTGCTGCACCTGCCCGACGAGCGTGCCCCGTCGCTCGAAGCGCTGCTCTCTCTGTCGGAGGCGGGCGAGCGCGACGCCGGGCTGATCGAACGCTGGCGGGCGTACCACGGCGAGCCTTCACACGCGTGCTGGCGGCTGGCGGCGGTCGAGAGCGCGCGCATGGCTGGCATGGTGTACGACTCGCCCGTCTTCAGCGTGCCCAATCCGCTCGCGGCCGACCAGCCCCGACTCTGCCGAACCCTCAACGCCGATCCCGCCCGACTGGCCGACATCTGCGCCGCCTCAACGCACACACGGCCGGAACACCCGGTCGCGCTGGGCATCGACCCCGACGGCCTCGACGCCCGCGCCCGCTTCGGCGTCATCCGCGTGGCGTTCCCTCGCCGCGCGGACGACGCTGAAGACGCCCTCGCCATGCTCGACGAACTCGCACGCCGGGGGGCACAATGACGAATCTCCGCGAAGCCCACGCCCACCTCGTCGCCCACGGCCGCGCGGCCTCGATGGCGCAACTCGCCGGGGCGCGGTCGGCCTCGGATGTGCTCGAACGCCTCCGTGCCGCGGCCGACTCGCTCCCGCCGGGGGCGTGGGTGCTCGGGACTGGCGCACGCCCCGAATCGTGGCCTGAGCGCGGCTGGCCGACACTCTGCGAACTCGACTCGGCCGTCCCGGATCGACCCGTCCTCGCGTGGTGCTTCGACTACCACGCCGTCTTGGTGAACTCGCCCGCGCTCCGGGCGGTGGGGATCGACGGGGCGACGCCCGACCCGTCCGGCGGCCTGATCGTCCGCGACGCGGCCGGGCGTCCGACGGGCGAACTGCTTGAGACGGCCGCGCTGCTGGCGTGGTCGGCTGTGCCCGAGCCGGCGCCGGCCGAGAGCCTGGCATGTCTGGATCGTGCCCTCGCCGACCTCGCCGCGCTCGGGTTTGTCGAGGTTCACGACCTGAAGTCGCAGCCGTGGCTGGGGCCGATGCTCGCCGAGCTCGACCGCGAGGGGCGTCTGCCGCTGCGCGTGCATCTCTACCCGCTGGTGGACGACCTCCCTGCGGTGGCGGCGGGCCGGCTCGCGTGGGAGTCCGACCGGGTGCGGCTGGCGGGGGGCAAGGTCTTCACGGACGGCACGCTGAACTCGCGCACCGCGTCGATGCTGCACCCGTTCGCCGACCCGCTCCCCAACCACCCGCGCGGCACGCCGATGATGACCGCCGCCGGGATCGAGTCCGCGATCGGCGTCTGCGAGGGGCTGGGTGTCGGGCTGGCGGCGCACGCGATCGGCGACGGTGCGGTGCGGGCGGTGCTGGACGCGGTCGAGCGCGTCCGCCCGCGCGCCTGCCGGGTGCGCGTCGAGCACGCGGAGATCGTGGACCGGGCGGACGTGCCGCGCTTCGCCCGGCTGGGCGTGGCGTGCAGCGTGCAGCCGTGCCACCTGCTGGCGGACGTCGAGGCGCTGCGCCGTCTGCTGCCGCACCGGCTGGACCGCGTGCTGCCGCTGCGGGAGTTGATCGATGCGGGGTGCGAGCCGGGTCGTCTGCTGCTCTTCGGCTCGGACACGCCGATCGTGAGGCCGGACCCGGCGGACAGCATCCTCGCGGCGACGGCGCGTCGGCGGTCGGGCGAGCCGGCGGAGGCCGCGATCGCGCCGGAGCAGGCGGTCTCGGAGGCGGAGGCGTGGGCGTGCTTCGGCGCGGGGTGATAGACTTTCGCAGTCGAATCCGGGGTGAGGAGGCGACGATGCGGGCGGACATCCGGTACAACCTGGTGATCGACGGGGACGAGTTCGCGCGGGCGCAGGCGGCGGCGGATGAGGCCGCGGACCTGCCGGCCGAGCGGATCGACCCGGAGCAGTTCTACTGCACGCAACTCTGGGACCGCTACACGCCTGAAGACCACGGCGTCTGGGCGACGCTGGTGAAGCGTCGTTTGGAGACGCTGGAAAGCCAGGCGTCGGACGTGTTCCTGGAGGGCATGCGGCTGCTCGGCTTCGACCGCGAGTTCGTGCCGCGCATCTCGGAGGTGAACGCCAAACTCCGCGCCCTGACCGGCTGGCAGAGCCGCCCGGTGCCGGGGTACCTGCCCGCCAAGGCGTTCTTCGCGTGCCTGTCGCGGCGTGAGTTCCCGACGACGGTGACGATCCGCCCGCGCGAGTTGCTGGACTATCTGCCGGAGCCGGACATCTTCCACGACGTCTTCGGGCACGTGCCGCTGCACGCCGACCCCGTCTTCGCGGACTTCCTCCAGACCTACGGCCGGGCCGCGCTGCACTGCGAGGACCCGCACCACGTCGAGCGGCTGGCGCGGCTCTTCTGGTTCACGGTCGAGTTCGGGCTGATCCGCGAGGGCGGGCGGGTGAAGTTGTACGGCTCGGGGCTGATCTCGAGCGTGGGCGAAAGCCCGCACGCGCTGCACAGCCCGGACGTGGACCGCCGGCCGTTCAACCTCGACCGCGTGTGCGATACGCCGTTCGAGATCGACCACTACCAGCCGATCCTGTACGTGCTGGAGAGCTTCGAGCAGTTGCGAGATGCGATGCACGAGTACGCGAACCGGGTGCTTGAGGAGTCGGGCGTGGCGGCGTGAGGGGGGCGCTCGCGCGGAGGCGCGGAGGGGGAGAGGGAGTTGTCACAGGTGGGAGGCCTGTGCTGCGGGTTCCGCCCGTGCCGTGTCGCTCCTTTGGGCCGAGTGACGGCGGGTTCGGCCGTTCGCCGATCCGATCCGCGCGGCGGGTTTTCGGTAGAGGCTGTCCCGTAACCTCGGAAAACCGATCTCACCACAGAGGCACAGAGAGCACCGAGGCA
>JAHCJE010000052.1 GCA_026128865.1 Phycisphaeraceae bacterium | reverse complement strand
GGTCATCGCCGTCTGCACCACCCCGATCGGGGCATCGTTCCGCGCCGGCGCGCCCCACCGAACGGCGCGGCGGTTCCGCAGGCGCAGGGCTCGACTCCGACGCATCCGAGGAGCAGGCGCATGACGACAGACGCTTCCCCGTCCGTGGAGCCGCAGCGCATCGCCATCCTGACGGGCGATCGCCTGTGCGCCGCGTGCGGGTTCAACCTGCACGGCCAGACGATCGTGCGCGAGCCGCACTACGCGATGCTGATGGTGCGCTGCCCGGAGTGCTCGGCCGTCGCCCCGCTCCAGGAGTACCCAGCCCTCGGGCGGTGGGCGGGGCGATGGGCGGGCGTGCTCGCGGGAGTGTGGCTGCTGCTCATGCTCGGGCTGTGGGCGGGCAGCGCCGGGATCATCAGCGGCACGTCGTTCGCGGTGTCGGAAGCGTTCACGCGTCCGGCCGCGCTGCGGATCGCCGAGGCGTTCGTGCGGTGGGCCTCGTCGGACGCTGCGGAGGCGCAGCAACTGGCGGCACGCGCCGCGTGGGCGCCGGGCCAGATGGTCTCCCACCACTCGTGGATCGACGAGGCCTGGCTGACGGAGCAGGACCTTCGCGCCCTGACGGCCGCGGACGGTCGAGGGGGAGGGTGGGCTGATCGGTACGACTTCCGGGCGGCGAAGGGGTGGATCTGGGTCGCACTGGCGGCGTTCGTGATCGGGTGCTTCTGGTCTGTCGCGCTGTCGCACGTGCGGTGGCGGGGGCGAGCGGCCGCGGCGGTCGCGATCGTTGCGCTCGCGGGGCTGTTCGGTTGGCTGGCGTTCAGCGATGCGCCTTCGTGGGGCGCGGTGTTGGCGAGCGAGGCGGCGCACAGGAAGTTCGGAGGGCTTGTGCTCGCCGCGACGCTCGTGTTCAGCCTGCTGCCGTTGCTGTCGGGGTTGGCGGAGGGGCGCCGGATCGCGCGGCTCGCGGTGCGGGCGCTGCTGCCGCCGAGGCTGCGCGGGCCGCTGGCGTTCCTCTGGTTCTGCGACGGCCTGCCCGCGCCGAAGACGCGGCACGAGTTCCGGCCGGGAGCGTGAGCGTCGTGTCAGCCGCTTGAGCGTGCGTCTTCGGTCGCATGGGCTTCGGCGGCGGCCGCGGCGGCGACGTGGTCGGGCGGGAGTTGATCGAACTCGGCGGCATCCGGCTCGCCGGCGCGCTCGACCTCGGCCTGCTTGCGAACGTGCTGCATGGCAAGGACCAGCCCCGCGCCGGCGACCGCGACGCCGCCGCTGAGCCACTGGGGGATGGTCAGGCGTTCGCCGAAGAGCATGAGCGAGCCGATGCTGACGAAGAAGGGCTGCAACTGCACGACGCCGGCCGAGACGGCCAGCCCGAGCCTCGCGATGCTGAAGTAGTAGGCGACGTGGCCGAAGGCGATGCCGATGAGGGCGGAGATGAGGAGGAGCGAGAACTGGTCGATCCAGAGGCGGGAGTCTCCCGAGCCGACGGGTTGGCCGATGAGGTTGAGGGCTGTCAGGCCGGCGCGGTCGCCGAAGGCGAGCATGAGGGCGACCATGCCGACAGCGGTATAGAGGCTGATGGCAGCGAAGGACTGGATGGCGTTGATGCCGTGCATCCAGTGCCGCACCGCAAGGGCGTAGGCCGCGAACCCCGCGCCGGAGGCGATGGCGAGGATGACGCCGAAGAGCGTGGCGCCGCGCGGCAGGCCCTCGCCGAGCAGCATGGTGCCGACGGTGCCGACGACGACCATCGAGACGCCGACGAGGTAGCCGGGGGAACGGATGACGGCGCGCTCGGCGGCGAAGAAGAGGGCCGCGCCGATCGTGACAAAGACGATGTTCGAGCGAAGGCCGAACGTGAGCAGGCCCGGATCGATCTTGTAGTGCGCCCAGCAGAAGCAGACCTGCGCGGCACAGTTGATGACGCTCGGCCAGAACGCGGCACGCCAGAGGCCCGCGGGAAGGTCGCGGCGGGCCAGGCCCCAGATGAGAACCGGGAGCCAGAAGAGCGCGCTGAAGCCGTAGCGCCAGCCGTTGCTGGTCCAGAAGTCGATGGAATCGGCGAAGTGGCGGAGGAAGAGGGGGATGCTCGACCAGCCGACGAGGGTGAGGACGACGGCGACCACGCCGACCCAGCGGGCGGGCGGGCCGGAGGACGGAGCCACGCTCAAGGGGGGTGAGGCCATACGCGGCGGAGGCGACTGTAGGCGAACAGGCCCCGTCGGCGAGGAAGTGGAGCGGACCGGATTCGAACCGGCAACTTCCAGCTTGCAAAGCTGGCACTCTACCAGTTGAGTTACCGCCCCAGCGGGCATCGATGCATGCCGGGTGGGAGTGTAGGCGTGGGTTCCCGTGAGGCCGTATGCTGAACGGACTTCGGAGGGATCCGAAGCAGGAGAAGTCCATGAGCCGCGTGACCCGCGTCCTCCCCTCGGCCGTCGCCCTCCTTGCTGCCACGGGCGTCGTCGCGTTGAGCGCAACAGCTCTGGCGCTGGAGACGAACAACGACCCTCCCGTTCGCTTCCGGCTCGAGGGTGGCGCTACGTTCGATGCCTCAGCTGACCTGGACGAATCGCCGGGCGATGTATCGGTGGCGCGGATTCGCTCGGCGTTCGAGGCGGACTTCCGGGTCGATGCGCGGTCTCGCTTCGCGCTCCAGTTCTCGAGCGAGTTCTCGTTCTACGACTTCGACGGGGCGACCGGACTCGTGCCGGGCACGGACTCCCCGCTGGACGACACCTACGACTACCGGATCGGCGCCCGGTACTCGCGATCGCTCGAAGATGGTTGGGGCATGTTCGTCGGCGGCGACGTGCGGTTCTCGGGTGAGCATGGCGCGGACGCGGGTGACTCGGTGACCGGAGGCGGGTTCGGCGGCGTGACCTATGACGTGTCGGATCGACTCACGCTGGGGATCGGACTTGCGGTGCGCACCCGGCTGGAAGACAACGCGAGGCTCATCCCGATCCCGGTCGTCGACTTCCGCATCACGGACGAGTGGCGACTGTCAACGGATGGTCCTGGGCTGAAACTGTCCTACACCCCGGATCACGCGTACACGATCTACCTCGCCGGGCGGTGGGAAGCGCGCGAGTTCCGGCTGGACGAGGACGGCCCGCTGCCGGGCGGTGTCGCGAGGGACGAGCGGGTGCCGATCGTGCTCGGCGCGACGTGGAAGCCGAACGACACGATCACGGTCGACGGGTTCGTCGGTGCGGTCGTCTGGAACGAGTACGAGTTCATCAACAGCGCAGGGACGACGATCGCCGAGACGGAAACGGACGCACACCTGACGGCGGGCGTGCAGTTGACGTTGAAGTTCTGATCGCGATGCGCCGAGCGGGCGGAGCAATGAAGGAGCGGGAGCCACGATCCCGCCACGGAGTGTCGAGAAACCCGGGGCGAACTACCGCTCGCCGGCGCCTTCGCTCGGGCCTTGCTCCGGTTTGGGACCGGTGCCGTAGGGCGGCGCATCGACCGTGTAGGCACGGACGATCCTGGGCATCGGATCGACCGGCCTGTCCTGCGCGCCGGTGGGCACTCGCGAGATTTTCACGACGGCATCCGCCCCTGAGACGAGTTCGCCGAAGGCTGTGTAGCGGTCGTCGAGGGCCTGGGTCGCCGCACGGCTGAGGCAGACAAAGACCTGCGAGCCGTTGGAGTTCGGGTTCGACGAACGAGCCATGGAAAGAACTCCGAAGTCGTGAGGGAGCCTGCTCGGCTCGAGATCGATCATGAACCCCGGGCCGCCCATGCCGGTGCCTGTCGGATCGCCGACCTGGACGACGAAGGGCGGTTGCCCCCCGCGCGATCCGATGATGCGATGGAAGACCACGCCGGTGTAAAACCCGCCCTCGACGAGGTGGAGGAAGTTCCAGACGGTGTTCGGCGCCTGGTCCGGACGAAGACGAAACTCCATGTCACCATGGTCCGTCTCGAAAACAACGTGCTTCTCGGGGTAGGCGCGTAGGCCGGAGTAGACGAGTTGCGGCGGCGCAACGAACTGTGGCTTGCCGGTCTGATCGACCCGCTCGGCGTAGGGCACGCTGAGCAGCGGCTGCAGGACGACAGCGGACCCGACCGGCTCATCCCCGACCCGAAGTTGGGCGTAGACCAGACGTGGTTGCTGGGTTGTCCAGAGCGTGGGAAAGAGCCCCGCAAGATCAACGGAACCAGGGGCAGCAGAAGCGGACTCGACGCGTTCCGCGCTGACTGGAGCGAGAAGCTCGATGGTCACCTCTCCCGCGAGCGCCCCCGGCACGACAACCTGCATCGGGATGGTGCGTCCATGGCCGTAGTAGGCTCTCTCCGGCAGGAGTTGCGCGCCCGACCTGGAAGTGGAAGCAAGAGAGACGAGAACAGCGACGCACGCCGAGAACACGGGCGAGCGACTGCGAGCCGAGCGGGCCCGCGCGGGAACGAGGCCTTGATTGTTCATGCGAGAACTGTATCGCGCCGGCCGTGCGGCGGCACGTGGGGGATCAACTCTGTGGATCGTCCAGGATGTCGGAATCAGGATGATCGATGTGCTCCCAGATCATCTCGTAGTCCTCTGATCGCATGGACGCCTCTTCGTCCTCGGGGAGGAACGCCCAGAGCCGACCGCCGTCGGTGAGCCAGGAGAGGGAGATGTCCGCCCTGAGGACATTGAGGCCGATCTTGTGGTTGAAGTCTTCCTTGGTGCGGAGACCGTCGGTGACGATCGCGGATCTGCTCGGTTCGATCCTGCTGAGGAGTCGCGAACCGTTCGGTCCCATGGCTCTGAACTGGTAGTTGCCGACGATCAATCCCTTGGGAGCCTTGAAGGCTGTGGTGTACGCCTTCCACGGGTGCTTGCCCCAGTGCGAAGGACAGTAAAACACCTCGGATGCAGGGAGAAACTCGTTGCCGAAAAGCTTGCCGAGGCCGTCCCAGCCAACGATCGGATCCTGGTCCTTCATGACCGGCACGCGAATGAGCATCGTCTCGCCCGGCATCCACGAACTCGGATCGTCCTTGTAGCCATCACCCTTCTTGCCGTCGTTGCGGAGGAACATCGTGGACGGAAGTGCATCCCGGTTCGCGTCCGCGTACAGCGTCAAACCGATCCCGATCTGGCGAAGATTGGACGCGCAGATCACGCGTCGAGAGGTTTCCCTGACGGAAGAGAGCCCGGGCATGAGGAGACCGATCAGAATCGCGACCACCGCCATCGTGACGATCACATCGATCAGCGTGAAGCCGCAGGCTCGGACTCGTCGAGCGCGCAGGAGATCCCGCCGTATTGGCGAGCGCTGCTTGCACCCTCTTCGTGGCCGAGCGGTTGGCACGGTGCTTCCTCCTCGAGATATCGAACCTAGTGCCATCCTGTCCCCATCAGGTTACTGGGATCGTAGGAGGAATGCAACCGCGAAGCATGGAAGATGCCCCAGGGGAAAATACCCGAACATTCTCCAAAATCGGAAGAAACCACTGGTTTCCGGCCGGCCGCTCTGAGACAATATGCGCACGCTGGGCATCCCCCGGGCCAGTCTTGCGTAGAGAACTGCGCCGGGAATGAACCGCGAGAATCCTCGCGGGGGGTGCTCGGCTCGAGTCTTCTGAGCCCGGTCATGGCAGCGAGCCGCGAACAAGAGAACGCCGACCTTGCGCTTATGCGCCGGGTGGCGTCGAGCGAGGAAGCCGCGGTCGCGGAGTTGTACGACCGCTTCGGATCGTTGGTGTATCGGATGGCGTACCAGGCGATGCCAACCAGGGCCGAGGCAGAGGACGCTGTCCAGGAGGTCTTCGTCCGCCTCTGGCGTACCGCGCACCGTTTCGACCCGAAGCGTGCGGCCTTGGTGACATGGGTCATGCTGATCTCGCGACGGCACCTCGTTGACAAGCTGCGGCGTACTCGTGCGAGAGTGAAGGCCTCTAGCTTGGACGAAGGCACGCCGATCCCGACACCCGCGACCACGCAGGCCGCGTCCGCAGGGCTGGAGCACGACGAACGCTTCGGCTCGCTGCTCGACAGGATCAATGCGCTCCCTGAGCTGCAGCGGCTGGTGGTCACTCGGGCGTACCTCGGTGGCCAGACCCTTCGGCAGATCGGGGAGGAGTTGAACACCCCGCTGGGAACGGTGAAGTCCGCACTGAGCCGCGCGTTGGTGCGGTTGCGCGAGCGATCGGGCGAGGAACAGGCGACATGACCACTTCCGAACTCATGGAACACGCGATGCTGGACGTCCTCGCCTTGCTGGACGAGGAGGAGCAATCCGCGTTCGACCGCGCGTTCCGATCTGCTTCTCCGGAGGTGCAGGCCCAGGTACGGCGCGAACAGACCCGGCTTGCCCGGATCGACGCGCTGCTCCCGGACGTAGAACCCCCCGTGACACTGCGTGCCCGCGTCCTTGCCGCTGTGCGAGCGGCGATGAGTGCCTCGTCCAGCCCCGCCGAGGCAGCCGCCATCCACATCGCCCAGAACGCCAGGTCCGTCGAGCATCGCTCGCTTGGACACCGCCGGCGCGTCACCCCGTGGTGGCGTGCAGCTGCGCTGGGCGCGACCGCCGCTGCCGTCGTCTTGGGCACCCTGCTGGTGCAGATGCACAGTGATTACCAGCGGCTCGAGAACGACCTGAAGCGAGATGCCCTGCTCTCACAGCTTGTCGAGACTTTCGGCTCACGATACGTGACCGACGCGATCTTCGATGCCGATACTCGGCGTGTGGCCTTCCGGCCGGATGCTCCAGGCTCACAGGGGCGCGCAGCGGTCTGGTACCACCCCGACTGGGACTCGGCGCGGTTCTTCGTCGTCGATCTGCCCGTCTCTGCCCCGGATTCAACCTACAGGCTCGTGGTGCTTGACGACCAGGGCAACGTCGTGCAGGACGTCGCGCAGTTCGACTTCCGCGGCGGCCTGCTGCACCGCGACATCCCTATTCAAGTCGCCGTGTCCGGTTCGAGGCTCGGAGTCATGGCGACCGTTCCGGGTGAAACGGCCGGGCGGATCATGCTCACTTCGGAGTTCCGCATTCCGCCCGCGTGATCACGCCGCGTTGGACGCGTCCTGCCGCCTGGTCAGCTGCTCGATCGGGTCCACCCAGCGGCGCTCTTCCAACAACTCGTCCAGGCGATCGGCCTGTTCGAAGACACTCTGCGCCCGAGCGAGCCGGCGCCAGATCACGCACCAGAATCCGATCGCCAGCAGCGAAGCGACGACCAGCCCTGCAGCGGCATAGAGCGGGCGCCGGTCTTCGATCGGCCCTCCGCCGAGCCTGGGTTGCGATTCGACGATCGTTACGGCGGCGTCGGCGCGCCGCGAACGAGCGGTGTTGGCCTCGGCAACGAGCGTGGATACATACGTGTCCAGGGCACGCAGCGTGCGCTCCGCGCCCGGCCCGCGGAGTTCGAGTTCGAGACGACCCGGGGCAGTGGAGTTCCAGACGAGGTTCGTCTCAAGGGCCGCGGCCAGACGGGCAGGGTGCGCAAGATCGGTGATCCCGCGACGCTCCATGCGCTCGGCAACGCGATCGAGGAGCCGCGGATCGGTCAGCAACTCGACGTGGAAGGCGTGCCAGCCCTCGAGTTCCGCGGGGTTGGGGTTCGTGGCCCGTTGCTGCGCCGACAGCACGGCCCGGGCAGCGTAGACAGGATGGACAAACTGACCTGCGATGGCCCAACTGAGCACACCGAGCACGGCGACGAGGCCGACGAGGAAGAACCCCGCCGCTGCGGTATTGGTGCGGGCCTTGGCGGCATTCACGCGCTTGCCGACCGCCTCGATCGAGACGCGGGCTTCGACGAGGTCGCGCCGCTGGGCGAGCACCTGCTCGCACCGATCGATCCGGTCGGTCAGAGTCTGATTGGCCCGTTCGAGCCGCTCACGCCGGCGACGCAGCGCGGCGCGGTACTTGCGGAGACGAGCGAGTCGTTCGCCCGGGCTCGGCCCAGATGTCTTCCCTTCCGCGCCGGCAGGGTTGAGGAGGGCCTCGCGCAGGCGCGTCCGCTCCACCTCGGCGGCACGGAGCTTCGCTTCGAGTTCCGCGGTCTGTCCGCGGAGACGGTCAATGTCCGCGGTGATGGCCTCGGCACGTTCGAGTTTCGCAGCCTGATCTCGCGCGAGTCGCGACACCTCGGCGAGCCGATCGACGGCGTCACGGAGTTGGGCCTCGTGCTCGGCGGCCGCCGCGCGGCTCCGCTCTGCCTCCGCGCAAGAGGTGGATGCTCGCTCCTCGGCATCATCGGCGCGGCGCGTGGCTTCTGCGAGCGATCGTTGGACCGCCTCTCGCTGGTCGTGGTCGGAGGACTGCTCCCCCGCTGCCCGTTCGAGGTCGGCGATCAGTTGGGCCTCGCGCTCGCGAGAGGTCTCGACCTCGCGCTGGAGCGCTTCGACGCGCTGCGCCTGTTCAGCGGCGGCGGCGCGGACAGACTCGACTTCCGCTCGCAAACGGTCGATCTCGCCGTGCTCTGCGCGGAGGCGGCTGAGTTCCTGTTCCAGGGCATCGGCGTGTGCCGCTCGCTCCCCGAGGCGCTCGGCTTCCGCCCGGAGGCGTTCCGCCTCGTCAGCGCGAGGGCGGAGGGCTTCGATCTCTTCCCGCAGTCGCTGCGCTTCAGAAACGATCTCGCGCAGCGAGGCGATCTCGCCCTCGAGTCGGCCGGCATCCTCGGCGCGGCATCGCAGGGCCTCGAGTTCCGCGTGCAACCGTTCGGTGTCTCCCCCACGCGATCGGGCTTCGGCCAGTTCGGACTCGAGGCGGTCGGTTCGCTCTCTCAGCGAGCCGAGTTCCTCGCGAACCCTCTCGGCGTCGGTGATCCGCTCTCGGAGCGAGTTCAGTTCGCTTGTGAGGTTCTCCGCCTGAGAACGGAGGTCGTCGGCTTCGGACTGCAGGCGATCGGCGAGGGCGGCGCGTTCTCGCAGGTGGTTCGCCTGCGAACGGAGCTGGTCGGCCTCACGCGCGCGCTCCCGCAGCGAGGCGACCTCGGCTCGGAGCGTCTGAATCTCCGCGTCTCGATCCGCCTCCGGGGCACACCCGGCCTGAGGTTGTGGCGGCGAAGCCGCCGGCCTGCGTTGCTCGCCGGCACGCCTGAGGCGGGCGAGTTGCGTCTCGACGTCCTCGATGACCCGCAGCACGTCGTCCTTCGGGCGGGCGTCCGGATGGCGGACGGTGGGCGTGCCCCCGTCGGGTGGCCCTGAGTGGCCGTCCTTCACGCCCATCCCTGTCGTCCTCCCTTGGCACCCTGACCGCACAGCCCGGCCGGACCCGTTCGGCTGTATCGACCGTTCGGGCCGGCCACTGAACCACCCGGTCCGAGAACGGTGCGGCCCCGATGGCATTCAGAGCGATCGAATCGTGGTATCTGGGAGGAAAGCGGGAACACGGCGTCCGGGTTGAGGTACAATGGGTGATGTGTACCCACGCCCGGGTCTTGTCCCCCGGCGCGACCCCTGAGGAAGGAGCCACCATGTCCTGCTGCGGCACCCCGCTGTCGTTCTTCAAGCCCGTCATCGCCATCGTCGGCCTCGTTGCCGTCGGCGTGGGCGGGTACAACCTCGCTACCACCGGCTGCCCGCTCGGGGGCTGCCTCGACGGCAAGTCGGACGCGAAGATCGTTCAGACGGCCGGTCCGGGAACTGAGAACGCGTGCCCGCTGGGCGGCTGTTCCGCCGACAAGGCCGAGGCCAAGGAGTGCTCGATGGCCGCGGTCTGCGAGACCGCCTGCTCCGACGAGATGAAGGCGGCGTGCGACGCGGCCAGGGCGGCGTGCGAGGGCATGGCGAAGGAAGCCTGCCATGAGGCGGCCGCCTGCGAGAGCGAGAAGGTTGCCGCGGATTGCTGCGGCTGCTCGCCCGAGGGGTGCGAGGAGGCCTGCCGCGAGGCGTGCGAGACCATGAAGGCCGCCAAGCCCGCCACGGAAGGCGAGTCCACGGGCGGCTGAGCCAACCGGACATCCAGAGTCCCACTTCAGGCCCGGCGCGCTCACCCGCGCCGGGCTTTGTTGTTTGTGGCATGATGGTGGCGTGCGAGCGGTGGTCATCGAGAATGAGGCGCTCCGTCTGCGCGTGCTGCCCTGGCTCGGAGCGGGCGTGCACGAACTGTCGCTGCGTCGGGGGGACGGCGAATGGCACCCGCTGCTGCGGGCATCGTGCGACGCGCCGGACCACTTCAACTCACTCGCGTGCTACCTGCTCGCGCCGTGGAGCAATCGGGTCCGGGAGGCGACGTTTCGGTTTCGGGGACTCGAACACGCGATGCGGCCGGACTGGCCGGATGGAACCGCAATTCATGGGTTGGTGAAGGACAAGCCGTGGCGCATCCTCGACCGGTCGCCGATGTCGGTGCGGCTGGGGTTCGACAGCCGGGATCATGCGCCGTCCGGGTATCCGGCGGCGTTCTCGTGCCTGGCGCGGTATGAACTGGAGGGGTCGGTCTACCGGGCATCGCTCGGTGTGACCATCGACGCCGGGGCAGAGGGGCCTGCGCCGATCGGCCTGGGATTTCATCCGTTCTTCCCGCGGCGGATGTGGGACGAGCGGGACGCGGTCGTAGTCGCCTGTCGTGCATTCGGGCCTGATTCGCCGCGGGGGCTGCGCGGACGTTACCCGTGCCGAGGGATGCTGCCGGTCGGGCAGGCGACGCGGGACGGGGTGGTGAGACGATTGTGCGACGGCACGGCGCTGGGAAGTGAGTTTCTCGACGACGTCTTCGCGGGATCGCTGGACGGGGCCATGATCGAGTGGCCCGCGAGCGGCGTAAGAGTGGTATTTGACTGCTCGCCTGGGCTTGACCACACGGTCATCTACGCGGGTCACGACGCGGGAGGAAGGCCGCTGCCCTTCTTCTGTGCAGAGCCGGTGAGCATGGTGAACGACGGGTTCAACCTGCTGGAGCAGGGCTGGGAAGAGACGGGCGTGCGCGTGCTGGAGCCGGGGAGGACATTTGAGGTGGAGTGGGCGATGCACGTCGATGGCGCGTGAGCACTCGCTTCGGATAACCCTGGGTGGAGGAATGCCTAAGGCCCGATCAGGGCAACGGCGGACTCGTCGGGCGTGAAGTCCGGGATCGGTGTGCCGTCGTTGAAGTAGTTGAGAATCCAAGTGAGGCTGCCGCGCTCGAAGAGATCGGCGAAGAGGCCGACGGCGTCGGGGTCGTAGCGGGTGCCCGCGCCGTTGCGGAGTTCGATGAGGGCGTTCGCGGCGGCCTTCTCGCCGACTTCGTGGCGGTAGGGCCGAACGCTGGTCATGGCGTCGAATGCGTCGATGACGGCGAAGTAGCGTGCGACGAGCGGGATCTCGCCGTCCTTGAGGCCGTAGGGGTAGCCGAGACCGTCCCAGCGTTCGTGGTGAAAGCGGATGAGGTCGAGGATGTGCTCGTCCTCGACGTCCATGGCGACCATGCGTGCGTAGCCGGTCACGGGATGCTGCTGGATAACGGCAAACTCCTCCGGCGTGAGGCGCTCGGGCTTGGTGAGGATGGCGGAGGGGATGTCGATCTTGCCGACGTCATGGAGGGCCGCACCCTGGGTGACGGCGCGGATTGTGGCGTTGTCCGCGCCGACGGCCTCGAGCATGGCACGGGAGTAGAGCACGACGCGCCAAGTGTGGGCGGCGGTGGAGAGATCCTTCGCCTCAATGGCCTTGACGAGTTGACTGACCGTCGCCTGGTCCACGATGCCTCCTGCACGGGGTTCGGGCGAGAGCGTAATCCTACCCGATGGGTAGGGAGTGGTTCAAGACGATTCTGTACCATGTCCTTGCGGTGCACAGTGCGATGTTGTTGACACACGTGGCCAACCGTCGGCGTGGAAGTTCTGGCGGGGAGTCTTGCCACTTCCGGAGATGGGCTACCGGTCTCGCTTTGCATCAAGGAGTCTGGAACCATGACACGAGCGGTCGTCGTCACGATGTCCGATCTGGAGCAGGACCACCCTCTTCCGCTCATCGCCCGGCGACGCGTGATCGGCGAGCGCATGATGATCTCTGAGGTGGTACTCTCGCCTGGATTCGAGGTTCCCGTTCACCATCACGGCAACGAGCAGATCGTGGTCATGCTCCGGGGACTGGCCGAGTTCGACCTGATTGAAGACGGCGTGCTCCGGACCGTCGTGGTACGCGCGGGCCAGACCCTGGTGCTTCCGTCCAACGTCCCGCACGGCTGCCGCGCGCTCGAGGAATGCGTGATCCTCGACTTGTTCAGCCCGGTGAGCGAGAAGACCGGCGTTGACGGGGTATAGAAGAAGATGGAACACGGGCCGAACCGGCGCGATCTAGAGGGTGTTTGAGGGCTGATTACGGTCTCGTTCGTGACCGATCGTGCTGAGTACATCCGCCTGATGGTCGGCGTGGTAACTGGACCGGACGAGCGGGCCGCTCTCGACCACCTTGAAGCCCCGCCTGAGGCCCTCGGTCTTGAAGTAGGCAAACTGATCAGGGGTAACCCACCGATCTATCGGGAGGTGATTCCGGGTCGGCTGGAGGTATTGCCCGATGGTCAGAATGTCGCAGGAATCGGAACGCGAGGGTGAAACCCCGTGATTGCGTGGCAGAGTGGGATCGTGAGGCATACGTGATACACGGGTTGCGGCTTGGACCTCGTCGATGAGGGCGAGCACTTCTTCGTCGCGTTCACCGATGCCGACCATGATACCGGTCTTCGCAACGCCACCCTGCTCCTTCACGCGCCGGAGAAGCTCGATCGAGCGGTCGAACTTCGCGCTGGGGCGCACGGCCGGGTACATGCGACGGACGCACTCAAGATTGTGGTTGACGATGTGGGGTTTGGCATCGATGACCATCTGGAGAGCGGCCCAGTTGCCCTCAAAGTCCGGGATGAGCACCTCGACGGACATGTCGGGACAAGCCTCACGGACGCGGCTAATCGTCTCGGCCCAGATGCCGGCTCCACCGTCCGGAAGTTCGTCGCGATTGACGCTGGTGATGACGACATGGCGGAGGCCCATGAGCGCCAGGCTCTCCGCGACGCGACGCGGCTCGTCGTCGTCGATGGCAGCCGGGCGACCGGTCTTGACGTTGCAGAATCCGCAGGCTCGAGTGCAGGTGTCCCCGAGGATCATGATGGTGGCGACACCTCGCGCCCAGCACTCCCCCATGTTGGGGCAACCGGCCTCCTCGCAGACGGTGTGCAGCCGGTGCTCTGTCAGAATCCCCCGGAGGCGCTGATACCCTTCACCCCCGGGCACCTTGGCACGGAGCCACGGCGGCTTGCGTTTGGGGGCAATCGTCTGCCGGGACGAGTTGTTGAGAACCATGCCCGTCAGGCTGAACAAGGGACGGTCAAGGGTCCTGAGCGGGTCGCCGCCTGGTGGCCTGGGGTGGCGGGCTGGAGCGTCGTGCGGCGAGGTGGTCGCGTCCTGCAGAGACATGGCGGGAGAGTGTAGGTTGAGGTCGTACCCGAACAGGGAACGCCCTGGAAGGTACGGCTGGCCAATAATCAGGGCCGCGATGGGCCGAAAGCCGTTCCGAAACGGGAAGGCCGGTTCAACCGACCCCACCTTTTCGGTCGATCCTCCGGTGTGGCACGGACGATTCGTTCGGGTCCGCGAACCTGACGACGGTTTGGATCGTTTGACACCCCGTCGGCAGGCCCTAGGTTTCCCCGCATCAGCCGCGAGGCAGCATCGGGGTGGGTCGAGTGTCGTCCTCCGATTCCCGCGGCGTCCGCGGGGAATGGTCAAGGAGCGTGAGTGTGAGAACGTCCCCCAGGTCAATCGCTCGCCGTTCCTCCGGGCGTGCGCTCGCCCTTGTGTTGTTCGCCGGGTCCGTGTGCGGCGTGTTCACGGGGTGTTCGCTCGACAACTACCTCGACCCGAGCGTGGTCGGTCGATGGGAAGCGACGCCGACCGTCGTGCCCATCCTGGAGCGTCTGGCCAGCATTGAGGACGTGGACGAGGGCTTCGTCGAGTTCAGCGACGTGACGGCTGCCGATCTCGTGCCCGAGATCGGGGAGTATCGCGTCGGACCGGGGGACGCCCTGGACGTCATCGCCTTCGATCTTGTCATCGAGAACCAGCGCGAGCAGTACCTGCTGCTCGTGGACAGCCGCGGCTATGTGGACATTCCCCAGCTCGGGGCGATCTTCGTGAGCGGTATGACCGTGCCCGAGGTGCGCGCGCGGCTCGAGGAAGCGGCTTCGCGCCTTGTTCGCAATCCACTCGTGCAGGTCACTGTCGCTTCGCCGAGGCAGAAATCGTTCAATGTCCTGGGCGCCGTGAACGGCCCGGGGCCGTACCTTGTGCCGGACTCTGAGCACCGACTCCTCGACGCGTTGACGGCAGCCGGGGGATTCGCGGAGACCGCGCCGTACATCTACGTGATCCGCCAGGCGCCGCTGACGTCCCCGAGTTCCACGCCCCCCTCGACACCCAACGTGCCGAGAGCACCCGTGCAGAACGGGGCGGGCCTGATCGACCTGATCGACGAGTTGACAGGCACCGGCGGCTCGCCGGGCGCGACTTCGGCCGGCCGTGCTCCCGCGTCGGTGGGACCTCGCCAGCAGCCTCAGAGCGACCGGCCTCCCGTTGACCTGGTGGACTCGACGCCCGCGCCGGCACGAGCGACCATGCCGCAGGCCGGCGCAGACGGCACGTCGTGGCTTTTCCTCAACGGCCAATGGGTCCAGGTCCGCTCGGCGGGCATGCAACCCGCAGCCCCCTCGAACGGCACAGGGAACGAGACCCTGGTCACGCAGCGGACCATCCGCGTGCCCGTCAAGCCGCTGCTCAACGGCGACGCCCGTTACAACATCATCATCCGGCCGGGTGACGTGATCCGTGTCCCGTTCCCGGATCGCGGGGAGATCTACCTCGCCGGCCAGGTGCAGCGGCCCGGCGTCTACAACCTACCCATGTCCGGCCGGATCACGCTGATCCGCGCCATAGACGCCGCGGGTGGTCTCAGCCCGATCGCGATCCCAGAGCGTGTGGACGTCACGCGGATGGTCGGCCCGGATCGCCAGGCGACGATCCAGCTGAACTATCGTGCGATCAACGAGGGGACACAGCCCGACGTCTTCCTGAAGCCCGACGATCGGATCAATGTGGGAACAAACTTCTGGGCGCTCCCGTTGGCGGTCGTGCGGAACGGTTTCCGTGCCTCCTACGGGTTCGGCTTCGTGCTCGACCGCAACTTTGGCAATGACGTGTTCGGTCCGCCGCCCGTCCGACGCACGAACTGACCCGATCCCGAGCGCGGGCCTCGTCGCGAACCCCGCCCCCGCCCGGGCGTAGTACCCGAGCGAACGGCCGTACGACCCGATGAGCACCGCCTCCGAGCACATCCCGGCCGCGGCGCAAGGCGCGGATCCAGCGCGTGCGTGGTGGACGCGCCCCGACTGCGTGGCGTCGGCAGGGTTGGCGGGCGTCGCCTTTATCGCCCTGTTTCAAGCGTGGTTTGCGCGGCAGGGGCTGATGAGCTGGAACCATCTCGAAGACTGGGGACACGCGTTCGTTGTGCCGCTGATCAGCGGATACATGCTGTGGCGTGCCCGGCACCAGATCGCAACCGCTCCGGTCACGCCCTTCCCCGCCGGACTCGCGGCGATGCTGACGGGCATGGTGTGCTACGTCTTCTTCCTCGTGCAGATGCCGAACCACATGCTCCAAGGCCTGTCCGCGCTCCTGACGCTGTTCGGGACCGTGCTGTTCGTGTTCGGACCTGGGGTGATGCGGTGGGCGTTCCTGCCTATCGCGTTCCTGATCTTCGGCATCACGGTCTCCGAGCAGATCATGATCCGGCTGACGTTCCCGCTGCAGATCATCGCGGCGAAGGGGAGTTGGATCCTGCTGAACATCGTGGGGGCGATCTTCGGATTCAAGGCAGACATCGACGGTAACACGCTGACGATGATCACGTCCGCCGGACGCGAACTCAAGCCGCTCAACGTGGCGGAAGCCTGCTCCGGGATGCGGATGCTGATCGCGTTCTTCGCCCTCGCAGCAGCGGTGGCGTTGCTCAGTTGCAGGGAGTGGTGGCAGCGTGTTGCGGTCGTGCTCCTGGCGGGTCCTGTGGCCGTGCTCATGAACGTCGTTCGGGTCGCGGTGCTCGGCATCCTCACACTGATCGACCCCAACCTCGCGACGGGAGACGCGCACACGTTGATCGGCACGATCCTGCTCGTGCCATCGCTCGGGCTGTTCCTCGGCATGGTCTGGGCGTTGCGCAGAACGGTGCGCGAGCCCGAAGGAGCGGCGGCATGAGCGGCATGACCGGGCAACGCGGCATCGGTTCGTACCGGAGTGTGACGGCTACCGCGCTGCTCTGCGCGGTCCTGCTCGGCACGGGGGCCGCTTCACTGCACGCGATGATCTCGTATCTCGGATTGCACCTGCGAAAACTGCCGATCCATCCGGCCGACGGACGCACGCTCGGTTCGCTGCCCCTGGAAACCGCTTCGTGGGTGCGGATCGCTGCGGATCGCGTTGAATCCGTGGAAGTGGAGAGTACCCTCGGGACCGACAACTATCTGACGCGCCTGTACGCCGAGCGAGACCCGGCCGATCCTCGCCGTCGAAAGGAAATCGAACTGCACGTTGCGTACTACACGGGGATGATCGACACGGTGCCGCACGTGCCCGAGCGCTGCTTCGTGGGTGGCGGGTTGCAGATGACCAAGGGGGCGAGGACCATCCCGCTCCCGCTCGACACCTCGAACTGGACGCTCGACCCGGACGTGCCGGAACACCTCGGCCCGATCTACCGCGTTCGCGCGTCGGACAGCCGGCGGGTTCGGCTCCCGCGAAACGCGGAAGGCCTCTCGCTCCGGGTGAGTGAATACTCGCTCCCCGGCGATCACCGGCTGTTCGCGGGCTATTTTTTCATCGCGAACGGCGGGTGGGTCTCGAGCGCTGAGGGGGTCCGGCTCTTGGCGTTCAATCTCGATGACGATTACGCGTATTACCTGAAGGTGCAGGTGAACTCCTCCTCGGCAGAGTCGGCGGAGGAACTCGCGGCAGCGGCGGCGAGCCTGCTGGGCGAGTTGTTCGGTGACTTGATGTTGTGCGTGCCCGACTGGGTTTCGGTCCAGACGGGCGAGTATCCGGCCGATAATCCGCGTCGGGCCGGATCTCCGGGAGCGGGGGGCTGAGCGGGGCGCGAGCTCGATCGCGCGTGCAAGAGGTGGACCATGGCAGGCCGCGTCAACGTGAAGTTCGTCGTGCTGCTCTCGATCGTGCTTGTGGCGGTCGCAGGCGGCGTGGGAACACTCGCCGCACTGATCATCTTCAAGTCGGGCGAAGACTTCATCCGGCTTGGCGATGCGAAGATGGCCGAGGGCGACTACGCCGCAGCGGAGAACTACTACAGCCGCGCGGTAAACCGCGACCAGTTCAACGCGGAGTGGCTCCGCAAGTGGCGTACCGCCCTGGAGAAGTGGGTTCCGGCAACACGGCGCGAGTTCGAGAATGAATACCACGTCAACTACCGCGGGCTTCACCGGCAGCTGGCCCTGTCAGACCTGAACGATACCGAGGCACAGCGGGATTACCTGGAGCTGCTATACCAGCAGCTGATGTTCTCGCCGTACAGCCGGCAGGGATACGAGATGCTGGCGAGCGAGGCCGAGACGTTCATCAAGCACCATCAGGCGATGCGTCCCGGCGACGTGTCGTGGGAGTGGCTGAAGCGCTACCGCGCGATTCCGATCGTTCGGCAGCTCACTGCGGGCGGGTTGCCCTCCGACGACCAGATCGAGGTGGCGCGAGCGGACCTGATGGCCGCGCTCGAAGCAGACCCCGACGACTTCGACGCTGCCGAGGCTCTCGCACTGATCTCGCTGGAAGACGCGAGGAAGGTCAGAGAGCGCGGGCGGGCGGACCTTGCGCCCGGGCACGAGGCCAGAGCGCTGGAAATCCTGGACGAGTTCCTGAGCCACGCCGGTGACGCAACGGCCGCACGCACGAGCGGTCAGGTGATGCATGCGCAGGTCCGACTCGTGCAAGCGAGAGACGCCGCATCTCGCGCGACCGGGCGACTCGCGGGGCTCACCGCCGCTGACGTGGCTGGTGATCTGGCGCTCGAGATGGAGGCCATCTTCGAGGAAGCAGAGATGATCCCCGCCGGGGATCTTGACTGGCGCACCCTTGACCGGCTGCGGCGGCTGGAGCTGGCGTGCGACCCCGAGGGCGGTGCGCAGAGGACAGAGCGGCTCTTGGATCGCGCGTTGACCGCCAAGCCCTCGAGCGCGGACCTGTTGATGTTGCGTGCTGCCCTCCTGACGGGCCGCAACGAGTTCGACTCGGCCCTGGCGACCTACCAGGCTGTCGTGGACCTGCCTGCGCTGCCGGTAACGTTCGAAGGATTCACCCGGCACTCTCGCAAGCTCGAAGCCCTGCACGGTCAGGCAGCCGTGAGTCTGCGCGCGATGGAACTCGCTCAGGACGACGAGAGTCGGGAACGCTGGGCGAAGCGTGTGGCGGAGCGCAGAGCCGCCTTCGCGGCACAGGTTCCCGACGATTCGCCCGCGTTGATGATGCTCGACATCAAGGCCCGGATGATCGAGCGGGACTACGCGGCGGCACAGCCCCTGCTCCATCGCTACAACGACTTGACCGCGTCGTCGGATCCCGATGCGCTGTGGTTCTCCGCGCTGACCGCGCGAGAGTTGAATCAGCCCGGCGTCGTCAAGCAACGGCTGGAGCGGCTGCTGGAGATCGCCCCGGACACGCCCAACGGGCTGCTCATGCTTGCAGACGTCGAGCGTGAACTGCGGAACAACGAGCGTTCACTCGAACTGTACAAGCGCTACAACACCATCGCGCCGGGGAATGAGGCGGTGGCGGAGCGGATCGACTCCCTTGAGAAGCAGATCGGGATCAGGCGTTCCGACGACCCCGTTGAGGCTGCGTACATTCTCGCAGGACAACTCTATGAGGGCACTTCGTCACGCCCACCCGACGCGGCGGCGGCGATGGCGGTGCTGGTGGCGGCGATCGAGAAGCACGGGCCGCACCCCATGCTCAGTGTTGACCTGGCTCGCTTACGCATCGGCGAGGGTGACATCTCTGGCGCTCGCGCGATCGTCGAGCAATCGCTGGCACAGCACCCGGACGACGCCACGCTGCAGAGGATGGCTGCGGCGATGTCTTCGGACGATCCGGTCGTCATGATGGCGAATCTGATCGCACAGTCGGATCGTACGCCCGCGAGAAAACACCTCGCGCTGTATCAGCTGTACAACTCCCACGGACGAACGGCCGAAGCGGAGAGCGAGCTTCGTCAGGCAGTGGCTATCGCGCCAGAGGATCCGGGTGTCGTCGAGATGCAGTTCATGCGTGCTGTCTCCGCGTCGAATCTCGCCGAGGCACGCCGCCTCGCGGACGTTGCGACGCGGCTTGACGCGGATCGTGCGGGCGGCCTGACCTTCCGTGCCCGGTTGGAGTCGCTGGAAGGCCGCGGTGACGTGGCCGCGGCAACGCTGACCGAAGCGACGCGGCGCGATCCGATGAACGCCGGGGTGTGGCGTCTGCTCGCCCGTCAGCAGCTGGCGAACGGGAACGGGATGGCCGCGCTGTCGTCCTACGCTCGTGCCCTGGAGATTCGACCGAACGACGTCGGCATCATCGTCGAACAACTGCGCGTCATGGTGCAACTGGAGCGGCTTTCCCAGGCTCTGGAGACGGCTCGGCGGGCCGAACCTCTGGCTCGCGGGAACGACGACTTCACTGACATTCTGCTCGATCTTGAGGCGGCCGTCGGGAATCGCAACACCGCGCTCGAGCGAAGGGAACGGTTGCACCGCCTTCGGCCCGACGATCGGCGGACGATGCACTCTCTGGCATCCCTGTACATCGACTCCGGACGCTGGGAAGACGCCCGCAAGCTGATCGACATCCTGCGTCGCGACGCTGAGGACCGGGCGGCCGTGATGCTGGACGCTCGCTGGTACGCAGAGCAGGGAAACATGGAGAGCGCGCGGCGTGTGTTCGTTGACTATCTGATCGATCAGCCGCCGGAGGGACGCCTGAGCGGGTATCTCGCGCTTGGCCAGTTCATGATGCAGCGAGGGCAGACCGACGTTGCGCTGCGTGCGTTCGAGCAAGCGAGGGAACACCAGTCCCCCACCGGGATGGAGGCCGACAAGGCTCTTGCGAACACGCTCCTCCTCTCCGGGCGGAACGAGCAGGCCGTGCAGGCGTTCAAACGCGTGCTTGACTCCGGCGCGGACGACGCGACCGGCACGTACCGGAAGCGGTATGCCGAGGCGCTGATCCGCACGGGGCGCCACGCTGAGGCGGAGTCCGCCCTGGCAGCGCTTGCCAACGCTGAGAGCGACGTTCAGGCGGCGTTGCTGCGCGCCGAGGCGTTCATCGGACGCGGGCAGGCGGCGCAGGCTCGTCAGCTGCTCGAACGGGCGGTCTCACGGTGGCCCGATGATCCGATGGTGTACCTCAAGCGAGCGCAGGCGTTGGCTCTCGAGCCGACACTCCGTCGCGACGCGATCGCGGACCTTGACCGCGCCCTTCAGTTGCGTCCGGATTTCTGGCAGGGTCTGCGCGTGCGGGCGCAGATCCTGATGGAGATGGGGATGAGCGACGAGGCGCTGCGCGACCTCCGGGCCGCGGTCCGGCTCAATCCTTCGCAGGACGAGCTCCGTTCCTCGCTGATCCGTGAGCTGCTGCGGATGGGCCGTAACGAGGATGCTCTGAGCGTTGCTGACGAGGCGTTCCGAGCTCGCCCCAACGACCTGCATCTCCGCGTGCAGACGGCCGAGTTGTTCGTCGGTCACAACGTGCTCGCTCCGGCCGCCCAGATGTACCGCGTTGCTCTCTCGCGAACGGGCGAGCCAGTGCTGGCTCAGCGCTTGCTCGAGATCCTTCTCGCTCAGCAGCCGCCTGCGCTGGCTGAGGCCGAGGCTGTCCTGAACGAGCACCGAGGGCTGGTGGAGAACGATCCCGGGCTGCTCCTCGCTCGTGCCCGCGTGTTCGCCGAACGTGCGCAGATCGGCGTGGCAAGGCGCGATGCGCTTCGCTCGATCACGCTCCTCCAGCAGCAGCCCGACCTGATGGTGACGTGGTTCGGCAACGTACGAACGATCTTCAAGAACGACGCCGACCTGCTCAGCCTGCTCGATGAGGTGGCGAGGCAGACGGGCATGCTCGACTGGGCCACGCTCTTCCGCGCCAGGGTCGTTCTCTCGGACCCGAAGCAGGCGAACGAGGGATTACGGCTGGTGGACGCGCTGCTGAGCCGGAACCCGGAACCGCAGATTCGCTTCGCGGCCTACCGGGCGAAGGCAGGCACTCTGTACGAGATCGGCCGGTACGACGAAGCAATCGCGATCTGGGAGCAGTCGCTGCGGATGGACCCGGGCAACTGGCAGGTGAAGAACAACATCGCGTTCACACTGGCCAAGCACTTGAACCGTCCAGGAGATGCCCTCCCGTACGCGCAGGAAGCGGTCTCGGCCGTCCCCACGAACGCTGACGTCCTCGACACGCTGGGTATGACGCTGCTTGCCCTCGGACGTGCTGAGGAAGCGATCGAGACACTTGAGCATGCTCGGCAGGTCGCTCGGGGCACCTCCTCGATGGCGGCGATCACGATCCACCTGGCGGCGGCACGACTGGACGTCGGGGACAAGCCCGGCGCGAAAGCCCTTGTCGAAGAGCTGCAAACCGCGCTTGAGCGTGGCCTCGTCCTGAACGATCAGTATCAGAGAGAACTGCAGGACCTTGTCGAGTGGGTGAAGGACTAGGGTTCTCGGACCATCGAACCGTTCGAGAACCGTTCGCGTATGACTCGGGCCGCCCTGTCGAGAGCGGCGAAGGTGAACCACCATGACCAGCGCAAGCCCCGCACGTCCCCCCTCCCCGTTCTCGGATCGCCCGGGCGGGGG
>JAHCJE010000051.1 GCA_026128865.1 Phycisphaeraceae bacterium | reverse complement strand
TCTCGCGAACCAGACACGCCCCCCGGACACCGTCACCGTCTCCTGCGACACCGACGATCCGGCGATCCCCGAACTGATGCGGGACGTCTGGCCTCGCGTCGCCGGTTGTCTTCGCGCAAGGTCACAACCCGTCCCGTCCGTGCGGGTTGTTCAGAGGCCACATCAGCGAGAGGCGAGACCCGCCCAGGTCCGCAACAACGCGCTCCGCGCGCTCGGCGCGGCGGGCGAACTGAGCGACCGCGACCAAGCCCTCTTCATCGACGGCGACATGATGCTCAGCGAGACCGCGTGCGCACAGCACCATGCACTCGCGGTCTCCGGACATGGACTGGTCATCGGCTTCCGCGCGAACCTCGACGAAGCCGAGACGGCTGACATCGAGGCTCACGCGATCCTCACCCCGTCGTTCAGCACCGCTTCCCTTCTGACACCGGCCCAGCGGGCGTCGTTGCGCGCACGCCACCGCAAGTATGAGAGGCAGCTCCGGTTGCGCCGGTTGCTGCCGGGACCGTTGTGCCCTGTCAAACGCCACAAGCCCAAACTCATTTCATGCCACGCCGCGGCTTCGATCGCGTCGCTCCGGCAAGTCAACGCCTTCGACGAACAGTTCACCGCCTACGGCTACGAGGACGACGACCTTGGTCGGCGGCTCCACGCGCTCAGACCACCGCCGCGCGTCGCCATCGCGGTCGCCGAGATCATCGCGTTTCATCTCTGGCATCCGTCACGCGCCGCACTCCGTCCGCGCGACAACCCAGGCCACGCGCGATTCGGCGCGCGGCGACAGATCCGTGCAGTGGTTGGCTGGTCGAACCCCGCGCCGCAGCAGGAACCTCGCGTCGAAGTCATCCTCGCCTGAACACGCGGCGGATCAACGCGGTCACACGCCGAAGAGCACGCCGCCCGCGCGACACGTGACCTCGCTCAAGCCCAACGGCCGCGGCGACGAACCCTTCCATCTCCGCGTAACTCATCGCAGGTCGGGCGTACAGGTCTTCGCCGCACGCGGGGCATTCGTACACCAAGCCCGCTCGATCTCCCTGCACGTCCGGGCCGTCGTGCCCGCAGCGCCGACACCTCCGCACAAGCGTCCAACGCACACGCTCGGTACGCAGCAGCGACATCGGCCGCAGTCTAACCCATGCCCAGGTCCCGATTCCAGACCCTTGCCCCGGAAGGGACGCGGCCCGGTAGCATCTCGCGGTGAACGGCGACCGAACGACACCGGTGTCTCCCCTCGTTGCGATCGTCGCTGACCTGCGCCGCCTCGCCACCCCTGTCCTCTCCGACCTCGATCCGGCCGCTCCACACTCCGACCGAGTTCTGGCCGTTGCTAACTTTCGGGACGAACTCGGGCACAGGCGAGCCACCGACGCTCCGCTTCTCGCTCGCCTGCTCGGCGTCGAACCGGGCCATACACCCTTCGGTCTCCACCCTGACGCCGCGCTCTGGTGGTCGCTGCACGACGACTCCCTCGATCCTTCCTCGCTGATCGAGGCCGCCGACGGCCCGCTCGTGCCTTCGCTCCGCCGCCTCGGCGTGGAGGTCTGGTCCGAAGGAGAACTGGCCGCGCTGCACGCGCTCTCGTGGCACGCACTCCGTCCTGGGCGATCGCGCCTCGCTGCCCGAGTCGAGTCTGCCGCCCGTTGGCACCTCGCGGAACTCCAGCCCGACAACGCCACGAACCGCCCGTGGGCTGTCCACGTCTTTGCCGACCTCACGCACCGCACCGGCGATCCAGACGCCCGTGCCCACGTCGGCACACTCGTGCATAACTCGATGGTCGCGTTCGCGCGCCCCGACCGTCTATCCGCGGTCATTCTGCTCGACGCCGCAGACTGGCTCTCACGCCGTGCCGGCTGATCCTCCCCCCACGCGACGATCGGCCGAACGAGGTTCAAACCGTCTGTCTGCGGGTGCCAGCGCCAAGCAGCCACCGAGTCACGTCGCCGTCGGCCGCGACGCGCCGCCATTCCTCGCCGTCGCGCTCGTAGCGGCGGCGGATGGCGGCCGCCACCAGCCCCATGAAGAGCGGTTGCGGGCGGAGCGGCCGGCTCGTCAACTCGGGATGGAACTGCGCTCCGACGAAAAAGGGATGCACGGCCCGCGCTCTCGGCTCATCCTCCGCGACGCCCTCCGGCCGGGCGCTCGGCAGTTCGAGCACCTGCATGATCGGCTGCGACGGGTGTCGGCCGGAGAAGACCAGACCGCCCGCTTCCAGCCGCTCGATGTACGTGGGGTCAACCTCGTAGCGGTGGCGGAACCGCTCGCGGACCGTGCCGCTGCTCATCCGCTCCCGGAACAGGAACGCGGCCAGCGTGTCCGGGGCGATCAGCACGTCCTGCGCCCCGAGCCGCATCGTGCCGCCGAGACCCTCGATCTTCTTCTGCTCGGGCAACTCGCTGATGACGGGCGTGGGGCATTCAGGGTCGAACTCCGCGCTCGACGCATCCGGCCAGCGCAGCACGTTCCGCGCGAACTCGATGACGGCCACCTGGAAGCCCAGGCAAATACCGAGGTACGGCACGCCGCCCTCGCGGCAATGACGCACACAGGCGATCTTGCCCTCGACGCCGCGGCTGCCGAATCCGCCGGGCACGATCACGGCGTCAACACCCGAAAGCCGGTCGGCGACGTTCTGGTCGGTAACCTCCGTCGTTTCAATCCACCGCTGCTCGATCTCGCAGCGCAGGTGCGCCGAGCAGTGCTCCAGCGCCTTCTCGATCGAGGCATAAGCGTCGCGCAGCTGGGCGTACTTGCCCGTCACGCCGATTGTCACCTTGCGAGTGTGCGGCGTGGTCAGCCGTGTGATGAAACGGGACCATCGCTCGCGGGCGCGATCCTCCTTCACGGCGTCCACCCGCTCGTGCAGGCCCAGAAGTGTGAGCACCTCCCGGTCCAGCCCCTCGGCTCGCAGCTCGTCAGGGATCGTGTAGATGCTCGGCCGGTCGTGCATCGAAAAAACACGCCGCAGCGGCACGTTCGAGAACATCGCGATCTTTTCCAGCACCGTCGGCTGCACCGGGTTCGTCGCCCGGCAAGCGATCATGTGCGGCTGGATGCCCGCCTCGAGCAGCCGCTTGATGCCCAGTTGGGCGGCCTTGGACTTCTGCTCGCCCAGCGCCTTCGGCTCGATCACGTACGTCAGCGCAACGAAGCAGACCGAACCCGGCCCCTCCTCGAACGCCAGTTCGCGCAGGGCCTCGATGTAAAACCCGTTCTCGTAGTCGCCGACTGTGCCGCCGACCTCGACGAAGACGACGTCGGCCGGCTTCTGACCGTCGCCGCGGATGGCGAGTTCGCGCAGTTTTCGCTTCACCTCGCCGGTGACGTGCGGGATCATCTGCACGTCGCGCCCGAGGTACATGCCGTGCCGCTCGCGGTCGAGAATCTCGGCGAAGATGCGGCCGGAGGTCGTGAAGTTCCAGGTGCTCAGATCCTGGTCGAGCATCCGTTCGTAGGTGCCCAGGTCCATGTCGCACTCGGTGCCGTCGTCGAGGACGAAGACTTCGCCGTGGCGGTACGGGTTCAGTGTGCCGGAATCGATGTTGAGGTAGCCCTCCATCTTGATCGGGGCGACGACGAGGCCCTTGTCCTTGAGCATCTTGGCGACGCTGGACGAGAAGATGCCCTTCCCAAGCCCGCTCATCACCGTGCCGACGACGGCGACGTACTTGTGCCAGCCCTTGCGGTAGCCGTCGGGGACCGGCGAGTAGAACTCGGTGTAGGTGGACGTGTCGGCGACCGAGGCGAGAAGTTCCGTGGCGTCGATCGGCTCACGCCGGCCCGTGCCGACGCCGCCACGCCTGCTCGCGCCGGCGCCCGGCCTGGGGTCTGGTGATGGGGGCATGACACATCGTACCATGCCCGGACGCCGCAACAAGCCCGACCCGGCAGTACCCTTGCGAGCCGCCCTTCTGGAGACCTCCATGATCCGCCCATCCCGCTTTCCCCTCTTTGTGATCCTCCTGCTGGTCGCTCTGGTTCCCGCGGTCGCGACCGCTCAGGAGACGCCAGGGAGTGTCTTCGATCCGGCGACGGGGCGCGACCTCTCGGCCTGGCCGCCCGACCGCCACTTCGACCACCTCCACATGCTCCTCGAACTCGACCTGCCGGACGTCGTGAACCAGCCGACCGCGACCGGGCGGGTGACGCTGACCGTCACGCCCCTCGGCCGTGAGCGAGGCACCCTCGTCCTGAACGCCGAGGGCCTGCGGATCGACAGCGTCGCGGTCGCACGCGGCACGGCGACCCGCCCCGCGGCGTTCACCCATGCCGACGACCTGCTGACAATCACCCTCACCCCTCCCGCCAAACTCGGCGAGACCTTCAAGGTCGTCGTTGACTACGCCATCGAGCAGTTGCGCTTCGACGGCACGGGCCTGACCTGGTCCCCGCCCACGCGCCGGCCGTCAAACCCCTCCGAGGAAGTCCCGATGCTGCACACCCAGGGGCAGCCGGAGTATGCCCGCCGATGGTTCCCCTGCCACGACTCGCCCAACGAGCGCCTGGCGACGGAACTGGTCGTCACCGTGGACAGCGACTTCCAGACCATCTCCAACGGCAGGCTCATCGACCGGCAGAAGAGGGCTGACGGTCGCACGCGATGGCACTGGAAACAAGATCTGCCTCACGCCAACTACCTCGTCTCAATCGTCGTGGGTAAGTTCGACGTGGTCGAGGTCGGCGGGCCGCAATCCGCTCGCCCGGGCCTCGACATGCCGGTCTACACCCCAATCGGCACCGCGACAAACGCGGCCCGCGCCTTCGCCCGCACCCCCGAGATGGTCGCCTTCTTCGAGCGCTACTTCGACGAGCCGTACCCCTGGGACAAGTACGCCCAGACAATCGTCCGCGGCTTCCAGGCGGGTGCGATGGAAAACACGTCAGCATCCACCTTCAACGCCTTCGCAGCAGCCGCGGGGCGCGACGCCCTCGAAGACATCATCGCCCACGAACTCGTCCATCAGTGGACCGGCAACCTGCTCACCTGCAAGTCGTGGGCGCACCTCTGGCTCAACGAGGGGTGGGCGTCCATGGGCGAGGCGTTGTGGGCGGAAGAGGCCGCGAGGATCGATGCCGTCGCACGAGGCGCAACCCCGGAGGCGACCGACGCCGCCATGCGCCGCGCTTACCACCGAGCCATCCACGGCTCGTTCGTCGGCCAACGCGGCGGCAACCGCGCGACCGCGCCCGACATGCCCGCGCTCGCCAGCAATCGCTACATCGACCCCGAAACCAACTTCATGAAACTCGACAACCCCTACGGCAAGGGCGCATGCGTTCTCCACATGCTGCGCGCGAGGCTCGGCGACCCCATCTTCCTTGAAGGCGTACGTCTCTACATCAAGCGCCACCGCTTCGGCGAGGTCGAGACCGACGACTTCCGCAAGGCCCTCGAAGACGTCTCCGGCCAATCGCTCGAACGATTCTTCGAGCAGTGGGTCTACCGCCCCGGAATCGCCCGATTCAACGTCGATCTCGCCTGGACCGGGCCGGACGAAGGACCGGGCACGCTGACGGTTCGAGCCGAGCAGGCCCAGCACATCGACGCCGACAACCCAGCCTATGCCGTCACGCTGCCGATCTACCTCTCGTTCCCCGACGGTTCAGGCGACTACTACTACCTCGTCACCGACGAGCGCGTTGCGCTAGCCGCGTTCGAACTGCACGCACGTCCCGCAGACGCAGTCGTGGATCCCGGGCTGCATGTTCTGGCGGACTACGCGGTCACGAAGCCCTTCGCGTGGTGGCTGCGACAACTGGAATCCGGCCCGACCTTCGCCGCGCAGGTGCAGGCCGCCGAACACCTCGCCGCCTCGAACGATCCGCGTGCACTCGCCGCGCTCGCGGCGGCCGACCCCGAAGTTCTCGCCGTCGCCGAACTCGCGCACCCGCAACCCGCCGCCGCCCGCTGATCGGAATCGGAGCGACCATGCGTACTTCTCGTCGATTGAACGTTCGTGCCGCCCCGCTCGTCGCGCTGTTTGCATCTGTTTCGGTCGCGAGCGATCTCGACTGCCTGCACTGCCGACTCGAATCGTGGGCGTGGCGCCAGCACGTCGGCGATCGTTCGGGCCACTTCGACGAAGCAACAGGGCGCGACCGCCGGAACTACCCCCCGCACCGGTGGGCGGACCACGGCAGGATGACGCTGGAACTCTTCATCCAGGACATGGATGTTCCCGTCGCGCAGGCGACGCAAACGCTGACGATCACGCCGATCGCGGAACCGCTCGAAGAACTGCGTCTGGACGCGAGGCTGCTGGACATCCGCTCCGTGTCAGTCAACGGCTTCCCGGCCCGGTTCACCAACGACGGCCGACATCTGCGAGTTGCCCTCGCGCCGCCCCTGCCGCCCGACGTCCCAGCGACAATCGTAACGACCTACGTCATCAACGATCCGCCCGACGGGCTGTTCTGGACGCCGTCGTCGCCGGCATGGCCGGGTCGGCCGCCGCAGATTCATACCCAGGGACAGCCCGAGACGAACAGTTACTGGTTCCCGTGCCACGACTTCCCGAACGAGCGGCTGGAGACCGAGATCATCGCAACCGTGCCCGCCGGCTTCCTCGTGAGTTCCAACGGCCGGCTCCTCTCGCAACGCCGCTCGGTCCGGCGCGTGACTGATGCCTCGGGCGCATCATCGCTCCGCGGGTACGACACCTTCCACTGGCTGCAGGACAAGCCGCACGTCAACTACCTCGTCTCGCTGGTTGTCGGCAAGTTCGACGTGGTTGACGTGGGACGACCGGGCCTGCCGATGCCGGTCTACGTCCCGCCCGGGCGCGGCCCGGACGTGCGCGGCACCTACGGGCGCACGGCGGAGATGACCGCCCTCTTCGAGCGTCTCTTCGACGAGCCGTATCCATGGGACCGCTACGCGCAACTCGTCGTCTGGAACTTCGGCGCGGGCGGCATGGAGAACACCGCCGCCACCACGATGTTCGACACGGCCATCATCTCGCCCGAGGCGCTCATCGACCACGATCTCGAAGGGTTGATCTCCCACGAACTCGCCCACCAGTGGTTCGGAGACCTCATCACCTGCAACTCGTGGGACCACATCTGGCTCAACGAGGGTTTCGCGACGTACCTGACCGCACTCTGGTTCGAGCACTCGAGAGGACGCGACGCCTACGACGCCTCCGTCCTCGGCGGCTTCGACGCGGTGATCGCACGCGACAACGCCGTTGCGCCGCTCCAGCCCGCGATGGTCAGCCGCGAATATACCGAGCCTTGGGACGTCTTCCGCCGAGCCGCGAACCCGTACCCGAAGGGCGCGAGCGTGCTCCACATGCTCCGACGCAAGCTCGGCGACGGCGCATTCTTCCGTGCCGTAGGCCTCTATGTCGACCGCTACAAGGGGCGAACCGCCGAGACCGATGACTTCCGCAAGATCCTCGAGGAAGTCTCCGGCGAATCGCTCGAACGCTTCTTCCATCAGTGGTGCTACAGGCCCGGCGTGCCCAGGCTTCGGGTGCGCACGACGTGGAACTCCTCCGCGGCAGAACTCCGCGTCGACGTCGAGCAGATGCAGAACATCGACGAGCGCAACCCCGCGTTCGTCTTCGATCTCCCCGTGCTGATCCGGGTTCGCAACGAGGGCGACTGGCGCCGCCTGCATGTTGATGGACGATCCGCGACACTCTCGATCCCCCTCGCCGCGGAGCCGGACATGGTCGCCATCGACCCGAATCTCGAAGTGCTGGCGTCGATCGACGTGGATGCACCCTCGGGGTGGCTGGTAGAGCAGGCGCTCCGTGGACCGACACACGCATCGCGCGTGCTCGCTGTACGCTCGCTCGGCACCCTCGATACCGACGCACCAGGCACCACCGCGCTGCACGCGATTGCGTCCGATCGCGCCCGCCACCGCGACCTGCGCTCAGAGGCCGTGCGAGCGCTCGCTGCCAGGCGCGCCCCGGACGCAGCACGGCGCGTCGTCTCGCTCGACCCCGACGACCCCTACGTCCGCGAGACCGTCCTGGCAGCGGTGGCCGACTGTGCCTCGGGCGATGCACCGCCCCTCGGACGCGACGCCGTCGCCGATCGCCTCGCGCACGCCGCCCTCCACGACGCCAGCTCTCGTGTTCGAGCAGCTGCCGTCCGCGGGCTGGCTCGCATGAACGCGGTCGATCGCCTGCCCGTCTTGCTGGCCGCGCTGGAGATCGAGTCCCAGCACGATACGGTGCGTCAGGCCGCGCTCGGCGCGCTCGCGGATCTCGACCAGCCGGACGCGATCTCGCACTCCGTCCGGTTCACGCGCGTGGGCACACTCAGCCGGACGCGCGCCGTTGCCATCGGCGTCGTCGGACGATTGGGCAAGCACGACCCGGACATCGCGTTGAACGCGATCCTGCCGCTGCTCGAAGACCGCGAGATGCGGGCACGCAACGCCGCGGGAGAAGCGCTCGTCACTCTTGGCGATGCGAGGGCGGTCGAACGACTCGAAGCGCTGGCCGCGACGGCACGCGACCCGGCGATCGCGGATCGGTTTCGGCGGTGGGCGGATCGCCTCAGGGACAACCCCGCCACGGACTGAAAGGCACGGAGAGCCACCCGGAGCACCGCACCGGTTTCATTCGGCGAACAGCGCCTCAACGAACACTGTTGGTTCGAACGGTTCCACATCTTCCGGCGTCTCGCCGACGCCGACGAACTTGACGGGCACGTCCGTCGCCTCGCGGATCGCGACGACAACGCCGCCCTTGGCCGTCCCGTCGAGTTTGGCGAGGAAAATGCCCGTAACGCCCACGGCGCGCGTGAACTCCTCGGCCTGTCGCAGCGCGTTCTGGCCGCTGGTGGCATCGAGAACCAACAGCGTCTCGTGCGGCCCGCCAGGAACCTGCTTCTCCACGACCTTCCGAATCTTCTCGAGCTGTCGCATGAGCGGATCCTGCGTGTGCAGCCGCCCCGCGGTGTCGAGGATGAGCACATCCACTCCGCGCGCTTTGGCGGCGGTGCACGCGTCGAAGGCGACGGCCGCGGGGTCGCCTCCCTGCTGGCCCTTGACGACCTCGACGCCGAGACGCTCGGCCCAGATTTCGAGCTGGCGAGTCGCTCCGGCACGAAATGTGTCGCACGCGCCGAGAAGAACGCGTTTGCCGTCCGCTCGCAGCAGGGCGCACAGTTTGGCGATGCTCGTCGTCTTGCCCACGCCGTTGACGCCCGTTACGAGCACGACGGTCGGCCCTTGCCCCGCCGGCGCGAACCGGAGTCGCCGGTCCTCCTCGGTCCACATCGCGGCGATCTCACGCTTGAGGTAGTCGAGGGCGTCCTCGCCGCGCGTCATCTTCCCCGCCCGAAAGTCCTCGCGGATGCCGTCGATGAGCCGCCGCGTCGTCCGCACGCCGACGTCACCGCGGATCAGCCGGGCCTCTATCTCCCGAATCAAACCCTCGTCCAGCCGCCTGCCCAGCAGTACGGATCGCAGCCCGGAGACGAACGACTCACGCGTCCGCTCAAGCCCCTTGCGAAACTTCGAGATGGCGCTCCTGAGCAAACCCATTCCTGACGGCTACCTCCCGGCTCCTTCTTCGGCCTTCTCCCTTTCTCCTTCTCGCTTCTTCATCAACCTGTCCAGCACTCCATTGACAAACGCCGGCGAGCGGTCGGTGCTGAACGCCTTGGCGAGTTCGACAGCTTCGTTCACAGCGACCTTCGGCGGCACGCCGGTTTCCATCTCGTGATACGCAAGCCGCAGGATCGCCCTGTCGATCGCGGGCTGGCGGTGTGTCGGCCAGTCGGGCGCGAGTTCGGCGACCGCGTCGTCCGCCAGCTTGCGGTCCTCATACGCAGCGCACGCCGATGCGAACGCGGCGTCCAGCTCCGTTTCACTGAAGACCGTGCGCGCATCGACAAAGACCGGACCTTCCTCGACGAGCGTGCCGCAATCGTCGAGCGACAGGCGGACCTGCTCGCGGTCGCCCCCGCCACGCGCGTCGATCTGGTAGAGCGCAAGAAGCGTGAGTCGGCGAAGGTCGCGTGCGGACGCCATCAAGCACCTCCGCCCTTGTCGCCGGGCACACGCCCAGCGCCGATGCGAGCGCCGCCCGAGCCGGCCCCGAGTTGCTGCAACACCTCGAGTACGTCGAGCAGGGCGTCCATCGCATCCGCACCCTTGTTCCCCTTCGAGCCGCCGGACCGTTCCAGCGCCTGCTCGGACGTCTCGACCGTCAGCACGCCAAAGGTGACCGGCACCCCCGTTTCAACCGAGATCGCGGCCAGGCCGTTCGCCACCGCCGACGCGATGTGACGGTCGTGCTCGGTCTCGCCGCGGATGACGCACCCGAGCGCGACGACGCCGCTGAAGTCGCCTGCCAGACGCCGTGCCAGCACGACGAGTTCGAACGCCCCAGGCGCCTCCACGACCACCGGCGGCGGGACATCCCGCGGGAATCGGCGTCCGAATGCCGCCAGCGCTCCGTCCACCAGCCGCTCCGTCACCGTCGCGTTGTAGCGACTGACGACCACGGCGATACGCGGGCCAAGGCTGTTCCTCGCTGTGTCCATCGGCGGCCGATCGTATGCCCCCCGATCCCGCCGTCTGCCGTACCATCCCGCACGATGGAGTCGCTCCTCCGCCGCGTCAGCCCGATCCTCCGCCTGACGCGGGTCACGACCGCCTTTGCGGCCGTGGGGAATGTCTGGTTCGTCATCCTCTGGTCTCGGGCGAACCCCGAGGAGCAGGCGTCTGGGCCGATCGTCGATCGACCGGCGTGGCTTCTCCTCATGGCCGGCGCGCTCTCGGCCGTCGCGCTGTACGCCTTCGGCGCGTGCCTCAACGACGTCCTCGACGCACGACGCGATCGCGCACTCCGTCCCGATCGTCCCATCGCCTCAGGTCAGGTCTCGCTCGACGTCGCCGCTGTGACCATTGCCTGCACCCTCATCCTCGCCGTACTCGGCTCGACCATCTTCGGCCCGCACGCGGTGCTCATGACGCTACTCGTCGCCCTGGCGATCCTCTTCTTCAACGTCGCCGCCAAGTTCATCCCCGCGATCGGTCTGGTCGTCCTCGGCCTCATCTACGGCGGGCACATGCTCGTCCCGAACATCGGCCTCCACTTCCTCTGGCCTGTCTGGCTCGTGATGACGCACGCTCTGATCGTCGGCGGCATCGCCCACTCCCTGGCCAGGAAGGTGCCGCCAATCTCCGGCAGGGCCGTGTCACTCGCCGTTGCCGGATGGGTCTTCTGGTCCGTCGTCCTCCTGGTGGTGGGGTGGGGCAGGGCTTCGAGCATCGAGAGGATCGGTCCGGTGCGACGCGAAGACCTCACAGGCGGTCCGTGGCCGGATTGGCTCGATCTCACCGTCGCCATTCCCCCGGTCATTCTCGCCTTCCTCTTTGCTCTCATCGCAGGGAAAAAACTCCGCATCGCCGGCGCCGGACCTCGCGCCGCCGAAAAAATTCAACGCTACGGAGCGCTCTGGCTCACTCTCTACGCAACCGCGTGGCTGCTCGCCGCGGGCCACCTCGGCGAGGCCGCCATCCTCGGCTCGCTTGCCTTCGCGGGCTTTCTCGGTATGACCATCCTCCGCGAGTTGTACGGCCTGGCAGAGCAGCCCCTCGGCTACCGGCGATAACCCCGAGCAGAGACCCATAACCGCACCGCACGCACGCCACGCAATCTCCAACTCAAACCACGAGCCGGCCTCGCCGATGCATCCGCCAGGATGCCCCACCACACCGCAGACCAGACGCCGCGACAGCCCCAGACGCCGGTCTGGGCCATCATCCTCACGTCCTGCGCCGTCATCGCCACCGCGCACCTCCTCGGCGTGCCGAACCTCACCGAACTCTCCCTCGGCATGCCCGTCGGACTCTGGATCGCCATCGCCATCGCCTGCGCGTGGACCTCGTTCACACTCTCGACCGCCGGCCGGGCGTCCTGGCTACCCCGCCACTCCGTGGCGGCTCCTTCCGCTACCACTCCTCCAACTCACAACCTCTCCAACGCCCTCGGATCATCCGTTTCCCTCTCGCTCTCCGCCGAACTCCTCACCCGCGCCGCCGCACTCATGGGCGAGGCGATCTCGCTCACCTTTCGCGCCTCGCTGGCGGCCGCGCCGGCCGAGCGCCTCCGAACCGCCCACGCCGAATCCCTCCTCTGCTCGCTCCACGACCGCATCCGCTGGCCGGTGCGCCCCCTGCGGATCGGTCTGGACCTGAGCGACGCCGACGCGACCGCCATCACACGCGATCCCCCCCCCTTCGGCGTCCGCTGGTTCCGCGTGAGCGACACCCCCGACCTCATGGCCGCCTGCCGCCGTCACCGGCTCGACGCCGTCGTCTCGCGCCACGGCACGGGGCCGGTGCGCATCGTGACCAACGAGCGCGCCGGGCGCGACGCCGCCCGCCTCGACTGGGCCGCCCCGGAAACGGCCTCGCTCGCCGCCGTCTTCCCGCACCGTATCGACACTCAGGGCGTCACCATCGACGCCCCCGCGCCGCTGGCCGGTGCGGACGCCGACGCCGTGCGCGACCTCTCCCTCGCGGCCGGCGCGCTCGCACGCCACCCGGCCCGCCTCGGCCTGCCCGACCGCCTCTTCGGACGCCGCCCCATCACCGACCACTCGGCGTTCATGCACCGCCTCGCCGACCGCCTCGACGAGCCGACCCACGCCGAGCGCACCATCGCCCGCGCCGTCTCCGCGTGGGCGGTCGCGCACAACCCCCCCCTCGTCGAGCGATGCGCCGCACACGCCCGCACCGACCCGGCCGTGCAACTCCGCCTCGCCGCCGTCCGCTTTGCCGGGGGCGACGACCGGCGCGCCCTCTCCGCCCTCATGCACGCCGACCGCCTGCTCCGCTCCGGCGACCCGCCCGCACGCCTCGACCACGCCGCGTTCGTCGAGTCCGAACTCCGCTGCGGCGAGGACGCCCCGCTGACGCTCGGCCGCGTCGCCGTCGGCGTCTGCCTCCTCTGCGCCGCCACCCCCGTCGACCGCCTCCGCTTCATCCGCGACGACCTCGACGAGGAGATGCGCTTCGCCCCATGGCTCATCGGGCGCGACCAGGACCGCCGCCTGCTGCTGGAAGTCCTGCGCGAACTCGAACGCTGCCGAAGAGCCGACGAACTCGGCCTGCCGGCGGCACAGGCGGCGTGAGGGAACGAGGGGGACGCCGACTCGAAGGCCTGCGGAGGCTGGCTGTTGCGGAACCCGGAAGCGCCGACTTCGATTCAACGCGGTCGAAGCCGCCGGCACGGTTGCCGAAGCGGCGGCGCGGGCTGAAGCCCGCGGCTCTGAGAGGGTGGCAGGGAACGTTGGGGGCATGAGGTTCCGGGAGATCGCGTCATGTGCGTTCCGGCTCGCGCACCGTGCCGCCGACAACGATCGCCGCGGCGATGAGGACGATGTTCTTGATGATGTACTGCCCCTCGACGGTTGGGGCGTAGGGCGCGTGCACCCACGTGACCTCCGGCAGGATGAACAGCGGCAGGATGGTGCCCGGCATCTGGAGGATCAGCAGCATGATGGCGACGCGCAGCAGCGGCCGGATGAGCAGGCAGACGCCGATCGCCACCTCCCACCAGCCGAGGAAGGGCACGAACCAACCCGGGTCCACCCACCAGACCGTACGAGCCACCATTTCCGAGGCCGGGCTTAGCCCCAGCGGCTTCAAGGCCCCGAACCAGATGAAGACCACCGCGAGCGAGACGCGGAGCAGCAGGAACCCGTGACGGCGCATCCAGCCCGCGATGGCGCGATCGACGGGGTCGAGCCGACGCGGAAGCATGGAGAACGATAGGGGCCGCGTGCAGGAAGGCACTCGAGCCGTGTGGCTGCCTCCCTCACACCACAACATCCACCATCGACCCGCGCGGCATGAAGCGGCGCAGGTGGTAGGTCGTCTCCACGCGCTCAAACCTCAGTCGCACCGGCGCCGGGGCGACGTCGGCAAGACGCGGCGCTGCCGGGCGGGATGCGTCCGTGCGGCGTGCGTGCGGCCCGGCTTCCGCCCCGCCGGCGGTGGCGATGGGGGTCGTGACCGGCGCGGGCACTCCGCGTGAAACCCGATCGACGCACGGTGCGCGCACGATCGGCGGGCACGGCGTCACGCGCCGGACGCACTCGCGGGCCGCGCGGTTCTCGCGGGCCAGGTGCAGGTCGAACGGGATCGGGGCCGCGGCGTCGGGGCAGACCTTCATGCACGACACGCTGTGAACGCCGCGCCGAACCCCCTGCGCCCGATAAGATCGCCGGCCGCGTCCCCGGTGCGCCGCGGCCTGTGACGCGCGTTGCCCCCCGGCGACGCCCGGCGTGGCAAGGAGGCAGCGTGCTTCGGACGGCGGACCTCGACTACCACCTGCCGCCCGACCGCATCGCGGTGCGCCCCGCCCACCCGCGTGACTCGGCCCGGCTGCTCGTGCTCAGCCGGAGCGACCCCGACCGGCTCGAACACCTCACCGTGCGTGACCTGCCCCGCCTGCTGCACCCCGGCGATCTCCTCGTCCTCAACCGCTCGCGCGTCCTGCCCGCTCGCTTCACCGGCCTGCGCGAGGACACCGGCGGCCGCGTCGACGGCCTGTACCTGCACGACGGCCCGACGCCGGGCACGTGGGTCTGCCTGCTGCGGGCGAGGCGGTTCCGCGAGGGAGCACGCGTGCGGGTGGAGCAAATGGCCAAATGGCCAAAGGGCCAAAGGGCCAAAGGAGAGGAGAGAGAGGAGGGGAGCAAGTCGGGCATCGTCCTCGTGCTGCTCGAACGCGCGCCGGAGCCGGCGGGAGCGTGGGTCGTGCGCGTGGAGCAAATGGCCAAAGAGCCGAATGGCCAGAGGGCCAAAGAGGACGACGCCTGGGAGCGAGGCTTGCGTGCGCCGGAGGTGCTGGAACGGATCGGGGTCGCCCCGCTGCCGCCGTACATCCTCGCTGCGCGGCGTGCGGCCGGGCTGGCGACCGATGCGCCCGAGGATCGGGAGTGGTACCAGACCGTGTACGCCGAGGACGGGGAAACGGCCAAAGGGCCAGATAGCCAAAGGGCCAAAGAGAAGCCAAACACTGCCGCCGGCTCCGTCGCCGCGCCGACGGCGGGGTTGCACTTCACCGAGGGGCTGTTGCGCGAGGTCGAGGACCGAGGCGTGCGAGTGGCGGGCGTCACGCTGCACGTCGGCGCGGGCACATTCCGCGCCGTCGAGACGGAGTTCGTCGAGCAGCACCCGATGCACGCCGAGTGGTGCTCGATGACGCCGGAGACGGTCGGGCTGGTGGAGCGGACGCGTCGCGAGGGCGGGCGCGTGATCGCCGTCGGCACCACCGCCGGTCGCACCCTGGAGGCCTACGCCGCCGAGTGCGAGCGCACCGGGACCGTGCCGTCCGCGATCGAAACGCGGCTGCTCATCACGCCGGGGTATCGGTGGCGGTGGGTGGACGGGATGATGACGAACTTTCACCTGCCGCGCTCGACGCTCATGGCCATGGTCGCGGCACGACTCGGCGAAAACGGCGTCGAAAAACTGAAGCGGGCGTATGTGCAGGCGATCAACAGCGGGTACCGATTTTACAGTTACGGCGACGCGATGATCGTCCTGCCGTAGGCAAACGGCCAGAGCGCCGAAGGGCCGAATGGCCAAACCAGAGAGGCAGCAGGCACGGCGGGGAGCGTGTGCGCGGCAATGGACCTGGCGAGGCTCATCGAGGGGACGGGGATTCGCGCAAGCGGTGCGTGCGCCGGGGTTGTCATCCGCGGCGTGACGGAGGACTCGCGCCGGGCAGGGCCGGGCGACCTCTTCATCGCGCGGCCCGGCACGGTGGCCGACGGGCGGGCGTTCATCGACGATGCCGTGGCGCGCGGCGCGGCGGCGGTGCTCACCGACCGCAGCGTCGAGACGATCGGAGCGCCCGGCGGGGCAGTGCTCCTCGTGGCCGACGACGTGCCGACGGCCGCCGCACGCCTCGCCGAGCGATTCCACGGCGACCCGTCCACACGCCTCACCCTCATCGGCATCACCGGCACCAACGGCAAGACGACCACCGCCCACCTCGTCCAGCAACTCCTCATCGGCGCGGGCGTCCCGTGCGGCCTCATCGGCACCGTCTTCACCGACGACGGCTCCGGCCCGCGCGAATCCTCCCTCACCACACCAGCCGCCGTCGAGATCAGCGCCACGCTCGCCCGCATGGTGGCCAACGGCTGCCGCGCCGCCGTGATGGAGGTCTCCAGCCACGCCCTCGACCAACGCCGCGCCGCGGGCCTGCGCTTCGCCGCGGCCGTCTTCACCAATCTCACCGGCGACCACCAGGACTACCACGGCTCGATGGACAACTACGCCGCCGCCAAGGCGCGCCTCTTCGACGCGCTCCCCCCGAACGCCGCCGCCATCGTCAACGCCGACGACCCGTGGCACGAGCGCATGATCCGATCGTGCGCGGCGGGCGTGGTGCGGTGCCGGGAGTGGAAGATGGCCGAAGAGGCCGAAGGCCGAAGGGTGAAGGAGGAGAGGGGTGCGGCGGCGGAGGTGATGGTGCTGGCGGCGTCGCCGACGGGAATGCGGCTGCGCATCAGCGGTGCGTGGGGGGGGATCGAGAGCCTCGTCCCGCTCGTCGGCAGGCACAACGCCATGAACGTCCTCCAGGCCGTAGCCGCGGCGCACGCGGCGTGCGCGATCTCCGCCGAGTCCATCGCCCGATCGCTCTCCACGCTCCGCCCCCCCCCCGGCCGGCTCGAACCCGCCCACCGGCACGACGACGGCGTCCGCGTGTTCGTCGATTACGCCCACACCGACGACGCCCTGCGCAACACCCTCCGCGCCGTGCGCCCGCTCGTCGACGCCGAACGCGGCGAACGTCTCTGGGTCGTCTTCGGCTGTGGCGGAGACCGCGACCGCACCAAGCGACCGCGCATGGGCGCGGCGGCCGCGGAACTGGCCGACGCCATCGTGGTCACCAGCGACAACCCGCGCCGCGAGCGGCCGGAGGCGATCATCGCGGAGATCATGGCCGGCATCGAGGGGGGGGCCTCCGACCGAGTCCTCGTCGAGCCGGATCGCAGCCGCGCCATCGCCCTTGCGGTCGATCGGGCCGCCACTGGCGATTGGATCGTCATCGCCGGCAAGGGACACGAGACGTACCAACTCCTCCCCGACGGCACGGGTGGCGTGCGACGCATCGACTTCGACGACCTGCGGGTGGCGAGGGAAGCGTTGGAAAGGCGGAAGGCCGGAGGGGAGCGGGCGGCGTGAGCGGTGATCGGTTCTGGACGGCCGAGCGCGTGCGTGCCGCGACGGGCGGAGAGTGGCTCGTGCGCCCCACGCCCGCCACCGCGCCGCTCGGCGCGTCCATCGACACGCGCACGCTTCGGCGTGGGGAGGTGTTCTTCGCGCTGCGCGGCGAGCGCACCGACGGGCACCGCTTCGTCGGCACGGCCGCCGCCGCGGGCTCCTCCATCGCCGTCGTCGAGAATCCGTCCTGCGTCGTCCCCGCCGACCTGCCGCCGGGATTCGCCGTGCTCCGGGTCGCCGACGCCGCGGGCGCGCTGCTCCGGCTCGGCGCGGAGCGTCGCCGCGCATTCGACGGCGTGCGCGTCGTCGCCGTCACCGGCTCGAACGGCAAGACCACGACCACACAACTCGTCCGCGCCGCCCTCGAAGGGGGGGGCTTGCGCGGCTCCGCCTCCGTCAAGTCCTACAACAACGCCATCGGCGTCCCGCTCACGCTGCTCACCGTGCGCGAGGGCGACCGCTTCGTCGTCTGCGAGGCCGGCACGAACTCGCCCGGCGAGATCGCCACACTCGCCGACGCCCTTCGCCCGGACGCCGCCGTCATCACGAGCATCGGGCGCGCCCACGTCGAGGCCTTCGGCTCCCTCGACCGCATCGCCGACGAAAAGTTCGACCTCGCGCGCGCCGTCCCAACCGGCGGCCTCCTCGTCTGGAACGCCGATGCCCCCTGCCTGCCCGACCTCGTCGCCACGCTGCGCGGCGTGCGCACCATCGGCGTCGGCGCGAGCGCGTCCGCTGATCGACGTATCACCGACATCATCGAGTCCCCCGACGGCGTCGGGTTCACGCTCGCCGGCAAGGGCCGCTTCCGCCTCCCCCTCCTCGGCCGCCACAACGCCGCCAACGCCGCCTGCGCCATCGCCGTCGCCCGCGACTTCGGCGTGCCGGACGACGCGGTCCGCGATGCCTTCGCCCGCTTCGCCCCTCCCGGCATGCGCCTCGAACGCCGCCGCATCGCGGGCATCACCCTCCTCAACGACGCCTACAACGCCAACCCCGACTCCGTCCTCGCAGGCCTGTCCGCCTTTGCGGGCGCATCCGCCGGCGCGGCCAGGCGCGTCGTCGTTCTCGGCGAGATGCTCGAACTCGGCGCGGCATCCGCCGACGCCCACCGCGAGGTCGCCCGCGCAGCCGCCCGCGTCGCCGATGCCGCCGTCTTCGTCGGCTCGCGCGCCGCCGACATGGCCGACGCCTGGCGAGACGCCGGAGGGGGGGGCACGCCCGCCCAGGTCCCCACGCTCGACAACGGCGGCGCAGACGCGGTAGCCTCGCTCCTGCGGCCCGGCGACGCCGTCCTCCTCAAGGCCTCGCGCCGGCTCGGGCTGGAGCGGGTCGTCGAGGCCCTCGACACGGCGCACGCCAACGCACGCTGACCGCCAGGAACCAACCGGATGCTCTACCTCATCTTCGACGCACTCCGCGGCTGGCTCGACAGCATCGGCCTCTACGCCGTCTTCGGCCTGCTCGACCAGGTCCAGTTCCGAGCGCTCGCAGGTGCAGGACTCGCCTTTGTCATCGTCCTCCTCCTCGGACGCCGCGTCATCGCCGCCCTCCTGCGGCTCAAGATCGGCGACCCCGGCATGACCGACGCCGACGCACTCCGAACCGTCAGTGCGGGCAAAGCCAACACGCCCACGATGGGCGGCCTGCTCATCGTCGGCGCGGCCTTCGTCGTCACACTCCTCCTCGCCGACGTCTCCGCCCGCTGGGTCCAACTCGCCGTCGTCGTCATGGTCTGGATGGCCGCCCTCGGCGGCGTCGACGACTGGCTCAAACTCACCGCCTCTCGAAGAGGACTCAAAAGCCGCCAGGGCCTCTACGCCTGGGAAAAACTCGTCTTCCAACTCGGCTGCGGCCTCGTGGTCGGCTACTTCGCCTACGCCGCGGGCGTCACCGGCGCACCCGTCGAGGCCGCGCACGCCGTCAACCTCCCATTCCAGAAAACCTACGACACCGCAACGCCCACGCGCGAACTCTCCTCGTCGCTCATCGTCCTCACCATGCCCGCCTACATCCTCGTCGCCACCCTCATGGTCGCGGGCATGAGCAACGCCGTGAACATCACCGACGGCATGGACGGCCTGGCCGCGGGCATCAGCGGCGTCGTCGCCTTCGGCGCTCTCCCACTCGCTCTCATCGCAGGCACGCAGAGTTGGGCACAGACCCTCCTCGTCCCCTACGTGCCCGGCACCGCCGAACTCGCCGTCGTCGCCGGTGCGCTCGCCGGCGCGTGCCTCGGGTTCCTCTGGTTCAACTGCTCACCCGCACAGGTCTTCATGGGCGACACCGGCGCCCTCTCGCTCGGCGGCATGATCGGCTTCCTCGCCATCGCCACGCGGCAAGAGTTCGTCGTCCTCCTCATGTGCGGCGTCTGCCTCGCCGAGATCGGCTCCGTCGTCATCCAGGTCGGCTGCTTCAAACTCACCGGCGGCCATCCCAACGGCAAGCGCTTCTTCCGCGTCGCCCCCTACCACCACCACCTCCACCTCGGCGGCTGGACCGAGCAGCAGGTCGTCGTCCGGTTCTGGATCGTCACCGCCGTGCTCACGGTGCTCGCGCTCGCATCCATCAAGGTGCGCTAACGACTGTTCGCGGCACCAGCTTCGATCAACAACAGCGCTCGACGAAGCACCGGACGGTCCTGGATGGGGCCGAACGCGCCAGGGTCAATGGTGATGCGGAGGGTGCGATCGGCGCGGGTGGGGCTGGGGAGGTGGGCGTCGAGGCGGGCGACGGGTCGCTCACCATTCACGCGCACGCGGGTGAGTTCGCGCTCGGGCAGCCCCGGGGCGGAGACCGAAACGACGACCTCGCAGTCGCCCCAGACCCAGGAGGCTGGAGGCAGTTCGACCGTGGCCGCGAGGCGGGCCGCGCCGCGGGGGAGGGGCCATTGAGCGTCGATGGGGCCGGGGAAGATGACGTCGCCCGCGCCGAGGGGGGCACCGGCGATGCGCTCGACGGAGGGGCGGGGCACGCGCGCCGCGCCGGCGTGCGTCTCGACGGGGGCGATGGACGCGAGGGGGACGAGCGCGCCGGCATCGAATGCGATCGCGGCGATCTGCGATGCGGCGACCGAGGCGACGGGGCCGGCGGAGCCGGAGACGTCGGCGGAGGAGAGTTCGGCGCGACCCGTGATGGAGACTGTGATCGCCGAGAGAGCGAGCACGCTGCCGTCGGCGAGCCAGACCGCGGGGCCTTCGAGCGACGCGGTCGGGTTGGCGAGTTCGATCATTGCGGCACGCGCGACCGGGATGGCGGCACGAGCGCCGCCCGAGTCAAGCACGATCTCGGGGCCGATGCGTTCGACGAATCCCTGAACGCGGTCGCCATTGATGAGCGTAATGGTGTCATCGCTGAGCGGAAGACGGTCGGTCCACGGCGATGTGAACGCGATGGCCCGCACACGCTCCAGATTCACGTCGAGCGTGCCGAAGAGCGTGTGTTCCCAGCGGAGACGACCATCGGACGCCGGCGTTTCGGAGAGGCGGCCGGGAATCCGCTGCCCGTCGGTGAGGGCGAGCATGCCCGGCCCGGGATCGTCGGTTGGCGCCTCATCCGCTTGTACTTCCAGCCGAAGGAAGCGCTCGTACCAGCCAGGGACCGTGGCGGCGTCGAAGCGGGCGCGGCTGGTCACGCGGACGAGCGCGAGTTGACGGTCGAGCGGCTCGGTGCGGGCGAGCCCGAGTTCGTCCACGAAGGAGATCGTGCGGTCCGTGATCGCGGCCAGCTCGACACGACGCTCGCGAAGGTCGCGGTCGATGAGAATGAAGGGGGGATCGGCGGCGGCAGAGAGGGGAAGAAGGAGCGCGACAATCGAAGAGCGAAGAGCGATCATCCGCGGAGCGGACGCGCGTGCTCGCGTCTTGCTGTTCGTTGAATGAGTTGCCATGCCGGTCCCGTTCACGGATTCTACTTCTGGAAGATCGGCAGATATCGCTTGGGCATTTGGAGAATGATGAGGCTCATGGCGGTGGCGTAGGCGTTGCCGACGGAGCGATCCTCCCAGGAGCCGTCGTTGTTCTGCGAGGCGATGAGTTCAGCCCGAACAGCGGGCCACCAGTCGCCCCATGGCTGCCCCCCCGCAAGGTACATGGCCTGCACGGCGTAGTAGTGGCCGTACCAGTAGTGGGCGCGGCTCTGCTCGCGCCCGGGAAACGCGTTCACGTTGAGGTACTCGATGCCACGCTCGATGGCGCGGTCCTCGTAGATGCCCGCGTAGTAGAGGCTGGCGACACCCGCCGCCGTACGCGGCCATCCGCTCTGGCCGGAGTCGAGCTGGTACTTGAACCCGCCGTCGGCGTTCTGGCACCGGCGGACATACTCCACGGCGCGGTCGATAACGGCCTTGTCGACCTCAATGCCGGCGTTGCGAGCAGAGCGCAGCGCCATGATCTGGCAGATCGTCACGGAGACGTCGGCGTCGTAGGGAACAGGGTTGTAGCGCCAGCCACCCTCCTGGTTCTGCGAGAGTTCGATGAGGCGCACAGCCTTGACGAGTGTTTCATAGACGCGGTCGGCCATCGCGGTATCGCCCCCGCCAGCCGTCATGCCGTAGATCTCGCCGAGGAAGAGGGCGGCGAAACCGTGGCCGTACATCGGCCCGTTGGCGGCCT
>JAHCJE010000050.1 GCA_026128865.1 Phycisphaeraceae bacterium | reverse complement strand
TGATCATGCTCCGCCTCCTGGCGGGGTCGCGGAACGGTCGCTCTCGACCCACAGCCCGGAGAACACGCACCGCAATCCGCCCGGGGTGCCCGTACGGGTCGGCTGCTCCGTCACGGCGTCCTGGTCGCGCGGGAAGACGACCTTCGACCCGGCGATCCTGCTGAGCGCGGCGCGCAGTTCCTCGTAGGCGGCGGTGTCCGGGACGTTCACGATCAGCAGCACCGACGTGTTGGAGATGGAGAGCCGCTCGAGGCTGATCATGTCGTTGCCGATGATATGAGAGAGGGTCTCGAGTTCCTGCATGACGGGCATGAACGAGCGGTAGCCGCGCGGTCGCAGGGCACGGCGTTGGCGTTCGAGTTCTCGTTCGAGCTCGTCGATGGGGTCGCGCACCTGCGGGTTGGTGACCACGGGATGGATCGTGGCGGCTCGCTCGAACCACCGCTCGCGTGCATCCCTTCCGTGGTCGCGGGCGATGCCGGCCGAGCGCCAGACCTGCGTTGCCAGCACGCCAAGCCCGACGCCGACGGCTGCGATGGCAGCGGACGCCCAGTGAATCATCGCTCGATGCGTGCGTCCCGGCCTGCGGCTGAGCGCGACGAGCGCGGTGGAAGGCATCGGCTCGCCCGGGGCGTCGCCGTGTTCCATGGCGACGCGCACTGTTGCGGCGATCGGGTCGTTCTCGTCGGCGGCGTCGATGGTGGAGCCGGGCCACGCCGCGCCGAGCGCGGCGGCAGCGCCGCCGAGTCCACCGCCATCGGTCCATGCTCTTCCCGGCATGACGAGAGTGATGCGCGATGGTGCGGCGCCGAGTTGAGAGGCCCAGGCGATCCACTCGCCTACGAGGCGAGCGAGCTCCGCGCTGCTGACGGCGATCTCGGCACGTTCGGGTCCGCGAACGAGGCTCTCGTCCTCATCTGTCGTGGGTCGAGGCTGCGTGCGAGGCAGCCGCATCCCTCCGGCGGCGAGCAGTTCTCCGCCGCGCGACCAGGCCCAGAGGAGCCGGCCACGCGGGTCCGTGAGCACCACGGCCGACGTTCCAACACTTTCGGCGACGATACGGTCGCTCATCGCGCCGGCGCCGGCACGGGCCGTCGGATCCCAGGCGAGCGACGCAGCGTGAAAGATCGAGCGGACGGGGGGCGTCTCGACGCCGAGTCCGTCGAGATGGTCAAGGAAGAGACGGACGGAGGCGTCCGGGACGGCGAGCACGGCGAGCCTGCGGCGTTCCTGGCCTGCCCGCTTGCGTTCGGCGGAGTCCTCGGCGAGGGCCTGCACGGACGCCCCCCCCTCGATCTCGAGATCCGGACTGAGGGAGAGCGATGTTCCTCCGACGGGGGAGGGGCCTTCTTCCGTCTCTCCGGCCGCCGCAACGCCCTGGCGAATCATCGCGCCGACGACCTCTGGGGCTGCGCTGGCGCTCGTGACCCAGCCGCAGAGCGAGCCGTCAGCGTCTATGCAGACCGATGAAAGCCGGTCGCCGGTGGCCGCGAGTCGCTCCCGAACCCACTCGGCGGCCTCGCGCATCGAAGCGCCGAGTGCGACCGGGTCGGAAGGGTCCGTCGCACGGAGGGTCCACGAATCTTCGTCGCGCGCACCGATCATCCGCACGCGTTCGATGCGCCCGCCCCGATCCGCCCGCTCCAGGTAGCACACGCGCGCGGTCAACGCTGTTCCTCGGGCTGTTCGGCTCGATCTGTGCGATGACGTTCGAAGTCTCCGCGACGCCGGGCGAACTCTTCGCGTGCGCGTTCCGCGGCGCGGGCGCGGAGAGCGGCGGGGTCTTCCGCCCCTGGTTGTGACATGACCGCCGCGGCTCCGGGCCCCGGACCGGCAGTTCTGGCTCGCGGGGTGACCGCGCTGACGACCGATCCCTGGCGATCTGCCTTGTCGATCACGATGTCATCGGCGCCGGCGCTCAGCACCACGTGGTCCGCTTCGACGCGCAGCACGCGATATCCGCGGAACTCGCGGCCGACCGGAACCATGCGTTGCACGCCATCGATCGAGAGCAGCGCGACAGCGCGGCCCGGTTCGATGATCCCTCCGAGAAATCGCACACCGCCGCTGGTGGGAGGCGGGGCGGATTCCGTCGGTTCCTGGTGGCCTGCCTGGACGACGGCGGGCGGCTCGGGGCGGTTCTTCACGGAGCCGAGCATGTACGACACGGCCTGGGCATCGATGCGCGGGGCGGTTGCGGCGGTCTGTTCGCTCCGTTCCTGCGGAGCGATGGGCTGTGGAGTTGGCGGCTCGACCCGGCTCGGCTCAAGACCTGGCACGCCGAGTGCGACCACCGCGGTCGTCAGCACGAGGACGCCGGCTACGGCGGCCTGAGCCGCGTAGGCGACCTTCTTTGCAGTCCGTCTGTCGGGCATTCGCACGTGGTCCATCGGTGCTTCCTTCAACCGCCTCGGCTGTTCCGGAACGCGTTACTCTACCCCAAGGTCGTCCCACGAGAGAAATGCGGTCCTCCGTCCCCATGCCTGATCATCCGCCTGCCCCGTCCTCCGACGATCCGGGAGCGGAATGTACCCGCCGTAGCGGGCGAGGGGGCGACTGTCGGTCCCGCGGCGGAGTTCGACCACCAGGTAGTACAACGTCGGCCTCGACGTGAACATGCGTTGGAGTTCCATCGATTCTGTGTCGGACATGGAAAAGCGGATGAGCACCTGACCCAACGCCCCGGGGGATTGGAAGGCCCCCTTGGTCTCCCGCTCTTGGAGGATCTCCCTGGCGAGAATCTCGCCGCGAGTCTCGCCGAGAGTTGCCCGGGCGACGGCACGGATCACGTCCGGGGGCGCAGAGTTGACACTCACAGAGGCAGGGCCGACCGACCGCCTGTATCGGCCCTCCGTCCGTCCGCCCTCGATCAGGGCGAGTTGTTCGAGCATTCGTTCGCACGCGTCGTGCTCGGATGCGGTGAGGGCGGCGTGGTCCGTGAGGAGCGATCCCTGCCCTTCGTGGAGGGTGAGGACCGCGACCGTTCCATCGGAGAGGATGAGGTCGGCGGCGTGTCCGTCCTCGCCGAGGGCCTCCTCCAGTTGCAGATTGCTGGGCACCTGCGCCATCCACGCGTCCACGACTTCCTGTATCCCGAATCTGGCGTGGTGCTCCTGGTACCACCACAACTGTCGTTCGATGAGGCGTCGCTGCGAGGCCTGCCGCTCGAACATCAGGCCGGTGACCACGCCGACCAGCAGCACAACGACGAGCGCGACGGGCATCGCGAAGGCGCGTCGGCTTCGTGTGGTTGCAGTCTGGGCGATCATGGCAGATCTCTCGGTTGCGTGGGTTGCGCCGGCCGGGTCGGCGGAGCCTGTCCGGGATTCGTGTTGCCCGGCGCGGGCATCGCGTCGGGTCGGCGTCCCGGCCGCTGTCCTGGACCGCCCGGTCCGCCCTGGGTTCCTGTGAATCCTGGTCCACCTGGACCCCCGAGTATCCCGCCCTGGCCCCCTGCGCCACCGAGGGTGGGCGTCGGCGCGGGTTCCTCGATGACGGTGCCCGGTTCTTCGCCGACGGTCCAGGCGAGTTCGAACATGTAGTTCGCGTACAGCCCGCCGAGCGTCTCGACTTCGAGTTGCACGTACGCGGGCAGGTCTGCGGGAATGCCAGCGGAGAGTTCGGCGTGCATCTCGCGGCCCTTGAAGACCTGCCATTGGCAGTAGACGAGGCCGGTGGCGACGGGAACGGATGCCGTGTCGTCGCCCCCGACCATGGGCTGCCACCAGAGCGTCCAGCCTGTGCGTCCGTCCTCGGTGCGTGAGAGTGCGCTGACTTCGTCGGGCGTCAGAACGAAGGCTCCGCGTACGCCGCCGGCGGCGTCCTTGTGTGCGGCCTCGCTGGCCTCGACGAGTGTGAGGCCGGGGATGCGTTGCGACGGGGGGGGGACGATCGGCGGTTTATGGAGGGTGATCTCCAGCCGCTGGGGGGTGGCGACTTTGCCGCCGCTCCCGCCGGCGGCGAACTTCGCCCTCTGGGTGAGCCTGGAGATGCGTTCGTCGGTTTCCGGACCGAGGATGAACCGGGGTGGGACGGTCGGTTCTTCGGCGTTCTCGGATGCCCCGCCTGCGGTAACGCCGCCTGCGGCGGCAGCGCCGCCCGCGGGCTGCTGCGCGTTGGCCGGGATCGGTGCAAGCAGCAGGGAGGAGAACGCCCGCTGCATCGTGCGCTGCAACTGTGCCATCTGGGCTTGTTCGTCAGCGCGGCGTGAGAGCGAACGGTCGGCGGAGGTGAGCGAGGCCAACACGGCGTAGCCCGCGAGCACGACGAGCGAGCCAATGACGGCTGCGAGCACGGTCTCCAGCAGCGTGAAGGCGCGGCGCGTCATCCACCGCCTCCCATGAGCATATTGATGAGGGTGCGTCGGCCTTCCTCGGTGTTGATGAGGTTGTCGAAAGAGTCCGGGTTGCGATAGACCTTCACCGGGTCGGTGAGTCGCGTGATGGTGACGCTCGGTGGACCATCGGCGAGCGTGCGAGCACCTCCGGAGCGTTCGCTGAGCCAGACCGTGACCGTGATCTGCTCGAGTCGGTCGAGCGAGAGGCCGCCCTGGATTCTGCGCTCGCGGACGGCCTGTTCGAGCGCGGGGTCGGTCACGACACGGACGCGGGACTTCGCGAGTTGCCAGCGGTACTGGGCAGGGCCGTACTCGACGGGCAGGTCGGGATTGGGGAGGGACTTCTGATCGTCGAGGTACTGGAGGATGAGGCGGTTGGCGACTTCTGCGCACCCGAGCGTGCGCTGCTGGCGGGTCTGCACATTGAAGAGGAAGCCACACGCCGACGCCATCGCGGCGACGGCCATGGCGAGGATGACAGTCGAGAGAACGACTTCGAGGAAGGTGATCCCGCGCGAGCGGTGGGGGGCGGATCGGGTGTGTCGAGCGTCGCGGCCGGTCATGGTCGCCGACCTCCGGGGCTTATCGCTTGATGTTCCAGATGTTGATGTCGTCGTCGGAGCCGGACTGACCGTCGGGTCCGTAGGAGATGAGGTCGTAGTCGCGTGCGTTCAGGCCTGGTGTGGAGTAGAAAAACTTCCTGTCCCAGCCGTCGGTGATCTGCGTGTCCTGGTCGAGGATGGGGGGGCGGATGAGCTGCATGGTCTCGAGTGTGGGGGGGTAAGCGCTGTACTCCATGTGATATTGGCCGAGGGCGCGCTTGATCTCGGCCATGCGGGTTTCGGTGATGCGGATCTTGGCGCGGGTTCCCGTACCGCTGAGGCTGACGGCTACGCCAGCCGTGAGCAGGCCGATAAGTACCAGCACGAGCATGATCTCCAGGAGCGAGAACCCTCCCCGAACCGTCCCAGCAGCGACACGCCCAGACCCCATCGCAGACTCCTTCCCGGCATACCCCCGGCACAGCGTTCCGGCGACTCCCTCGGCAGCCCTGTACCGGCTTCGCCCACCGGGAGTTGCCGCACGGCATTGTAGTGCCCTCGAACAATCGGCCCGGAGTGCCCCGTTCCCCCCGATGGGCCGAGGCGTGCACGCACGGCAGGGCGAGGGGTCAGCGATCGTCGGCTGGCTGCGAATCAGCGAGGAGTTTGCGCTCCATCTCGTCCGCGTAACGCCAGAACCGCTCGCGGTCCTCGGCACTGTAGCGGTCGTCGTGTTCGGAGTGGAAGCGCAGAATCTCCGCGAGTTCCAGGTACGCCGCTTCGTTGATGGTGTCCAAAGGGAGAACGGGCTCGATGTAGTCGTCGGGACCGTGGTAGCCCAGCAGGTAGGAAGCCTGTTCCTGCATCGCACGCCAACTCTTGTCGAGATAGATCGAGCGAACCCACGGCGCTAATTCCCCAGCAGCAAGCGCAGCCCGCACCGCTTCGATGCTCGGCGACTCCTCGGCGTACCCCATGCGCGGCGGCGGATCCCAGATCGGCGGGAAGGCCGATCGTTCGTGCCGGGACATGAACGCGAAGGCCTCGGCCACGTCGCCGGCGAGCAGCAGGCTCTCAGCCCGGAATCGCCGGTACTGCTCGGGTTGCCCGTACACTAGCGCGCCGGCACACGCGATGAGCGCGGCCGCGCACATGGCGAGGATTCCCGTCGAGGGTCGCTCCCTCACCGGCTCGATGGCCAGCGGCGCGATCGTGCGCAGCCAGTACAGCCCGATCAACGCGGCCACCCCGAGCACGAACATGCCGAGGAACGAGAAGATCATCACCGTGAACCGCACGGACGAGAGCAGCGCGTCCTCGTCCGTGTGCTGCAGGCCGCCCATGAAGTCCACCACGGGCGCGGGCATGACTTGCGTCGCGGAGAACAGGATCACATCCGCCCAGAACGCCGCGAGCAGAAAGACCGGCAGCAACGGCAGGTCGAAGAGCACCGAGAGCACTCGGCTGATGAGGATGACGCGCCACGCCGCCACGGCCGCGAGCGTCCACAGGTTCGCCTCGATCGCGCCGACGGGCGTGAGGAACCGCTCGTAGGGGATCGCGTAGAGCCACGCGAGGTGCGAGGTCATCCAGAACAGGCCGAGGAAGGCGAGGTACCCCTTGCCGAACGAGAACGACCTGCCGTCGGTGAAGCGCGCGAAGGCGAAGACAGCCGCGAAGAGCACGAACGCATTGCCGATCGACGCCGCGTAGCCGTGCGTGAGGACGGTCCACTCGGCGGGGAGGTACGCGCCGTCGTAGTTGCGGGCGACGCTGGCCGTCAGCACAAGGAACGCGCCCACGGCGAGCGTCCAGCGGTTGCCGGCGAGCGCAACGATCGCGTCGCGGTCGCCGACGAGGAAGTAGGCGGCGTCGCGCAGTTTCATGCGACCTCCTCGCGCCGTCCCCAGATGCGCCGGCGCAGGTCGGCCCGCCGCTCCGAAGGCCCAGGCGCGAACACCATGCGCAGCAGGTTACGGAATCCCGATTCGAGTTGCTCGACGCTCAGCCTGTCGGGGCGGAAGGCGACGTCGAAGAGCGTGCAGGCCTCCCAGCCGCGATCGGCGAGCAGCCGCCCCTCGCGTGCCAACCGCTCGCGCAGGCCCGTGCCGGGGAAGGGCGTCTGGAGCGTGAGTTGCACGTCGGCGAACGGAGCGTCAACGAGGAACTCACCGAGGGCGTGCAGCGACTCGAAATCCTCGCCGTCGCCGCCGACGACGAAGCACCCGATGACCGCCACGCCGCGGTCCTGGATCGCCGCGACGGCATCCATCACGCGGGGCAGGGGCGCGGCCTTGGCCCCCATGCCCATGTGGCGCGGCACGATGGTCTCAATTCCGATGAGCACCTGCACGCACCCCGAGGCCGCGAGGCGGTCGAGAAGGGCGAGCCGCTCGCCGATGCGCCAGTCCGCCTCGGTGAACCACCGCACGCCGGATCGCTCGAACGCGGCGAGCAGCGGGAATGGTCGCCCGGCCGACGAAGGTGTTGTCGTCGGCCAGTTCGTGGTGCGCGCCCCGATGCTCGCCCGTCAGCGGCGCCGCAGTTCACGCTCGACGAGTTCGACCGGCTTCTCGGAAGGGCCGAGCAGGCGGCTCGCGCCGCAGAAATCGCACGCCAGCGGGCAGCCGCGGGCGGTCTGCACGGTGTAGCGAGGACGCGCCTCGCGCCCGAGCAGATCGAAGCGCGGCAGGGGCGAATCACGCAGGTCGAACGGACGCTCGGCGCGATACACCGGCCGCGGCCGACCCGCCGCCGCGTCCGCCAGCACGGCGGGCCACACCGGCTCGCCGTCACCCACCACCACGGCGTCCGCGTGCGCAGCGGCCTCGCGCGGCTCGGCGGTCGCGTGAAGACCGCCGATCACCACGCGAACGCCCTCGGCGCGCAGCGCACCAGCCAGCGCGTACGCGTCGTTGATCGACGGCGTGAGTGCGGAGATCGCGACCAGGTCCGGGTGGTCCAGCGCGAGCCTGTGCGCCAACTCCGCTACGCCACCCTCGCACTCGTGCAGCGTGGCCTCCCAGCCCTCCGGCACCAGCCCGCCGAGCGTGAGCAACCCCAGCGGAGGCAACGACATGATCGCCGCCGCCCTCGACGCGAGCGCGGGGAGAGACATACCGAGTTCCAACATCTCGCGCTCGCAGACGCGCAACCCCGACATCGACACCAGCGCGAGTCGCTTCACTCACCCATTGTTACGAGCGAGGGTGGGTTTGGTTTTGGCAAAGGCGCGCGAATAGCCGAACTAATCTGCGGCTCCGGTCCGGTCGCATTCACCCCCGCACCCCGCGCCACACCGCGCCGAGGATCAGCACGAGCAGCGGCAGACCCCCGGCCAAGGCCCAGCGCAGGGCGAGCAGGTCGCCGTCCGCGAGCGGGCGGATGCGCGGCGTCGAGCCGGCCTCCGCGCTGCGGGCGATGAGCGATTCCTGCCCCGCCAGCCACCAGATCGAGGCCTCGAGCAGTTCGGCGTTGCCGGGGTAGGCGGGGACGAGGCGGCCCTCGGCCTCGCGCCGCTCGAACGCGACCTGATCGACGTGCCAGTTGTTCGAGCCGACGACGACCAGCCGCAGCGGCCCCCGCTCGCACGCGGCGGCGACGAGCCACGGGGCGTCGCGGTGGTCGCGGGCCTCGTCGAAGGCGGGCGGGTCGGGGAGGTACGGGCGCTGGGCGCGCGGCGTCTGCCACAGGCGCAGCCACTGCGACTCGCGCCACGCGCCACGCTCGGCGTCGAGGCGGAGGAGTTCGTGGATGGTCACGCCCACGCTGCCATCGTCGGTGCGGCGCAGCGCAACGGGCCAGACCAGCGCGATGCCGAGGTTGCGCACGGCCGCGCTGATCGGATGGTCGGCGGCGGTCGGGATGATGAGGTGGTCCGTGAGCACGACGCGCCCGGTGGGCAGCGGTTCGTCGCGCAGGATGGGCGTGCCCGAGAGGGCTTCGAGGCCGAAGCGAGCGAGGACGGCGGCGACGGGGTCTGGCTGGCCGTAGGTCGGCATGACGGATGGGTTGAGCGAGAGGAGGATCGGCATGCCGTCGTCGGCGAGGCGTTCGAGGGCGCGGCCGAGCGTGGCGGCCCGCTCCGCGCCGGGCTTGTCGGCGGGGGTGCGCGAGGATGCGCTGCTGTCGGGCGAGATGACGACGTAGACGACCGGGCGCGAGCCGATGCGGTCGCGGTCGGTTGCGTGCGGGGGGTCGGGTTCGAGGACGGGCGCCCACTCGAGCACGTCGATGCCGCGGCGTTCGAGCCGCTCGATCGCGTGCGTGAAGACGGGGAGCGTGCGCGTGAAGCGGGTCGCCTCGCCGTGGACGATGACGACGACGGGGCGGGCCGGCTCGACGAGCGCGGCGAGCGCACCGGCGACGAGTTCCTGCGCCCGGGCGCGGGTGTCGGCGCGGACGGCGGTGTCGCCCGGGGCCAGGAGCGAGGCGGCGTCCACGGCGGCGATGCCCCCCCCCGGCGGGCCGATGGCGAGCAATGCCTCGGCGGATTCGAGCGCGCCCGCCACGCGCAGCACGCCGGGGCGCGGCAGGCGGCGCAGGGCGTCGGCGGTTGAGGCGGCGCGGTCGCGGTGCGGGGCGATGGCGGGCGCGATGGGGCGGGCGGCGTCGGCCGCGCCGGGGAGCGAGCCGCCCACGGCGAAGCGGGCGGACTCCTGCGCGATCGCGGCGAGTTCACCGGCTCGCTCCGCGAGCGCATCGGCGAGGATCGGCGCGGCCTCGTCCGGGCGCGGCAGCGCTATGCCCCCCCCCTGTGGCGGCGCGAGGGCCGCGGCGGCCCGGCGCGCGGCGTCGCGGCGTTGCCGGGCCGCGAGCGGGCGTGGCCGAAACGCTCCTCGAAAAGCGGCGGTTGTTGGCGTCGGCGTCGGTCGCGGTTCGATCAGCGAGGCGACGTGCGCGCGGGCCGGCGCGAGCGTGCCTTCGAGCCAGTCGGCAAGTTCGACCGCGAACGCGCCCGCCTCGGCGATGCGCGCGGCCTGCAACTCCAGTTCCGGCCGGTCGCGCTCGACGAGCCGGTCCACGAGGCGGCGGTACTCGTCGATGCCGGTGGGCGAGCCGGCGTCGATGCGCGTCACGCGGACGGCGTCGCCGGCGCGGGCGACGAGGTCCAGCACGTCGCCGACGGCGCGCCAGGCCTGCGGATCGGCTGCGCGGCGGTCGGCGACGAGCACGATCTCGAAGCCCCCCCCGGCCTGCGTCGCCCGGCCGATCGCGCCCGAGAGACGCGGCGCGAGGGACTGATCGCCTGCGGCCGTCAGGTCCAGCCGGGCGTCGAAGCGCGCGCCGAGCATCGCGGCGACCACGGCGACGGCGACCACCGCGAGCACGGTCGCGCCGGTGAGGGAGGCCGGGCCGAGGCGGCGCAGCACGCTCATCGCCACCTCCTCGATTCGAGCGCGCCCCAGGCGAGCGCCAGGAAGCACACCGCCCCGCTGATGAAGAAGACGGCGTCGCCCAGGCCGACGATGCCCTTGGCGAACTCGGCGACGCGCCGCTGAATCGAGACGGCGTAGAACGCGTGCTGCGCCCAGTCAGGCACAAAGTCCATCCGCGTGCCGCTCGCCAGCAGCAGCGCGACCAGGAAGAAGAACGTGAGCAGGAACGCCAGCGTCTGGTTGTTCGTGAGCGCGGAGGCCAGCGTGCCCACGGCGAGGTACAGCCCGCCGAGCAGCACCAGGCTCAGGTAGCCCGCGACGATCGGCCCGGCCTCGGGTCGCGGATCGGAAACGAGCCAGAGCGTGGCGACGAACGCGAGCGTCGGCGCGAGCACGGCGACCAGGAACGCGAGCGCGCCGAGGTACTTGCCCAGCACGACGTGCGCGTCGGACACGGGCGAGGTGACGAGCGCCTCGAGCGTGCCCGAGCGGGCCTCCTCCGCGAGCAGTCGCATCGAGACCGCCGGCGTGACGGGCAGCATGAGCCACGCCGCGAGGGCGAAGAAGTCGCGCATCGTCGCCACGCCGCCGGGCTGGAGCGTGCCCGCGGCGAAAACAACGCCTGTGAGCGCGGCATAGAGCGCGATCACGACCCACCCGACCGGCAGCCGGAAGAACGACCGGAACTCGCGCCCCGCGATGACGGCCGCCGCGCTCATGCCGCGTTCTCCCGGGCCGGGTCGGCGGCGCGCAGCAGGCGGAGGAAGACGTCCTCGAGCGAGGCGGGCCTGGCGGAGAGTTCACGCACGGCCACGCCCGCGCCGGCGAGCGCGGCCGCCATCGGCTCGCGCAGATCGGGAGCATCGGTCCCCGCCTCGACGCCGAGTCGGCGCCAGTGTCCATCGGCACGCTCTTCGCGCACGGCGGCGACACCCATGACGGCGCGCAACGCCGGCTCGGCCTTTCGGCCCTCGTCTCGGGCCTCGATCACGTAGCGGGCCGGCCCGCCGTGTCGGCGCACGAGTTCGGCGGGCGTGCCGTCGGCGAGGAGCGTGCCTCCCGCGATGATGAGGGCGCGCGAGCAGAGCCGCTCGACCTCGCCGAGAACGTGGGAACTGACGAGCACCGTGCGCGTGCGCCCAAGGTCGCGGATGAGTTCGCGCGTCTCGACCACCTGCGACGGGTCGAGCGCGCTCGTCGGCTCATCCAGCACCAGCACCGGGGGGTCGTGCAGCAGCGCGGCCGCGAGGCCCACACGCTGGCGGTAGCCGCGCGAGAGGTGCCCGACCCGCCTCCCCCGCACGGCCTCGATGCGGCAGCGCTCCATCGCCGCGCCGATCGCACGGACGCGGTCGCGCGGGGCGATGCCGAACAGGCGCGCCCGGTAGCGCAGGAACCCGACGACGCTCATCTCGGGGTAGAGGGGCGCGGCTTCGGGGAGGTACCCGAGGTTGCGGCGTGCTTCGAGGGAGTCGCGGCGCGTGTCGAATCCGGCAACCTGGACCGTGCCCTCGTCGGCGGGGAGGTATCCGGTGATGATGCGGATGGTGGTGGACTTGCCCGCGCCGTTCGGCCCCAGCAGACCGGCGACCTGCCCCGGCTCGACGGCAAAGGAGACGCCGCGGACGGCGCGGACCCGCCCGAAGGACTTGGCGATGCCGGCGGCCTTGATCATGCAGGGGCACAGTAGCGGGGCCGGACGAGCCGATGTCAAGAGGGCGACCCGCGCGGCGGGTTGGGTGGGTGGTCGGTGCCGCGGACCTAGACTTCGGCGGGGGTCCGCGAGGGAGGCACGCGCACGCGATGACGCCCGGGCGTCCGAAGTTGCTCATCGTCGGCGGTCCGAACGTTCCGGCCGAGGAACTCCGGGCTGCGCTGGGGGATCGGTACGAGGTGACGGAGAGCGGCCCCGGCGCGGCGGCGGAGGCCATCCGCGAGGGCGACGTGCAGGCGCTGCTGGCGGACGCCGGGACGCTCAATCCGATCGGGGCGGACCTGTCGGCCGCGCCCGCGCTGGCGATGCTCGACTCGATTGGCGACGCCCTCTGCCTGGCGCGCGAGGACGGGACGGTCGTCTGGGCCAACGAGCGCTTCCGGACGCTCGACGGCGCGGCCCAGGCCGAGATCGCCGGCGTGTGCGCGGCGGCGGCGCGGGTCTTCGCCGAGTCGCGCGGCGCGAAGCACGACGGCCCGCCGCCCACCTGCAAGTTCGACGTGCTCGCGGACCAGGGACGGCGCGTGCTCGAGGTCTTCGTCACGCGCGTCGACCTCGGGGGCGAGACGGGGCACGTGGCCGCGGTCGGGCGGGACGTGACCGCCATCCGGCGCACGCAGCAGAAGATGGACGCGATCGACCGCGCCGGGAGCGAACTGGTCGGGTTCGAGGCCGACTCCGTGCGCCAGATGAACGCCATCGAGCGGCTGCGGCTGCTCGAGAACAAGATCGTGCGCACCGGCCGCGAACTGCTGCACTTCGACAACTTCGCCATCCGGCTGATCGACGAGCGGACGCGCAAACTCGAGATGGTCATGTGCTCCGGCATCCCGCCGGAGGTCGCGGACTTCGACCTGTACCCCGAACTTGAGGGGAGCGGGATCAGCGGGTATGTGGCGGCGACGGGGCGCAGTTACGTCTGCAAGGACACCGAGACCGACGAGAAGTTCCTGCCGGGGCTGGCGGGGGCCCGCAGTTCGCTCACCGTCCCGCTCCGCCTGCACGACAAGGTCATCGGCATCTGGGACATCGAGAGCCAGAATCCGGGCGCGTTCACCGACGAGGACCGGCAGTTCGGCGAGATCTTCGCCCGCTACATCGCCATCGCGCTGCACATGCTGGACCTGCTGGTCGTCGAGCGCAGCGCGGTCAACCAGTCCGTCAGCGGGCGCGTCGAGGGCGAACTGCGCGAGTGCCTCGAGGACATCATCTCGGAGGCCGAGTGGCTCAGCGGGTTCGCGGCCCGTGATCCCGAGACCGCCAGCCACGTCGCCCGCATCAAGGCGGACGTCGAGAAGATCCGCGCCCGGGTGCGCAACGTCGCCGCCGGGCCGCAGACGCTCCTCGGCGCGGAGCGCGCCCTCGCCGTCCGCGAGAAGGACCCCGCCCTGATCGGCAAGCGCGTGCTCGTGGCCGACGACGAGCCGAAGATCAGGCGGATCATCCGCGACGTGCTGCGCAACCGCGGCGCGACCGTCACCGTCTGCGAGAACGGGGCCGAGGCGATCGAGCGGCTCCAGGCGTGCGCACGCGGCGAGGAGCCGCCCTACGACCTCGTGCTCTCGGACATCAAGATGCCCGACCGCAACGGGTACGAGGTCTTCAACACGGCCAGGACCGCGCTGCCCGGCGTGCCGGTGATCCTGATGACCGGGTTCGGGTACGACCCCCACCACTCGATCGTGCGTGCGAGCCAGGAGGGGCTGCAGAGCGTGCTCTTCAAGCCGTTCCAGATCGAGCGGCTGATCGACGAAGCGCGGAAGGCGGTCACGGGCGGTGGGCAGGGGTGAGACGGACCGACGCCGCGCGGTAGGCTATGGGCATGATCAAACGCTGCCTCGTTCTCGCCGCGTGCTGGTCCGCCACGCTCGTGCACGCCCAGACCGTGTACCTGAACGCGAACGTGTGGACTGCCCACCCGGCCCGTTCGCGCGCCGAGGCATTCGTGGTGCAGGACGGACGGTTCGTCGCGGTGGGGTCGAACGTCGAGGCGCTGCGGGCCTTCACGCTGGCGCCGCGTACGTCGCGTTTTGGGCCGGGATCACCGGCTCGATCGCCCCCGGCAAGGAGGCGGACTTCATCGTCGTCGATCGCGACCCGCTGACGTGCGAACCGGGCGAGATTCCCGGGACGCGGGTGCTGCGGAGGGTGATCGGGGGAGAGAGGGTGTTTGAGGACGAGCCGCGCGAGTGACAGCGCGATGCACGCGAAGACGAGTCGCGACCGTGAGGGAGTGGTTCATGCCTCCCGACCTCTCAACGCCGCCGACCCATGCCCGACGCCGACCCACAACCCGCCGAGCCGCCGATGACGCGATGCCACCGTCGGCGATGGCTTCGGATGGCGTTCGCCGGTCTGGCGGCAGGGTTGTTCGTAACGGTGGCCGGCGCGTGGGGCATGGCGGCTCTCGAGCGGCACGAACGACAGATCCGCTCGTTCGCTGTTCACGGGCAGCATGGGGACGTTCACGCCGTCGGCTCGGTTTCGATTCGTCGTGGGAACACGCTGTGCGTGGTGATGCTCACGGACGGCTACGGGATCGACCTCGTCGTTGCTGGTTACCGAAGCGCGGCAGGCAATGATGCACACGCTCAAGGCGGCGCATCCCCGGGAACCGGGCCGCTCCCGTACTGGTCGTCGGCACGAGGTCCCGCAAGAAGGGCGAAGGGCCAGTCGTACAGCGGACACATCGACCTGGCATACGGCCTGCCGATGCGCGTGTTGATGCACTCGCACGTCACGGCGCCCATCGGCGTGTGGGAGATCGATCGGAACTCCGCCGCATCGCAGGTCAGGACGCCCGGGGCGCTCAGCGTTCACCCAAGCATCACGCTCCCCATCCTCCCCATCTGGCCCGGTCTCCTCCTCAACACCCTCTTCTACGCTGCGATCTGGTTCGCGCTCTTCACCGGCCTCGCCGCCCTCCGCACCGCCCGCCGACTCCGCCGCGGCCTCTGCCCCGTCTGCCGCTACGATCTCCGCGGCCTGCCGCAGCACGCGTGTCCCGAGTGCGGATGGGGCAAAGACCCGTCTGCTCGACAGGCTGCGGAATCCTGAGCGACGGCGATGTGCCGATCTGCAAGGCGGGCGATATCGCGGCAATGCGCGTGCTGCCGACGGTGAACGCGCGGGGAGGGTCTACGAGAGCGCAGCGACCTCTCTTCAGCCCGAAGGGCTGCGTCCCATCTCCAGCCCGAAGGGCTGTGCCGTCCGTAGCCGGGGGTCAAGCGAGTCTTCGAGCGCGACCCCCGGATCGTCGGCCCGCCAACCATCGGACCCCGAAGGGGTCATCGTGGTCACGACGTGCGCGGCACGAGCAGCCCTTCGGGCTGCCGTACCAACCGGAAGAGGATGGGTGGGCCGCGTCTTCCGGGGGTGTCGTCGCAGAGCCTCCTCCACCCCCGGCTACGAACGATGCAGCCCGTCGGGCTGAAGACTTGGCACTGCTGGCGCCGCCCATCGGCCCGAGATACGCGGCCGCACGGCGCGAGGCGTCACGAGGGGCTTCTTGCCGCTTCAATCCCACACGTAGCGCTCGTCCCACTCGACGCCGTACTTGCGGAGGAACGCACGCATCTCGTCCTTGAAATCGGTCGTCTTGTGGCGCTGTTTCTGGTCGGCGATATACGCCCGCAGCGCATCCACGCCCGACTCGCCGATCGAGAATCCGAAGTACCCGTCCTGCCACCCGAACGCACCGAGGGCGGCGTCCCTTTCCTTCATCCATTTCGACGAGTCTCTCTTGACGTTGAGCATCAAATCAGAGAGCGCGACGGCCTTGCCGAGGCTCACGAGCATGTGGGCGTGGTCGGCGACACCGCCCATCGCCAGGAGCGGCGATTCCATCCGTCGGCAGATGCCGCCGATGTAGGCGTACAAGTCCGGCTCGATCGTCTCGGGGATCAGCGCGGCCCGGTTCTTCGTTGAGAACGTGACGTGGACGAGTATTCTGGTGAGTGTTGACGCCATGCCGTCAAGATAACCGATGATCGGCGCTTCGATCGTGCGGTTCATCAGCGCCAAGGGCCATGCCCTCTCCCCAGTTCGAAGACCCGTCCTCCTCCGCGTTCCGAAGCGCAGTGCCCTTCTCCAGCCCGAAGGGCTGCGTCCCATCTTCAGCCCGACGGGCTGGGCCGCCAGTAGCCGGGGGTCAAGCGAGTCTTCGAGCGCGACCCCCGGATCGTCGGCCCGCCAACCATCGGACCCCGAAGGGGTCATCGTGGTCACGACGTGCGCGGCACGAGCAGCCCTTCGGGCTGCCGAACCAAACGGAAGAAGATGATGGCTGGGCCTCGTTCTCCGGGGGTGTCGTCGCAGAGCCTCCTCCACCCCCGGCTACGAACGACGCAGCCCTTCGGGCTGAAGCGCGGCCGCTACGATCCCCCCGGCTTGGACGCGGGGCGGCCGTGCCCAGAGCACGGCACGGCGAGCGGGGCGTCCGCGGCCGCCAGCACGGGAGGAGTCTGAGTGCCCACAGCCATTGTTCTCGGCAGCGGTCTGGTCGGGGCGGTCATGGCCGCGGACCTTGCGGCGGACGCGGACTATCGCGTGACGATCGCGGATGCGCGGGCGGACGCGCTCGAGCGTGCGCAGCGGTGGGCGGGGGGGCGGCTGCGGACGGTGGTGGCGGACCTGTCGGACACGGCGGCCGTGGCGCGGCTGGCGGGTGAGCACGACGTGGCGCTCGGCGCGCTGGCGAGTCGGCTCGGCTACCAGACCCTTGCGGCCGTCATCGAGGCGGGGCGGCCGTACTGCGACATCTCGTTCATGCCGGAGGATGCGCTCGACCTCGACGACGCCGCCAAGGCCCGCGGCGTGCCCGCTGTCGTGGACTGCGGCGTCGCGCCCGGCATGAGCAACCTGCTGGCGGCGTTCGAGGCGGGCCGGCTGGACGAGTGCGAGCGGATCGACATCCTGGTGGGCGGGCTGCCGCGGGAGAGGCGCTGGCCGTTCGAGTACAAGGCGGGCTTCTCGCCGCACGACGTGATCGAGGAGTACACGCGGCCGGCGCGGTTCGTGGAGCGCGGCGAGGTCGTCGTGCGCGAGGCCCTGACTGAGCCGGAACTGATCGACTTCGACGGCGTCGGCACGCTGGAGGCGTTCAACACGGACGGCCTGCGGTCGCTGGCGCGCACGATGCGCGTGCCGAACATGAAGGAGCGGACGCTGCGCTACCCGGGGCACATCGAGTTGATGCGCGTGCTGCGGGCGACGGGCCTTTTCGGGCACGAGCCGATCGAGGCGGGCGGCGTGAAGGTGCGGCCGATCGACGTGATGAGCGCGCTGATGTTCCCGATGTGGTCCTACGGGCCGGGCGAGGAGGACCTGACGGTGATGCGGATCACGGTCGAGGGCGTGCGCGGCGGTCGGCGCGAGCGGCGCGTGTGGGACCTGCTCGACCGCTACGACCCGGAGACCGGCTGGACGAGCATGGCCCGAACGACGGCGTTCCCGTGCACGATCGTGGCGAGGATGCTGGCCGCGGGGCGGATCACGACGCCGGGCGTGCTGCCGCCGGAGCGGCTGGCGGGGGATGAGGCGCTGGTGCGCGACGTGCTGGCGGAGCAGGAGAAGCGGGGCGTGCGATACAGGCAGCGAGTGGAGGCGCTGTGACGCCGCGTGACTTATGAATGTTCTCGGGTCTCGGGTCGTGCAGGCTTGTGTGTCGTCGAGTTCGGCCTTGGCGCATCGCCTCGTTTCCAGACGTGGACGACGAGCACCCCGATGCCGACGAGCAGGAGGAGGTCCGCAACGTTCGAGACCCATGGCCAGAGTTCGTTGGTGCCGCTGCCGGGCCAGCGCATGCGGAATGGGAGGCTGACGCCGGGCAAGGGGTGGATGAAGTCGCGGACGCAGGCATAGACGAGGCGGTCGTAGAGGTTTCCCAGCCCGCCGCCGAGGACGAGACCGACGGCGGCGTGGGCGAGTCGATCACGCGGGCCGCTCCACGCGCCGAAGACCCAGACGCCGAAGCCGACGGCGACGAGCGTGAGGGCGATGAATGCGGCGCGCCACCCCGCACCGATGCCGAAGACGGCGCCCTCGTTGAGTACGAGCGTGAACTCGAGGAGTCCGGGCACGACGACGACCGGCTCGTGGCTTGGGATGAGCACACCCAATCCCACTCCGGACTCAGAGGCTTGCAGGACCATCGAGCGTTCGACGGTCACGGGTCGTCCGACGACGTAGTGGAAGGCGATGTACTTCGTCGCCAGATCCGCGGCGAGCGAGGCGATGACGGCGACAACGAGCGTGATCCACGCGGCCCGCGACCGCCACGCCGTGCCGTGCTCGTCAGGGGGTGGGGGAGCGGGCGTGTCGCTTGGAGTCGCTTCGGCGTTCACAGTCGGCCGGCTCGGCGTTCGATTTCGCGTGCGGCCTCGATGGAGTACCGCGCCCATGGCAGTTCTTCGAGCCGCTCCGGGTTGATCGGCTTGCCTGTCATCTCGCACACGCCGTAGGTTCCGTCGTTGATCCGCTGCAGGGCGGCTTCGATCTCACGCAGCAACTGGCGGTCGGCGGCTGCGAGGTCGAGGGCCAGCGACTGTTCATAGGTCTCTGAGCCTTGCTCGGCGATGTGCTGCGGCGTGTGCGAGAGCGAGCCGCTCTGCCCGCGAAGGGCCTGTGTCTCCATATTGCCGATATCGCCGACGAGTTCAGCGCGCTTGGCGAGCAGGATCGCTCGGTATCTGTCAAGTTGCCGCTTGGTGAAGGGCGACTTGCGCTTTCTACCCGCGGCGGCATCCTCGTCGAGAGCAAGGCCGATGGTTGGCGCTCCGGGGCCGGATGGGATCAGCGGCTTGCGCTTCGGCGTGCCCGGGCCGAGCAGGGTTCCCACGGCCGGCATGGGAGCGGGGGCCGGCGCCGCCTTCGCCTTCTTCGGCGCGGGCTTCGGCGTCACGATCGTGATGCCCTTGCGGTTCGGCTTCGCCGGCTCGGGGGGGGGAGTCGTGGCGGCCTTCGCCGCAGTCTTGGATTCGGGCTTCTTGGCTCCCTTCGGAGCAGCAGCCGCTTTGGTCGTCGTCGGCTTGCCGGCCGGCTTCGCTGTGGTGGCAGGCTTTGTCTTGCGCGCAACGGGCTTGGGTGGAGCCTTCTTCGCGGCTGGCTTGCCCGCCGGCTTCGGCTTCGCGGAGGCAGGTGGAGCTTTCCGCCCGGAACCGAAGGCTTTCGATGGCGATTGCTTGCTCGGCGCCTTCCCCATGGACTTGGATGTGGGCTTCGCTTTGGCCAAGCGGGGCGTTCCTTGCGCCGTACAGCCGGCATTTCCCCTTGATTTCCGAACCTGGCCAGCGTCGTGCGGCCGGTGGGCCGGTCGCGGGGTGGGCGGAAGGGTACAGAGACCCGCCCAGATTGTCAACGGGGGGCCGGGGGTGGCACGGAGAGGGCGCGGGAACCTAGACCCGGACTTCGTGCTTGCCCATTCGCCGGAATCTCGCGTAGCGCTGCTCGACGAGGACGTCCGGGTTCAGTTCGCGCAGTTCCATCACCTGCTCGACAATCCAGCGTTCGAGATTCGCCGAGGCAAGCGCCGGGTCGCGGTGCGCGCCGCCTGGCGGCTCCGGGATGACCGCGTCGATGATGCCGAGTTCGAGGTTGTCGGCGGCAGTGAGTTTCAGGGCAGAGGCGGCGGCCTTGTTCGTCTGCTCGTTGGCCTGCTTCCAGAGGATGGCGGCGCAGCCCTCAGGGCTGATGACGGAATACCAGGCGTGCTGGAGCATTGCCACGCGGTCGGCGACGGCGATGCCGAGCGCGCCGCCCGAGCCGCCCTCCCCGATGATGACGGAGACGATCGGGGTACGGAGTACGCTCATCTCGCGCAGGTTGACGGCGATGGCCTCGGCCTGGCCTCGCTGCTCCGCGCCCAGCCCCGGATAGGCGCCGGGCGTGTCTACGAGCGTCACGATGGGCAGGCCGAACTTCTCAGCGAGTTTCATCTTGGCGAGGGCCTTGCGGTAACCCTCCGGGTGCGCGCAACCGAAGTGGCAGGCGAGCTTCTCGCTGGTGTTGCGCCCCTTCTGATGCCCGACGATGAGACACTTGATCGAGCCGATGCGCCCGAAGCCGGTGACGATCGCGGGATCGTCGCCGAAGCGGCGGTCGCCGTGCAGTTCGCAGAAGTCGCGGCAGAACTTGGCCACGTAGTCGCGCGTCTGCGGGCGGTTTGGATGACGCGCGACGCGGACCGTGTCCCACGGCGAGAGGCGTGAGTAGAGTTGCACGATCAGTTCCTCACGGCGTGCCCGCAGTTCGTCGAGGTCGGCCGGCGGCTCGGCGACCGCGGTCTCGCTCACGCCGCCGAACGCGGGGATGGGCTGAAGCACCGCGCCCTCGGGCTGGGCAGCCTCGGCAGCCGCGATCTGCTGCTCCAGCTCCGTGAGCGGTCGCTCAAACTCGAGTTGATAGAACGTGCTCATGCCGTCCTCCCGTTCAGGCGAAGTCTATCGCCCATGCCTCCCGCCGCGTAGGCTGGGGCATGGACCGCATCCCGAACCCAGTGGCCTTCGTGGGCGGTGGCACCATGGCCCGCGCCATCGCTGCCGGCGCGCTGGACGCGGGTCTGCTCGACCCGTCCGCCGTTTGCGCCGCCGACCCGGACGCCGGAGCGCGGGAGTGGTTCGCATCGCACGGGTGCGCCGCGTTCGACGACGGAGCGGGCGCGCTGGAGTGGCTTGCGCGAGTCGAACCGGCTTGCGGGAATGGCGTGCTCCTGCTCGCCGTCAAGCCGCAGGCGCTCGACCGGGCGGCGGCGTCGATCGTGCCGGCGCTCGCGGGAATGCCGCGGCTCGTCGTCTCGATCCTCGCGGGCACGACAACAGAGCGGATCGGTGTCGCGCTTGGGGGGAGTGTGCGTGTCGTCCGTGCGATGCCGAACACGCCGGCGCGGGCGCGCAAGGGCATCACGGCGATCGCGCCGGGCACGAGCGCAACGGCGGACGATGCCTCGCTGGCGGAGCGGTTGTTCGGGGCTGTCGGGCGCGTCGTGCGGATCGACGAGGCCCTCATGGACGCCTTCACCGCCGTGGCGGGGAGCGGGCCTGCGTACGTCTTCCTGCTCGCGGAGGCGATGGTCGAGGGCGCGGTTGAGTCTGGGCTGGATCGGGAGACCGCGCTGCTCGCCGTGCGGGCGACGGTCGCGGGGGCGGGTGCCCTGCTCGAATCGGGCGAAGACGAACCTGCCGCCTTGCGTGCCGCGGTGACGAGCAAGGGCGGAACGACGGCGGCCGCGCTCGGGGTGCTGGAGTCGGAGCGTGTGCGAGAGGCGCTGGTTCGCGCCGTCGTCGCGGCGCGGGACCGTGGTCGGGAACTGGCGAGCGGGGCGTAGCGGTCAGGCCAGCCGTCGCAGGGCCGCGATGCGCTGCTCCGTGGGCGGGTGCGTGGCGAACAGCCGCAGAACCGAGTTTCCGCAGAGCGGCTCGACGATGAACAGGTTGTTCTGGGCGGGGTTCGGGTTGTCCATGGGGATGCGTTTGGAGTAAAGGTCGAGTTTCTCGAGCGCACTCACGAGGCCCCAGGGCGATCCGGCGATGCGGGCGCCGTTCGCGTCGGCGACGAACTCGCGCGAGCGGCTGATCATCGCCTTGATGACAGCCGCGCCGACCGCGGCGAGGATGACGGTGAGCAGGGCGACGATCGGGTTCCCGCCGTTGTTGCGGCCCATGCCCAGGATGAAGCCCCACTGGGCGACGGCCGCGAGGACGCCCGCGACGGTTGCGGAGATGGTGGATGTGAGCGTGTCGCGGTTCTTGATGTGCGCGAGTTCGTGGGCCACGACCCCCTCGAGTTCGTCACGGTCGAGCATGTGCAGCGCGCCCTGCGTCACGGCGACCGCGGCGTGGCGAGGGCTGCGGCCGGTGGCGAAGGCGTTCGGCGCGTCCTGTGGGCAGACATAGACCCGCGGCATCGGCAGATCGGCCCGATCCGCGAGCCGGCGCACGATCGCGTACAACTCCCCGCCGGTCTGCTCATTGACCTC
>JAHCJE010000005.1 GCA_026128865.1 Phycisphaeraceae bacterium | reverse complement strand
TCTGCCGGCGACGGACGGGCAGGGACGGATCGATCCGGCGGGCGCGACGCGGCGCATCGGCATCATCCGGGCGCACCTCGAGGAGGACGCGGGCAAACTGCTGCACGAGGCGCCGGGCGGCGGGGCGATCGACTTCTCCATCGTGGACCTGAACCGCGCCGGCACGCCGCTGCTGGAGATCGTGACCGCGCCCGACTTCCGCTCGGCGGACGAGGCGACGGCGTTCGCCCGCCTGCTGCGCCAGACGTCCCGGTTCCTGGGCGTGACCGAGGGGGTGATGCAGCGCGGGCACATGCGTTTCGAGCCGAACGTGAACTGCCGATTGACGCTGCGCGACGGACGCGTCGTGCACACGCCGATCGTCGAGGTGAAGAACCTCAACTCGTTCCGGGCGCTGCACGGGGCGATCACGCACGAACTTGTGGAGCAGCCGCGCCGGTGGGTCGCGGACGGGCGCGAGCACGGCCCGGGCGAGAAGACCACGCGCGGGTGGGACGCGCAGCGCGAGGCGACGTACGTGCAGCGCGAGAAGGAGGACGCCGAGGACTACCGCTACTTCCCCGACCCCGACCTGCCGCCGGTGGCGATGGGCGAGGCGTGGGTGTCGAGACTGCGGGCGAGCCTGCCGGAACTGCCGCTGGCTCGCGTGCGCCGGTACTGCGAGTCCTACGACCTCTCGCCCGCCGAGGCGTCGCAACTGGTCGAGGAGCGCGAGGTCTGCGAGTTTCTCGACGCGGCGGCCGACGGGGCCGTCGAGCGCGGCGTGGGGCGCGAGCGGGCGGGCCGGCTGGCGGCGGGGTTCGTGCTCCAGCGCGGGGCGCGCCTTGCCAACGAGCGCGGCACGCTCGTCTCACGTCTCGGCGTCTCGGCGGCGCAACTCGCGGCGATCGTGGCGATGCGCGACGCGGGCGATCTCGGCTCGAACGCGGCGGACGATCTCTTCGAGGCCCTCTGCGAACCGGCGAGTTCGGGCGCGGATCCGCGCGCGATCGCCGAGTCTCGCGGGTGGCTGACCGTCCGCGACCAGGCCGCGCTGGACGCGTGGTGCGAGCGGGCGATCGCGGAGAACCCGCAGGCGGCGGAGGACGTTCGCGCGGGCAGGCAGGCGGCGATCGGGCGGCTGGTGGGCGCGGTGATGAAGGCGAGCGGCGGCGCAGCGGACGCGAGGGCGGCGCGGGAGCGGCTGATTGAGAAGCTGGGCAACGGCTGAACAGTCGGGCGCTGATCCCGTATCCTGCCGGCATGAGCAGCGAGTTTCATCCTGACACCCCCACGTCGGCCGAACCAGCCGCCGAGTACGCCGAGCTGGAACTTCCATCTGGAACCAGGGTCGGTCCGTTCGTGGTCTTGGGACTTATCGGGCAGGGGGGCATGGGAGCGGTCTACCAGGCGGAACAGGTCACGCCGCGCCGTCAGGTTGCGCTGAAGATCATCAAGCCTGGCTACTTCTCCGGGCCGACGCGCCGGCGGTTCGTGCTTGAGACTGACATTCTTGCCCGGCTGGAGCATCCGGGGATCGCCCGCATCTACGAGGCGGGTGTTCACGAAGGCTCGCCGTACTTCGCGATGGAACTCGTGCACGGACGCACGCTCACAGACTACGCTGATTCGCGCCGGCTCGGCGTGCGCGAGCGGCTCGCCCTCTTCGCCTCGGTCTGCGACGCCGTTCACTATGCGCACACGCGCGGCATCGTCCACCGCGATCTCAAGCCGGCGAACATCCTTGTTGACGAGCGAACGGACACCTCTCATCCGCAGCCCAAGGTGCTCGACTTCGGCGTTGCCCGTCTGACGGACGCCGACACCCAAACCATCTCGATCCAGACGGACGTGGGGCAGCTCGTGGGCACGGTGCCATACATGAGCCCCGAGCAAGCCGCGGGTGACCCGGCGCAGATTGACGCCCGCAGCGACGTGTACGCACTCGGTGTCGTGCTGTACGAACTGCTCGCCGGTCGCCTCCCTTACGACCTGAAGAACAAGATGCTGCACGAGATGGTGCGCGTCATCCGCGAGGAAGACCCGGCGCGGCTCTCCGCCCTCGATCGCACGCTGAGCGGCGACGTAGAGACGATCGTGGGCAAGGCGCTCTCGAAGGAGCGCGAGAGACGCTACCAATCCGCGAGTGAACTCGCTGGTGACGTCCGCAGGCACCTGACTCACGAGCCGATCTCGGCACGACCGCCCAGCACGTGGTACCAGGTGTCGAAGTTTGCCCGCCGGAACCGCGTGCTCGTCGGCGGTCTGGCGGCGACGTTCGCCGCGCTCGTGCTCGGGCTGATCGGGACGGCCGCGTTCGCGTTCCGCGCCGAGGAGCGTCGTGTCGCGGCCGAAGCAGCCGTCGAACGAGCCGAGCGGGCCGAGGGCCAGGCCGAACGACGCGCGATGGAACTCGAGCGCGTCGCGGAGTTCCAGGGGGCACAGCTCCGCGGGATCGACTTCGCGGGCATGGGGGCGACTCTGCGCGACGGACTCCGTGAGAAAGTGCGTATCGCTGCTGTCCGGGGCGGGGCGAGCGAAGAGGAGAGCGCGGCGCGATCGGCGGAACTGAGCACGATCATCGCCGAAGCCGACTTCACGGGCCTGGCGCTGGACGCGCTCGATCTCCACGTCTTCTCGCGCACGCACGGCGCGATCGACGAGCAGTTCGCGGACCAACCCTCCGTGCGTGGGAGCCTGCTCCAGAAACTCGCCGATACAATGCGAGCGGCTGGAATGCTCGAGAAAGCGCTGCGTCCGCAGCTCGACGCCGTTGAGGTCCGGCGCGGTGCGCTCGGCAACGACCATCCTGACACGCTCTACTCCCTGAACACCCTCGGGCTGCTGTATGACGCGATGGGACGGCACGAAGAGGCCGAGCGCACCCAGCGCGAGGCGCTCGAGCGAAGACGACGGACGCTTGGCGCTGAGCACCGCGACACCATCCAGTCGCTCGGGAATCTCGGGATGCTGCTCGACAACCTCGGCAGGTATGGCGAAGCGGAGGCGTGCCTGCGCGAGGCGTACGAGCTGAGCCGTCGCGTGATGGGCGACGACTCCCCGGGCACGCTTGCGATCACGAACAATCTCGGTGCGGTGCTCTATGCGCAGGGGAAACTTGGCGAGGCCGAGAACTACTGCCGCGCAGCAGCAGAAGCGGAACTGCGCCTGAACGGGCGCGACCATCCGGCGACGCTCCGCGCCGTGAACAATCTTGGGTTCCTCCTGCTCCGTCAGGGTAAGCTCGCCGAGGCGGAGTCAGAGTATCGGTCAGCGCTGGACGTGAGCCGACGTATCCACGGCGATGAACATCCGGCGACGCTCACGGTGATGAACAACCTCGCCTCAACGCTCGACCATCAGGGCAAGCTCGAGGAAGCCGGCCGACTGAACGGCGAGGTGCTTGCGGTGAGCCGGCGCCTCCTTGGCCCTGAACATCCCAACACGGTGCGCACGCTGTACAACGTCGGTTCGGTGCTCGTCCGGGGAGGGCGCACCGCCGAGGCGGAGCCGCTTCTTCGGGAGGCGGTCGAGATCGGTCGCCGCGTCATCGGGCCAGAACATCCCGACGTGCTGACGTTCATCGCCCGTCTCGGTTCGCTGCTGCGCATCGATGGCAGGCTTGATGAGGCAGAGCCGTTCCTCCGCGAGTCGCTCGACGCAAGGCGCCGTGTGCTCGGCGAGGATCACGCCGCCACGCTGGTCTCGATCGGCGAGATGGCGCACCTGCACAGTGCGAAGGGAGACCTCGCCGAAGCCGAAGCATGCTTCCGCGACGTGCTCGGGCGGTCTCGAAGCACGCTCGGCGACGATCACCCCAACACGCTGACGACCGCGTTGGGGCTTGGCGCGACGCTGCTCGCGCGTGGCACGCTCGCCGAGGCAGAGGCGGTGATCCGCGATGCGCACGCCGGCCGCGAGCGCACGCTCGGCGAAGACAGCCCGGACACGCTCGAGAGTCTTGGCACTCTGGTGCGTGTGCTCACCGCTCTCGGCCGCGTGACCGAGGCGGAGGCGTACGCCCTGAGGCGCGAACGGCTGGCTCGGGACCGTTTCGGCGATGACCACACGGCGACGCGCCAGGCGGTTCGGGCGCTCGTCGGGCTGTACGAGTCATGGCACACGAGCGAACCCGCAGCCGGCCATGACCGCAGTGCCGAGACATGGCGGGCGAAACTCGCTCCGGACGACGGCTGACCGGGTGTCCCCGGCATGACAGGTTTGCTCCTGCCCGCAGATTTCGACAGGCGGCGCGTGAGTACTCCGCGTCGTTGTCGCTTGTTCATGTGGAGCGGCAGGCCGGAACCGAACACGAAACCGGCCCTGCGACAGACGCCCGCTCCCGCACTCCTCTCTTCGCCCACCGCCGAGCGGAAGCGCGGCGAGCGGGTTTCAGGGCCGCCCGGCCGCCCGAAAGGCCTCCTCTCCTCTCCTCCGCGTCCGGCCCGTGCGAACGGCCCGGATGCAGCAGACCCAGACGCGAGCTTCCGACGGGCATCGAGTACTCAGCCCCCCCGGTGGTCGCGAGAAACCCACTCGCGCCGACTTCACGAGCGTCGATCCCGTGTCGATCAGCCGGGTGGACGGCCGGTCTGGACGTCCTGCCCGCGGAGGTAGCGGGTCAGGTCGCGCATGAAGACGGTGATGCGCTCACGCTGGTGCGCGGTGGCGTGCTCCTCGATGCGCTGGCTCATGAACGTGACCATACCGCCGGCGTCCTGCGCGGTTACCTGCCCCGATCGCATGATGCGTTCGTTGCGCCGGGCGTCGCGCTGGCCGCGCGTGACGAGTTCTTCGTCGGAGCGACGTTCGATCGAGCCGTCAAACGGAGCGGAGAGCCGTGCCATGCGGACGTAGGCTTCGGCGAGATACTGCTCGCGCTGCTCAGCGGGGACGTTGGTGTAGTCCTTGGCGGCGAGATCGACGACGTCGAGCATGAGTCGGCTGGCGTTGCGCTCGATCTGCTCGCGGGCAGCGCCGGAGATGCCGGCGAAGAACGCGGCCATTTCGGCGGAGTCCGATGCGCTGAGGGACTGCATGCGCTCGTACAACTGGCCGATGAGGCGGATGCGCTCCTCGACGGGCAGGCGGTTGAACTCCTCGGTGAGCAGCGTGAAGTCGAAGACGGCTGCGATGCTGTCAGCGCGGTAGTCCGGGACGGGTTTGGGGCGGATCATGAGCCATGTGCCGACGCCGCCGGAGGCGACGAGGACGAGGAACGCCGCGCCGATGGCGTTTCGCGCCACCGGTGAGCGCCAGGCGGCGGCGGCGGCAGACCGGAGGCGCGTGTCGATGGCATTCAGGCCGGCACGCGCGGAGCGTCGCTTCGTCGGCTCGGTGAAGTCCACGCCTTCGAGCAGAGAGCCGAAGCCGGGCTTGTTCTGGGTGTTGTCGCTCATGGGTGCATCGGATCCTTGCCGGTCATCCGGGGAAACCGGAGAGTTTGAGAATCATGGCGAGAATCTGCTCGAGGACGGCGGCGGACGGATCGCCGGGATAGACGTCCGCGCTGCCGTCGAGATAGACGGCGTTGCGTCCCTCCTTGCCGCGCTTCGTGTGCCAGTGATCGCCGTCAATCATCACGGCGAGTTTCTCGCCCTTGCTCGAGAAGACCTCGTAGGTGCGCGAGATGGCGGTCATTGCGGACCACCGCGAGCCGCGATCGTCAGGGTTCAGCGCGCCGAGCAGTTCGAGGAGGACGTAACCGTCGGCGGGCGGGAAGCGGTAGGAGAGGCCGTAGGTCCGCCACCACGGGTCGGGGTTGTCGGCGTCCTCCCCCCCGCGGTCGCTGGGGCAGAGGTACGGGTCGCTCACGATCCAGTTGTTGCTCGTGACGTCGTCCGGATTCTCTCGGCGCGGACGGGCGGCGTCGACGTACTGCTCGAGCACGTCGAAGAGCGCAACGTCGTTCTTGTTGTCGTCCGCGCCCGCGATGGGGCGCACGAAAGGGAATCGCTGGTCGGAGTCGCCGAAGTAGTTCTGCATGCCCGTGCCCAGCGAGCGGAGATTGGTGAGGCACTTGATCTTGCGGGCTTCGTCCCGCGCCTTTCCCAGCGCGGGCAGCAGCAGGCCGATCAGCAGCGCGATGATCGAGATGACGACGAGCAGCTCGATGAGCGTGAACCCGTGCCGGGGGGACTCCGCAGCGCGCCGCCTCACACCGGCAGCCGGAGCATCAGCCCGTCGCGCGTCGCCTCGTCCACGACGCGCTTGGCGGTCGGCGTCTGCGTGGCGCGGAAGGTATCGGCGTGTCGCCTGAAGCATGCCCTGAACTCCTCGTCCTCACGCATGGCGGCTTCGATGCCGCGTGCCACGGACGCCAGCCCCGCCTTCAACCTCCAAGCCCGCGCCGCCGCCCCGAGCGCCCCGAGCGCGAGCAAGGCGGGGAGTCGTGCCGGCTCGGGGACCCACGCCGTCACCGCCTGACCGATCGGGTCCGACGGATTGTTGGATTCGGCGATCGCACGCTCCAGGCTGGAGCGTGCGGCCCGAAACGCTGCCGCACTCGCTTCCGACGCTGCCTGCCGCGCTGTTGCGGCCTCGCGCAGTGGGTCGCCTTCTGGGAGCGACTCGGCCCGTCGCGCCCACTCGACCGCATCCGCCTCCAGCGACTGCTGCAGCCATGCGGCCTCGGCCCGAACACGCTCCAACTCCTCCGGTGCCACACAGGACGGGAACACGAGCGCGGCACCCGCGAGGGCGATTGCCACCACGAACCGGCGAGCAGCGCCTTGAAGCCACCGAGACCTCCGACCCGACCCCGAACCCTCGACCAGACCGGCCATGACAGCCCCCTTTCCTACCCGGAGAAGCCCGCCGGGCTGCATCGGGGCGTCCGGAAGTCGCCCCGGCCCGGGGGGAAGGGGGAATCGTGCGTCACCATGATTGTCGCAGCCCAAGGGCGGGAACGGAAGAGGAAACAGACCGATGGCCGCGAGACAGCGCGCGCGGCCGGGCGGTGGGGGTCAGGTCGCGGCGTCGAGGATCGCGGCGGTCAGGCGGTGGGTGAGCGCGTGCCCGGACCGCTCGGCCTCAACGCGGGCGAGGAGGGGACGGCCGAGGAGGGCGAGGTCGCCGATGAGGTCGAGGAGTTTGTGGCGGGCCGGCTCCTCCGGGAAGCGGAGGGCGTTGTCGATCGGGCCGGAGGCGTCGAGGACGAGCATCTCGCGCGGGGTGAGGTGGGCGAACAATCCCGCAGCCCGCATCGCCTCGGCCTCGGCGCGCAGGCAGAAGGTCCGGGCGGGGGCGATCTCGGCGCGGTAGGAGTCGGGGTCGCCGGACCATTCGGCGCGCTGGGGCGGGATCGGCGCGCCCGGGCCGTAGTCGAGCGAGTACGACGCGGAGAAGGCGGCGGCGGGTTCCGCAACGATCGTCGCGCCGCCGGCCTCGACGACGACGGGAGCACGGAGCCTGATCGGCGCGAGGGGGGAGGCAATCTCGCGGAGGCCGGCCGTCAGAATCGCGTCCACGAACGGGGCCGCCGAGCCGTCGAGGATGGGGAGTTCGAGGCCGGAGACCTCGACGAGGGCGTCGGTCACGCCGAGGCCCGCGAGGGCGGAGAGGAGGTGCTCGACGGTGGAGACGGCGGCGTGCGCGGGGCCGAGCGTCGTGCAGCGCGGATCGATGGCGCGAAAGACGGGGTGGACGGGGCGATCTGAGAGCGAGGCGCGCACGGCGGCGAAGGGGGGGGCCTCGGGGGTGTCGAGTCGGCGGAAGAGGACGCCGGAGCCGGGTTCGGCGGGGCGGATGGTGCAGTGCGCTGGGGCGGCGGTGAACAGGGCGACGCCTTCGACGCGGGCGTCGCGGGCGAGCGTCCGTCGTGGAGCGCCTGGAACGATCACGGGAGGTTGGCGCGTTCGGATTCGAGCGCCTTGATTCGTGCCTTGATCTCGTCGAGCCTGCCCGAGAGGCGGCGCAAGAGGGCGATGTTCTTCATCGCGTCGTGCGCGTTGAGCGCGGGGGTTGCGAACCAAGACTCGCCCGCGGGGACATCGTCCATGACACCTGACTGCGCTCCGACCTTCGCGCGTGCGCCGACGCGGAGGTTGTCGCCCACGCCGACCTGGCCGCCGAGCATCGCGCCGTCCTCCACGACGACGGAGCCGGCGAGGCCGACCTGGCCGCAGAGGATGCAGCACCGACCGACTCGGCAGGAGTGTCCGACCTGGACAAGGTTGTCGATCTTGGTGCCGGCGCCGATGACGGTGTCGTCGAGTTTGCCGCGGTCGATGGTCGAGTTCGCGCCGATCTCGACGGCCGACTCGACGAGGACCGCGCCGAGGTGGGGGATCTTGAGGAAGCCGGAGCCGTCGGGGGCGGGGCGGTAGCCGAACCCGTCCGCGCCGATGACCGTGCCGGCGTGGATGGTGCAGAGGTCGCCGATGCGGCAGTTGTGGTAGACGGTGACGCCGGGGTGGAGTGTGCAGCGTTTGCCGACGGACGCGCCGCGCCCGAGAAACACGCGCGCCACGAGCACGGAGCCTTCGCCGACGGACGCCCCCGCCTCGACGATGCACCCCGGGCCGACGGAGGCAGACGGGGCCACGGCGGCCGTCGGATCGACCACCGCGCTCGGATGGACGCCGGAGGGGGGGGGCGGGGGCGCAACCCGCGCCGCGAAGAGTTCGAGCGTGCGGATGACCGCGATGTCCGCGTCGTCAACGAGCAGCAGCGTGCGCGCGTGGGGGTTGTGCCCAGGCACACGAAGCGTGCGGGAGACGATGGCGGCGGCGGCCGCGGAGCCGGGCCACAGCCGCGCGTATTCGTCCGTGCGGATGAACGTGAGCGAGCGCGGGCCGGCGCGCTCGATCGGCGCGACGGCGTCGATGGGCAGATCCGCCCGGCCGAGCAGCTCAGCGCCGAGCACGTCGGCGATCGTGCCTGTGGTGGTCTCGACGGCCATGGGTTCGGTCAGTTGCGAGCGCCCGCGCTGTGCAGGTTGTTCATGTACGTCAGCACCTGGTCGCTGATGTCGATCGCGCTGGAGGCGTAGATGACCTGCCGCGCCTGGATCGCCGCGTTGACGTTGCGGTCGGGCATGCCCTCGGGGATGTTCATGCCCTGGTCATCGAACAGGACCAGGTCGTAGCCGGCCTTGGCGGCGACGTCGCGGGTGGCCTCGACCATCTTCAGGTACATGGCGCGGATGGCCTCGCCCTTCTCGATGTTCAGCAGCGTTTGGAGGACCTCCGTGCGGGCCTTGGCCTGCGCCTCGAGCTCGAACAACTCCGCCCGGACCGAACGCCGCTGGGCCACGGCGGTCTTCTGGAGTTCGTCCAGTTCCGCGGCCTTGCCCTCGATCTGCACCTTCAGGCGGTCGATCGACTTCTGGAGTTCGTCCACGCGGGCCTGCAGACGGGCGTTGAACTCCGTCAGTTCGTTCAGCCCGTTGAGCACGCGCTCGACGTTCAGCACGCAGACGGCGGTGGGGGCGGCGGCGGGCTTGGGCGCGGCGTCCGCGCCGGCACGCCACGCCAGCGAGGCGACGAGGACGAGCGCGAGCACGGCGACGGCCAGTGCGTGCGGCGAGAATCGACCCGTGGTCATGTTCGTGTCTCCCTTGTGAGGCCCGCGTGCGAGTGGGGACGCCTGTTCGGCGCATCAGCGGGCACGGAATGATACCGGCGATGCCCGCGGCGGTCGCGTGGGCTGTTCCGGCCCGAGGCGGCGTTCCGGCGTCAGAAGGGCACGTCGAGCGAGAACGTGAAGAGTCGGCCGCGGTCGCCCGGCTGGTCCACGATGGGGAAGCCGAAGTCGAAGGCGAGGGGGACGGGGCTGAGTTGGGGGACGTAGATGCGCAGGCCCACGCCGACGGAGACGCGGTAGTCGTCGAAGCCCGGGTCGTTGGTGACGGTGCCGGTGTCGAGGAACCCGACGACGCTGACCATGTCCTCCCAGACGGGCTGCTGGATCTCCGTCCCGAAGAAGAACTGCCAGGTGCCGCCGACGGCGTCGTCGCCGAGTTCGCCGGTGTCGTTGCGGATTCCCTTCAGGCTGACGGTGCGGTAGGCGAAGCCGCGGAAGTTCGCGCCGCCGAGGTAGAAGCGCTCGTACAGGGGCGTGTCGTCCTTGCCCTGGGGGATGTAGCCGACACTGCCCTTGAACGAGAGGACGGTGCGGCGGCCCATGAAGTCCTCGTAGATGGGGACGAAGAGGGTCTGCTCGGCGGTGAGTTTGGTGAAATCGAAGTCGCCGCCGAGCAGGCCGACCTGCTCGATGCCGAGTTCGGTGCGTGAGCCTTTGGTGGGTCGGTAGGGGTCGTCGAGCACGCCGCGCGTCATGGTGAACCCGACGCCCGTGATGATGTTCTGGTCTTCGACGGCGAAGACGTCGACGGGCTTGTCGGGTGAGATGTCGCTGAGTTCGACGGACTCGACGCGGAAGACGGCGTTGCCGGTCCAGCGCGTGCCGAAGCGTCGCCCGAGGCCGAAGCGCGCGCCGTAGCGCTGCTCGTCGAACTCGCGGTACTGTCGGTCGCGGTAGAAGGCGGCGACGGAGCCGGTGTAGTCGGTGCCGAGGAGGTACGGGTCGGAGAGGGCGACCTGGTAGGTCTCGACGCGGTCCCCGGGAAGGGCCTCGATGCGGAAGGTCTGCCCCGCGCCGCGGAAGGCGCGCCCGGAGAAGAAGTCGCCGAAGGAGTCGGGGGTGTCGTAGAGATCGAAGTTGCGCTGCACGAGGGCGATGCGCCCCACGACGCCGGCGTCGGAGCTGACCGCCGCGCCGAGGTTGAACTCGCCCGTGTTCGTCTCGGCGACTTCAACGAGGACGTCCCGGTAGTGCGGCTCGTCGGGGTCGGGGGGCTGGAGCGTGATCTTCGGGGGCGTGTGCTGCAGCTCGAAGAGGCGCGTGTTGCGGAGCCTGCGCTGGGCCTCGTCCACGGCGGTGCGGTCGAGCGGACGATCGGGGCGCACGCCCGCCGCATCAACCTGCCTGCGCACGACGTCCTGGCGGGTGATGCTGTTGCCGGCGATGACGACCTCTCCCGTCATGTACGCCGCGCCCTGCGTGACCTGGAGGAGCAGGTCCACCATCGGCTCGTTCTCGTCGCGCAGTTCCAGCCGCCGGACGACCACGTCGGTGTAGCCGAGTTTGTGGTAGGCGGCGCGGACCTGCTCGATGCTCCGGCGCAGCCGGTTGATGGAGTAGACGTCGCCGGGCTTGAGGTCCATCTGGCCGGAGAGTTGGTCGGCGGTGAAGACCGGCTCGCCGTCGAGCGCCTCGACGCGGAGGGAGCGGTAGGTGTAGAGGGGGCCTTCCTCGATGAAGAAGGTGACGATGGCCTCGCGGTTGTTGGGGGCGGGCTGGATGCGCTTGTCGACGCGGACGTCGAGGCGCCCGCGGTCGCGGTAGAAGGCGTAGATGGCGGCGACGTCCTGCTCGAGGATGTCGTCCTCGAGCGGGGCCTTGCCGAGCAGCCAGGCCTCGCGGGTCCGGATCTGGCGCTTGAGTTCGCGGTCGGCGAACGAGTCGTTGCCTACGAAGCGCAGGCCGGTGACCTTGAGCCGCTCGCCCTCGCGGATGCGGAAGAGGACGATGCCGGTGCGCGCCAGTTCATCCTCGTCCCAGTCGACGTTGACGAGGTAGTACCCCTTCTTGCGGTAGAGGTCCTCCACGCGCCGGGCGGCGCGGTCGAGTTGGAAGCGGTCCACCGGCGTGCCGACGAGCACGTCCACCTGCTCGGCGATCTCCTGGTCGGTGATGCGCCGGTTGCCGACGGCCTGCACGTCCTGCACGATCGGCTGCTCGGTGAGCACGAACGTCAGCACGACCGTGCCGTCGGCGAGCGTTTCGAGCTCGGTCTCGACGGCGGAGAAGTGGCCGGTGCGGTTGAGGCGGGTGAGGTCGTCGGCGACGGTTCGCCGCCGGAACGGCTCGCCCGCGACCGAACGGAGCTGGTTGCGGGCGAACTGGGCCGTCGCCGCGGAGACCGGCTCGAGCACCCGCCGCCCCTCCGCCATCACCGGCTTCATCAGGTCGATGCGACGGATGGTGCGGCCCTCGACGTCCTCGGGCTGGGCGTGGCAACGCGGGGCGACCGACGGCGCGAGCGCGGGCAGCCCCCAGGCCCCGCCCGCGGCCAAGGCGACAGCGCACGCTCGGGCGAGCGTGGGCCGGCGGCAGGTGGAGCGGGGGTGCGGGCGGTTCACGGAGGGGGACAATACCGCTCGCCGGGCCGGGCCACAAACCCCACGCTCCATCCCCCGTTGCGACCCCCTGAAGCAGCGTGTAGCATCCGCCCCCCGGGCTGGGCCGGGGTTGTGGAGGGTCCGGACGCCATGAGTCGCTTGATCCGCGTCGGCCGTCGGGCCGGCGTCGTTACGGTGACCGCCTGCTCGGTGCTCGCGGGGCTTGGGCTGGTGTTTCATCTCGTGAAGCCGGACGTGCTGCCGCGCGTGGACACGACGAGCCTGGCTGGGGTGCTGGCGATGCTGGTGCTGCCGTGCGCGTCGCTGGGCGCGCTCGGGATCGACCGCGCGGCGGTGAAGCGGGAGCGGGGGGAGTCCTGACCGTCGGGGACGCTCTCGTGGGAAACCACTCCTTTACGGTCGTGGCTCGTCGGGGGCATGGCGAGCGTTGAAGGCGAGCGCGGCCTCGAGTTCGTGGGCGATGCGGAGCAGGCGGGCCTCGCCGAACGCCGGGGCGATGAGTTGCACGCCGACGGGGAGCGCGCGGCCGTCGAGCATTGCGGTGCCCGCGGGCAGCGCGATCGCGGGGAGGCCCGCGAGGTTGACGCCGACGGTGTAGACGTCCTCGAGGTAGAGGGCGAGGGGGTCGTCGGTCTTCTCGCCGAGGCGGAAGGGGGGGGCTGGGCTGGTGGGCATGAGGACCGCGCTCGCGCCGGCCTCGAAGGCCCGGTCGAAGTCCTCCTTGATGCGCCTGCGTGCGCGCAGCGCGGTGAGGTAGTAGCGGTCCTGGTAGCCGCTCGAGAGGACGTGCGTGCCGAGGAGGATGCGCCTGCGGACCTCCTCGCCGAAGCCCTCGGTGCGCGAGCGTCGGTAAAGGTCTTCGAGGCTGTCGCCCTCGCGCAACGCGGCCCGGCGGCCGTAGCGCACGCCGTCGAAGCGGGCGAGGTTCGCGCTCGCCTCGGCGGCGGCGACGATGTAGTACGCCGCGACGGCGTGCTCGGCGTGGGGAAGGTCCACCTCGACAACCTCCGCGCCGCGTTCGGCGAGGGCAGCCGCGGCGGCCTCGAGCGCGGCGCCGACCGCAGCGTGGTTGCCCCCCCCACCTTCCACGCCCCCCCCTCTGGCCTGGCGGGGGATGGCGATGCGCAGCGGGCGGACCGGCTCGTCGAGACGCGCGGCGAAGTCCTCCGCCGGGCGGTCGCAGCAGGTCGCGTCCAGCGGGTCGCGCCCGGCCATGATGGAGAGCGCGAGGGCGCAGTCGCCGACCGTGCGCGCGAAGGGGCCGACCTGGTCGAGGCTCGAGGCGAAGGCGACGAGGCCCCACCGGCTGATGCGCCCGTAGGTCGGCTTCATCCCGACCACGCCGCAGAAGCCCGCGGGCTGGCGGATCGAGCCGCCTGTGTCGGAGCCGAGGGCGAGCGGGACCATCCCCGCCGCGACCGCCGCCGCGCTCCCGCCGGAGGAGCCGCCGGGGACGCGCGACTCGTCCCACGGGTTGCGCGTCGGCCCGAAGACGGAGAACTCGCACGAGGAACCCATGGCGAACTCGTCGAGGTTGGTCTTGCCGACGACGATCGCGCCGGCGTCGATGAGCCGCTGCACGGCGGTGGCGGTGAAGGGCGACTCGTAGGCCTCGAGCATCCGGCTGGCGCAGGTGGTGCGGCCGTGCGCGAGGCAGAGGTTGTCCTTCACGGCGACGGGCACGCCCGCGAGCGGCCCTGCGCGCCCGCCCGCGCGCAGGCGCGCATCAAGGGCGCGGGCGTCGTCGATGGCGCGCTCGGCAAAGACCTGCACAAAGGCGTTGAGCCGCGGGTTGAGGGCGTCGATGCGGTCGAGCGCGTCGCGGACGGCGCGCTCGGCGGTGGTGCGCCCGTCGCGCACGGCCGCGGCGAGATCGAGGGCTGTGGGGGGTGTGGGGGCGTCCGCGCTCATTCGCGCTCCATGAGCACCTTGACGCTGAAGCCGCCGACCATGTCGTTGCCATGCATGTAGAGCCAGTCCTCGACCTGCTCGACGGGGACGGAGACGCGCTGTCCCTCCTTGAGCGAGAGGATGTACTGCGGGTCGTTGCCGAGCGTGCCGGTGACGTGGGAGTCGGTGATGTCCTCGACGGCGATCCACATGTGCTCGACGTGCTCGCCCTCGACGAAGGGGGCCTTGACGCTGTGGGCCTCGCCGCGGCGGGCCTGGAAGGCGGCGGCGAACTCCGGCCAGCGGCGGCGTGCTTCCTGGGCGGCGGCGGCGAGTTCGGGGTCGCTCGCGTCAGCGAGGGCGAGGTTCACGCTCCCGGCCTGATCGAATTTGTCGAGCCATGTGCCGGTGCGCAGGGCTTCGAGGAGCGCGGGCGTCGGGAACGACGCCCTGCTCTCGTGCGGGAGGTAGAGCATGACGGTCGAGGACGGCATGAGTTCGGCCGCGACGCGCCCGATGACGGCGTACGGGTCGCTCACGTCGCCCTGGGCGAAGTCCACGGCCAGCCACGCCTTGTGCTGCGCGTACGCCCCGGCGAAGTCGGCCCGCTTCACGCCCGCGGCGGTGGCGGCGGGGTCGGCGTCGTAGGGCACGTAGGCAACGACGACGAAATACGCCGCGCGCCCCACGGCGAGCACGTACGCGTCCGCGCCGGTCGAGACGCCCTTCGCCCACGCGGGCGGCGGCATAGCGCCTGCGAACTCAACACTCGGGGCCTCGACGGGGAGCGCACGGCGCACGGCCTGGAGGATGTCCGGCGCGCCGAGCGCGGGCTTGTCCTTCAGAAGCATCACGAGCGAAACGGGCGGGCGGTCGCCCCCCAGCAGCCGGCCGAGCAGCGGAACCTTGCGGAGCGTGCGTCTGAGCATCAGGCGTTCCCTCCGTCTCCGATGACCTTCGGCACGCGGATGAACGGGCCGAAGGACTCGGGTGCGAGCCTGGCGACGGCCTCGGGGGGAAGCGTGGCGGCGGGCACGTCGTCGTCGAGGCGGTTCACTTCGCCGCCGACGTGCGTGAGCGGCTCGACGCCGTCGAGGTCGAGCGCGGCGAGCCGCTCGACGTAGCCGAGGACGGCGTCGAGGCGCTCGGCGGCACGGGCGACCTGATCGTCCGGCAGGTCGAGGCGTGCGAGACGCGCGACCTTGCGGACCTGCTCGGGAGTGAGGCGCGGAGCGTCGGCCATGCGGGCAGTCTACGCGACGGCTCACCCAAAGGAACACACACCGATACGAGCCCCGTGCGGAAGCACGGGTAGTGCGCCGAAGACTATGGAGAGGGCACAGGCGGGACGCCTGTGCCACCGTTGCCGTTCCTTGCCACGCGCTTGACGGCCTTGTTGGCGATGGAGCCGATCACGGCGATGACGGCGATCGCGAGCACGATGCCGCTGACGATCATCCAGACGGGGCGGGTCTGCTCGCTATCGGTGAGGTCCTGCACCTGCGTGGCGACGTAGACGGCCGCGGCGGTGCGGGGGGCCATGCCGAGCGCGGTGCCGATGAGGAAGGCGCGCTTGCCGACGCCCGTCGTCGCCATGACGAAGTTCGTGATGGCGAAGGGGGAGTTCGGCGGGACGCGCAGGAGAGCGACGATGCCGAGCGTGCGCCAGAAGCCGTGGCCGATCAGGGCCTCGCGCACGGCCCGGGCCTTGCGGTTCTCCTCGATGAGCCGCTCGACGCGGTCGCGCGAGGCGGTGCGGGCGACGACGTAGCCGACGGCCGACGCCCCGACGAAGCCCGCCAGCGCGGCCGGGAAGCCGAGCGCGAACCCGAATGCCCACCCCGCGAGGATCGCCTGCGAGTACGTCGGAAGCACGCCGAAGCCCGCGCTGAAGATGAAGATGGCGATGTAGAGGGCATAGCCGAGGGCCTGGTGGTGCGTGAGCCAGTCGGCGATGGTGTTGATGTTCGCCAGGAGCAGGAAGCCGCCGAGCGGGGGCAGGATGAGCCACGCGACGCCGAGCCACCCGGCCGGACCCATGCGCCGGAAGACCTCGCCGGCGCGCATCTTCGGCTCGTGGTCGGTCGGCGTCGGCGCGGCGGTGTCGGCGGGCTTCGCTCCGTCGTCGTCGGGCATGGGCGAAGCATAGCGGACGAGGAGCGCAACGATCGTCGGCGGGCGCTTCGGGGAAGCACCACTGCCGGGATCGTCATCCTCCGATGCAGGGCGATTCGGATCGGCGGCGAATGCCGGGTCAACTGGGGTCGAAGAATGTCACAGGCTTACCGAGCGCGCCAGCGATTTTTTCGATCGTAGTACGCGAGGGGCTGTGCTTAGCGTTCTCGATCCGGCTGATGTGGCTTTGAGGAAGTCCGGTCTTTGCCGCCAGTTGCTCCTGGGTGAGTCCGGCTTCCGTCCGCGCGTCACGAATCTTCTTGCTGACCCAACCGACCCACTTCTGCAGGCGTTCCGGCTGCCCGCTTGTGTCCGTGAGATCGGCTGGCTCTACAGACACCGATCGCCCGTCGAGGATCTCGACCATCGTGTCGCAGATGCCGAAGCGATCCTCGTCTGTGGTCGCGCCAATGAGTTCCTTGACGAGCGCGAAGAGATCATCGCGGTCCTCTTTCGAGAGGCGCCTGATGCGATCCATCACGATCGTGACGGCCAGCGCGACGCCCCTCTCCTCGGCACTCATTGAACGGATGCTGTTGCGCAGATCCGTGGTTGCCATAGCACTATCCTCGCCTTCATCCCGCTGTCGTCTGCGGCTCGGGGGCTTTCACACAAGACGCCCGAAGTCTCCATTTCTGAACTTCCGCAGACGATTCCGGATTCGAATTTTGACCCACGCGGGGGCCTGTCCGTCCGCTTCTTTCTTGATCGCCCCGAGGATGACGATCGCTTTCTCCTTCGAATTCAAGGTGAAGTAGACTCGGAGATTGATCTTCCCGAGGATCCCACCTTTGTCCTTCAACTCGTAGAAGTCCTCGATTGCCTCGACAGTGACTGTGGTCGGATGGGACGGGTCTGGTTCGGTTGCCAGTGCTCTGACGAGATCGACGACATGGGCGTATTGGCCGCCGTTGAGAAAGGCCATAGCCTCGTCCCGCGCGACCGAGAGGTAGTAGACCGACCACAAATAGCCTGGGAGCGGCCCTGCTCCCTCCCGAATCCCAACCCTGAGGGGCTTCGCCATCACTCGGCCTCCGTGAACATCGCTCCTCCCTCGTCACGGAGTATACAACGGCATCGAAGAGGAAGCAACGCATATTTTGTATATCGGTACGGAGTCCCGGGGGATTCAGTTCGATATACCCAAACAACGACCGCTTTTTCGCCCCAATGGCACATAGAAACAGGGGATTTTGCTTGGTACCGATGCCAAAGCGGTGACATGTGGTTCCCCGCCAAGGTGTGCTGAAGTCGAGGCTTGATCCGGAGCCACCGCGGAATGGCGGGATACTCCTTCGTCAGCCCTCCGAGCCGAGGCCGGCGATGGTCATCTGGCGGTCGTATTCGAGGCGGAAGGTGTACTCGAAGGCGGCGGCGTCGGGGCCGGTCGCGCCGGCGGGGGCGGGGGCGTCCCAGCGGAGCAGGCCGTGCTTGCGTTCGTCGCGCCGGTAGGCGGCGTCGTTGCTCAGGGCGTCCTCGCCCTTCAGGAGCGTGATCTTGACCTCGCTGCCGCGCGTGGCGGGGAGGCGGTCGACGAGGCGGACGTCGGCGGGGCGCGGGCCGTAGTTCTCGATGGTGAGCCGGTAGGCGAGTTCGACGATGCGGTTGCCCCCCTGGACCTGCTCGGTCTTCTCGACGAGTTCGCGCGAGGCTCGGAGGGAGGCGTCGATGCCGAAGCCGAGGGTGAACGACTCGCCCGAGGCGACGAGCGGGATCTCGTCGTGCCCGACGAATCGGCCGGCGACGTAGGTTGAAACCGGGCCGGGGAGGAGGGGCATGTCGCTCGTGTTCACGAGACGCGCCTCGTCGTAGACCTGCGAGGTGAGGACGGGGGCGGCGAGTTTGTAGAACTCGGCGGGCATGGTGAGGGCGGCGATCTGCACGCCCTGGCGGTCGGCGCGGCTCGGGAGGCTGGTGCGCCCGCGCACGGCGTAGGTGACGCTGAGTTGGTCCTCGGGGCGGACGGCGCGGCGCTCGGGCCTGCGTGCGACATTGCCGCGGCCGAGCACGTCGAGCAGTTGCATGTCGCCCGCGACGCGGTTGAGTTCTTCGTCGAATCGCTGGCGAGCGCGGGCGGCGTCGGCGTCGGCGGGCGCGATGACGGCGTAGCCGGCGAAGTCGTTTCGTCGCTGCTCGATCTCGGCGCGCTTGGCGTAGAGGCCCTCGCGGGCGTCGAGGAACTCGCCGAGCATCTGCTGCTGCGCGGCGGCCTGCGGGGCGGCGAGGGGGATGAGCGAGACCGTCATCGCGCTGAGCGTCGGGGCGCGGGCGACGAGCGATGGCGTGGCGGTCGAGAGCGTCATGGCGACGTCGCCCCAGTCCTCGCCGCTGGTCTGCTGGATGGCGGCGAAGTACTCGACAACGACCGTGCCGAAGTTCTCGTCGGTGCGCACGGTGTAGGACGGCTCCCAGGTCGCGTTGGCGACGACGTAACGCAGGCGCAGTTCGCCCGGGTCGGCGGCGGTGACGTTGGCGAGCACGACGGCCTCGCGGGCGGTCGTCGCGCCGCGACCGGCGAGCAGCGCTCGCTCACGCTGCAGCACGCGCACCTCCTCGGCGATGGCGCGGGCCTCCTCGGCCTGCTCGAGTTGCTCGCGCGAGAGGCGGGCGCGCTCGGCGAAGATGAACTCCGAGAGCGAGCGGATCGTCTCGGCGTTCAGCACGCCGCTGCGGAGTTCGGCGGTCGCTGTCGCGCCGGCGAACTGCTCGAGCGACGCCAGGTAGGCGTGCTGCTGCAGGGCGAGGGCGGCCCGCTGCTGGTTGGCCCGCTCGCGGCGCTGGGCGTCGGCGATGCGGTCGTCGATGGCGCGGACTTCCTCGCGCACGTCGTGCTCGACGGGACGCACGCGGTACCGGATCGAGCGCACCTCGACGCCCGCGGCGGCGTCGGCGAAGAGGCTCTCGGGGACGATCGCGTCGGGCAGGTTCGTGACGATGATCTCGCGCAGGCCCTGGCCCGGGCCGACCTCCACGGCGCGGGCGACGAGGGCGCGCCCGCGGTAGACGGTGACCTCGTCGATGCGTCCGGTGGTCTCGCGGCTCTGCTGGCCCCAGGCGCACCCGGCCGTGAGCACGAGGCAGGCAGCGCCGATCGTCCGCCGATGGATGCTGTTCATGGATGGCTCCGTGTGCGTCGGTTGTGACGCATCCACGGTACGGGCTGGCGGGCGTTGCGCGCGCAACGGCGGTGTAACCGCGGCGGGCGGACGGCGTGCGTCAGAATCATCCGGGATCAGCCCGCGTTGCGCCGCTCGGAATCGGGACGGCGTCGCACGTTGGCTCGCGACTCGCGCTGGATCTCGCGGAGCCGCTCGGACAGCCTGCGGACGTCGTTGCCAAAGCGCTCGGAGATCTCACGCCGGATGCGTCGGATCTCGTCGATGAGCGGGTCGGCGCTCGGCGCACCGGCGTCGGATCGTGGCGTGTCCGGATTCATGATTCATCCCACAGGAGGTCGGGGGTGACGATGGCGGGCGGCACGAGCCCCAGGCGTCTGCACACAACCTGGAGATAGCGGAGTTTGTTCGGATTCGCCAGGTGGCGGACGTTCCATGTGAGCAGGAAGTCCATTCGATGCACGACCGCGGCCGCGACATGAATGGCGTCTCCCGCGAGGGGACCGGGCACCAGGAACTCCCTGACCAGAATCTCCGCGACGCCGGTGACCTCGGAATCGACGTCGAGGAGGTCCACGTCTCGAATCAGGTCCAGCGCTTCGCGCGAGTGGCGGAACGAGGGGTCGGACAGTTCCTGAAGGACTTCGGCCGATGTGGCGAGATCGTAGCGACGGGCATGGCAGCGCCACCACTCCAGGCTGGTGTCTCGTCGATACACACTCCCCGCGTCATTTCGATCACTGACGCAGGCGCTCACGAAACTCGTTTCGACATAGACAGACGGCACGGTCAGGAGTGTAGGAGTCGGGAAGTTCCCGGAGTCCGAGCCGGGCGTGGGGGATTGACCCGGCGGTCGCCGCCGTTAGGATCGGCTTCGGGGGCGGCGCGGCCGCCCGTGAGATGCACCACGCCGGGCGGCAGCCCGACGCCGGAGCCTTCCGATGCTGCCCAAGCCCCCTCCGCGGGAGCCGCCGCTCGGTTTCCTGTACATCCCGCCGTTCCGCGTGCAGGGGTCGTCCGTCGCGGGCGAGGCGACGTGCGTGCAGATTCCTGAACTGGATGTCTGCTTCGACATGGGCGCGTGCCCGCGTCCGATGCTGGCGAGCCGGTTCGTGGCGATCTCGCACGGGCACATGGACCACGTCGGCGGCCTGGCGTACTACTGCTCGCAGCGGCGGTTCCAGGGAATGGGCACGGGGACGATCGTGTGCGACGAGCGCCTCGCACCGGCCGTCCACAGGATGATGGCGGGGTTCGTCGAGATCGAGCAGCAGCGCACCCTCTACGAGGTCGTCGCGCTTGCCGACGGCGGGCAGGTCGAGATCAAGAACAACGTCTTCCTCCGCGGGTTCCACACCGAGCACACCTCGCCCTCGATGGGCTACTCCGTGGTCGAGCGGCGGAGCAAACTCCGCCCCGAGTTCACCGACTTCCCGCAGGAGAAGTTGCGTGAACTGCGCGAGCGCGGCGTGGAGATCACCCGGACGCTGGAGATTCCGTTGGTGGCCTATCTCGGCGACACCGCGCCAGGGCCGCACCTCGTGCGCGAGGACGTGCGCAAGGCGAAGATCATCATCACGGAGTGCACGTTCTTCGACGCGGACCACCGCGAGCGCGCCACGGTGGGCAAGCATCTGCACCTCGAGGACCTGGCAGAGTGGTTGCGCGTGTGCGAGTGCGAGGCGATGGTGGTGATGCACGTTTCCAGGCGAACGCACCTGGGCGAGGCATCGTTGCGTCTCGCGGAACGGCTCGGGCCGGAACTGGCATCGCGAGTGCACTTCCTGATGGACCACCGCGCGGCCCGCGCGCGCTACGAGCGGCAGTTGCTGGAGGCCGGCGTCGAGCCGGACCCGGGCCAGGCACGCGCCAGGGGCAATTCGACGGAGCGAGGTTGACACGACGGGCGTTGTGGATTAGGTTTGCCTCCCCCGGGCAACGGCCCCTGTCCGCCGGCGTTGATGGGAGGATCAGCGGCAGGCGACGCCCCGGCATTGTGTTCGTTCGTTCATCCACTCACGCCCGCCCTGAGGCAGGTCGTCCATGTCTGACCCCGATCGCCCGATCTGGGATGCCGTTCTTGCGCACCTGCGCGCAGCGCAGCCCGGCCTCTGCCGAAGATGGTTCGACGAACTCGAGCCCCTCGGAGTGCGCGGCGGCTCGCTGGTGGTGCGAGCGCACTCGCCCTTCCACCGCGACTACCTCCGTCGCTACTGCTTGGACGCGTTCAACGACGCGATCCGGACGGTGACGGGTCGGCTGATCGGCGCACGGTTCATCGGGCCGGACGAGCGGCCCGACGACGCGCCGGCCGCGCCCACAGCGAGGCCGGCAGCGAAGGTGGGCGAGTCGCTGCCGATCAACCCGGACTACGGGTTCGATTCGTTCGTGGTCGGACCGAGCAACCGGCTGGCACACGCGGCGGCGGTGGCCGTGGGGGCGAACCCGGGGCAGGCCTACAACCCGCTCTTCATCCACGGAGGCGTGGGGCTGGGCAAGACGCACCTGCTCCAGGCAATCTGCCTGACGATCCACGAGAACGACCCGGCGGCGTCGATCTGCTACCTCTCGTGCGAGGGGTTCGTGACGCAGTTCATGGAGGCCGTGCAGGGCGGGCGGATGACGGACTTCCGCCACCGCTTCCGCGACGTGGACGTGCTGGTGATCGACGACGTGCACTTCCTCGGCGCGAAGGACCGCACGCAGGAGGAGTTCTTCCACACGTTCAACAGCCTGTACCAGGCGAACAAGCAGATCGTGCTCTCGTCCGACGCCCCGCCGGAGCAGATCCCGGACCTCGAGGAGCGGCTGGTGTCGCGGTTCAAGTGGGGGCTGGTGGCGCACGTCGAGCCGCCGGACTACGAGACCCGCGTGGCGATCCTGAAGACGAAGGCGGGCATCCGGGGGCTGGAACTGCCCGACGACACGGCCTACTTCATCGCCGAGCGCGTGGACACGAACATCCGCGAACTGGAGGGGGCGATCGTCCGCTTGCAGATCCAGTCGAGCGTCGAGGGCAGGCCGATCGACCTCGGGATGACGCGGGCGAGCCTGGGCGCGGGGCGCGGCCCGACGCGGACCACCGTGCAGACGATCGTCGACGCGGTGACGAACTTCTACGACGTGCGGCTGGCGGACCTCCAGTCCAAGCGCCGGGCGCGCTCGGTCGCGCTGCCGCGGCAGGTGTGCATGTACCTCGCCCGCCGGCACACGCAGCACTCGCTGGGCGAGATCGGGGGGTACTTCGGCGGGCGCGACCACACGACGGTGCTGCACGCGGTCAAGATCGTCGGGCACCGGCGCGACCACGACCCGGAGTTCGAGCGCGTCGTGCGGACGCTGGAGAGCAAGATCCTGCGGCCGGGGGGGTGAGGGCGGTGCACGGCAGTGTCGAAAGAAACGCCCGCGCCGGGTATGGCGCGGGCGGGTGAGGGGGCGTGGGTTGCGGCGCGCGGTCAGGTGCTCTGGGCGCCCGCGCCGACGGCCTTGCCGCCGGTGTCGGTGGGGTGCTCGGGCGCGCTGGCTTCGAAGACGAGTTTCTCCTCGCCCTCGGGGCGGCGTGCGGTGACCTGGCCCTTGCCGTGGAGTTCGCCGGAGAGGAGCATCTCGCTGAGGGGGTCCTCGACGTAGGCGCCGATGGCGCGCCGCAGCGGGCGGGCGCCGAAGTCGGGGTTGTATCCCTTCTCGATGAGGAAGTCCTTGGCGGTCTGCTCGAGGGTGAGGTGGATGCCCTGCTCCTGGAGGCGCTTGGAGACCTTGCCGACTTCGTACTCGATGATGAGGACGAGGTCGTCGCGGGTGAGGGGCTTGAAGACGATGATGTCGTCGAGGCGGTTGATGAACTCGGGGCGGAAGAAGCGTTCGATCTCCTTCATCAGGATGGTCTTGATGTTGTCGTAGTCGACGGTGGCGTCGCGCTTCTGGAAGCCGAAGCCGCCGCCGCCCTTGATGAGTTCCGCGCCGATGTTGCTGGTCATGATGAGGACGCAGTTTCGGAAGTCGACGTTGCGGCCGAAGGAGTCGGTGAGGCGTCCTTCCTCCATGATCTGGAGGAGCATGTTGAAGACGTCTGGGTGCGCCTTCTCGACCTCGTCGAGGAGGATGACGGAGTAGGGCCGGCGGCGGATGCGCTCGGTGAGTTGCCCGCCCTCCTCGTAGCCGACGTAGCCGGGGGGCGCGCCGACGAGGCGTGAGACGTTGTGCTTCTCCATGTACTCGCTCATGTCGAGGTGGACGAGGGCGTCCTCGTCGCCGAACATGAACTCGGCGAGGGCCTTGGAGAGGAGGGTCTTGCCGACGCCGGAGGGGCCGACGAAGATGAACGAGCCCATCGGGCGCTTCGGGTCCTTCAGGCCGGCGCGGGCGCGCCGGATGGCGCGGGCGACGGCCTTGATGGCCTCGTCCTGGCTGATGACCTTCTTGTGCAGTTCCTTCTCGAGTTCGAGCAGGCGCGAGGCCTCCTCCTTCTCGAGGCGCTGCAGCGGCACGCCGGTCATCTTGCTCACGACCTCGGCGATCACGTCCTCGTCCACGACGCCGTCGACCTCCATGGAGCGGGCGCGCCACTCGCGGAGCATCTCCTCCTTCTTCTTGCGGAGTTGCTCGGCCTTGTCGCGGAGTTCGGCGGCGCGCTCGTAGTCCGCGCCCTTGACGGCCTCGTCCTTCTCGACGCTGAGGCGCTCGATGTCGCCCTCGATCTCGGCGAGGTCCGGCGGCTTGCTCATGCTCTTGAGGCGCACGCGGGCGCCGGCCTCGTCGATCACGTCGATCGACTTGTCGGGCTGCACACGCCCCGAGATGTAGCGGCCCGAGAGGTCGACGGCGGCCTTGATGGCGTCGTCGGTGATCTGCACGCGGTGGTGGCTCTCGTAGCGGTCGCGCAGGCCCTTGAGGATCTCGACCGTCTGCTCGTTGTTCGGCGGGTCCACGGGGATGGGCTGGAACCGGCGGGCGAGGGCCGCGTCCTTCTCGATGTACTTGCGGAACTCGTCGAAGGTGGTGGCGCCGATGCACTGGATCTCGCCGCGGGCCAGGGCGGGCTTGAGGACGTTGCTGGCGTCGATCGCGCCCTCCGCGCCGCCCGCGCCGACGAGCGTGTGGAGTTCGTCGATGAAGAGGATGACGTTCTTGGCGCGGCGCACCTCGTTCATGACCGCCTTGATGCGCTCCTCGAACTGGCCGCGGTACTTCGTGCCCGCGACCATCATGGCGAGGTCGAGCACGACGAGGCGTCGGTCGTGGAGGATTTCGGGGACGTCGGCGGCGATGATGCGCTGGGCCAGGCCCTCGACGATGGCGGTCTTGCCCACGCCCGCCTCGCCGAGCAGCACGGGGTTGTTCTTCGTGCGCCGGCAGAGCACCTGCACGACGCGCTCGATCTCGTTCTGCCGTCCGATGACGGGGTCGAGCGCGCCCTCCTTGGCGAGTTCGGTGAGGTCTCGCCCGAAACTGTCGAGGGCTGGCGTCTTGCTGCGCCCGCGCCGGGCTTCCGAGGTCGCGCCGCCGCCGCCGCCGGAGCCTCCGCTCGCGCCGGACTCGCCGGACTCGGATTCTGAGCCTGCTCCGAGGAGATTGAGGACTTCCTCGCGGACCTCTTCGAGTTTGAGACCGAGGTTCATGAGAACCTGCGCGGCGACGCCGTCGTGCTCGCGGAGCAGGCCGAGGAGCAGGTGCTCGGTCCCGACGTAGTTGTGGTTGAGGTTGCGTGCCTCCTCGATGGCGTACTCGATGACCTTCTTGGCGCGCGGGGTCTGCGGCAGACGGCCCATGGTGACCATCTCCGGGCCGGCCTTGACGAGTTTCTCGACCTCGAGGCGGACCTTGCGCAGATCGACGTCGAGGTTCTTGAGGACGTTCGCGCCGACGCCCGACCCTTCCTTCACCAGGCCGAGCAGGATGTGCTCGGTCCCGATGTACTCGTGGTTGAAGCGCTGGGCCTCCTGGTTGGCCAGAGCCATGACCTTGCGGGCACGATCGGTGAATCGCTCGAACATCTCAGGCTCCCGCGGTCCGGAGTTGTCCCGGCCCGCTCTGGATCATTCTTCGCACGCCGGGGACGAACCGACGCACCCGAGGGCCTCCCCTGGCACGGAAAGGCCATCCAAGCCCCGCCGTGCCCCTGTATCGGCTGCGAGGGGCGTGCCAGTTGTTCGGAGGTAGCGAACGGCCGCTGCCGGGGCGGGGGGCGGGTTCGGTCTGTGCGGGCGGGACCCGGGGGCAGAGGCACTGCCGAATCGGCAGGGGGAGGGATCCGCGGGATATGGATACAGTGGGATTGGAGTTGAGGCGCTGGCGGTTGATGCTATGTTCTTGTGCAGCAATGACTTGGCATGCTGTTGCCGGGTGTTGCGCGTTACCGCGAGGCCCCCTCCCACGCCAGGGCCGGGTCGGCGACGATGCCGAGGGGGATCGACACCTCGTCCACGCTCCCGGCGATCTCGTCGCGGATGCGGACCTTGAGGAGGTACGAGCCGACGGTCAGCGTGCGGGGGAGTTCGATCTCGGAGACGAGGAAGAAGTCGCGCCGGATGTTGCGTGAGGTCTCGACGATGCGTTCGGGCGGACGTCGCCAAGCGAGCCGGCCGTCGGCGCGGTGGACGACGAGCAGTTCCTGCGAGAGTTCGACGGCGAGCGTGTCGCCCGGCGCGCCGCCGTCGCTGGACTCGGCGCGCGGGCGGTGGGCGAAGCGGTCGATCTCGGCGTAGACGATGGCGCGGTTGGTCTGTCCGGCGAGGAAGTCGTTGCGGGGGAAGGGCTGGAAACTGCCGAACCCGTCCACGCGCCGGCAGAGTTCGGCACGCGCGATGCGCACGCCCATGCCGGTCTCGAGATCGTCGGCGACCTCGCGCAGCACGCGCGCGGCGTCGGAGGCGTCGGTCGATTCGCCCAGGCGCGTCAGCAGGTCGCGCACGGCGCGGAGCGTGCGCACCTCGTCGGGCGAGAGTCGGCCGCCGGAGTCGGAGGCGGGATCGACGGGCATCGCGGCGGGCGATGAGGCGGTCGCCGCGACGAGCGCGAGGGCATCCGCGAACGGTTCGTTCGCGCCGTTCATCCTGTCACGCAGCAACTCGGTCAGGCGGTCGTACACCTGGGCGAGCGTGATCGCCGGGTTCGCGGCCGGCGTCGGTTCGGGAATCGGCTCGGGCGGCGGCGCCACCGCCTCGACGGGCGGCGCGTGCGTCGCGTCCGTCACCACCGTCATGCCGGAGTCCGATCCCGGTTCGGTGCCGGCCTCGGCGGGCTGATCGGGAGGAGTGCCCCGGCTTTCGGCCAGCAGGCGTTCGAGGTCGAGGGCGAGTCGGGAGACGTCGTCGCGGCGGGGCTGCTCGGGGTCGGGGATGGCGGCGGGTCCGGCCGCGGGGTCATCGGTTGTGGCGATGCGCCCGAGGCCGGTGTTTGGCGCGGCGTCGTCCCGGGCGGTTGAGCCGCCCATCCACCCGCACCCGGCGACGATGAGGCAGGTTCCTGCTGCGAATGCAAGCCAGCATGCGGAGACACCGTCGCTCGCAGCGCGGCGGACGGCGGGGACGATGGATTGGCGTCGGTGCACGGCTGTGGCCTCCTGCGCTCGCCGGCGGGTCGAACGGGTTGGGCGCGGGCCGCGCTGGCGCGCAGCCCGGGCGCACGATGAGCCTGTCATCGGCGCTTCAGCGGGTGAGGCTTGCGAATCGGAGGGCCTTGGCCTCGAGCAGGCGGCGAGGGTCCGAGCCGGAGCGGGCCTGCGCGGTGGACTCGACGCACTGGCGGAGCAGTGCCGCGGCGTCGGCGGGGGGGATGCGCCGAGCCGCCCTCAGCACGGCCTCGCTCCCCGCGCCCCAGATCCGCAGCACGCTCGCCATCTGGCCCGGCGCCATGCGCTGCGCGAAGCCGTGCGACGCGCCGTGCAGTTTGCGGGCGAGGTCCAGCATCGCCCACTGGGCCGGGACGTCGGCGTCGCGCGGGCCGTTCTCGAGGACGATCCGCAGGCGCGCCAGCGCGGCCTCCGGGTCGCCCGAGAGAAGATCGGCCTGGATGGCCCACGCCTCCTCCTCGCGCGTGCAGCCGACGAGTTCCTTCACGAGGGCGGTGGTGATCGTGGCGCCGTCGTCCGCGCTGAGGGAGAGTTTGGCGAGTTCGCTGTCGATGCGCCCTGGGTCGGGGCCGAGGAGTTCGACGAGCAGTTCCGCGGCCCGCTTGTCGACGGCGCGATCGTGGACCTCGCGGGCGCGGCGCTCGGCCCAGGGGACGGCCTCGCGGCCTTGCAGCCCGTCGCACTTGACGATTGCGCCGCCGGATTGCTCGATGATCGCGTCGAGTTTCCCGCTGTTCCAGCGGTCGGCGCGGAGGACGAGCGTGGCGGAGTCCGCGGGCGACTGGGCGTAGCGCTCGAAGATGGGGCGGGCGTCCTCCTTGACGAGTTGGTCACCGGCGTCGGCGACGATGAGTTTGTGCTGCTGGAGCAGCCCGAAACTGCGGCACTCGTCGAGCACGTCGGCGGGCCTGGCGGACTGGCCGTCGAGGTAGATGGTCTCGACCTCGCCGTGGGCCTTGAGGAGTGCGGCGCGGAGGTCGGCGGTGCAGTCTGCCCGCTGGAAGGCGTCGGGACCGTGGAGCACGACGATGCGCGCGCCGGGGTCCGGGCGGAAGTTGACGGCCCGTGTGCCGGTCTTGCTCGTTGCCGCCGCCCGTTTCGCCATGGGGGCACGATAGCGAACCCGGCGGGCGGGCGTCGTCGTATCGTTCGGTGGATGCTGTCGCTGAGCGTCATCCAGGGGCCGGACGAGGGGCGGACGTTCCAGTTGCCGCCGAACGAGCCGCAGTTGATCGGGCGGTCGAGCGAGGCGCTGCCGATCACCGACGACACGGTGAGCCGTCGGCACGCAGAACTCACGCCCGACGCCGGCATCTGGTGGATACGCGACCTGATGTCGCAGAACGGGACGTACGTGAACGGGGTGCGCATCGCGGAGCGCACCCGCCTGCGCGCGGGCGACCAGGTGCGCGTCGGGTCCACGCTGCTGGTCTTCGGTCAGAGCGACCGGCCCGACTCGTTCGGCGTCGAACTGCTGCACGCGGACGAACTCGACGTCGAGTTCGAGCGGACGATCCCGTCGAACGAGGACTCGGTGATCCTCTCCGAGCCGGAGCCGCGGGCGGCTGCGGTGGACCACCTGCGCGTGATCTACCAGTTGACGACGCTCACGACGCAGGTGATGGACCGGCAGCAGTTGCTCAACGCGGTGCTGGACCTCGTGTTCCGCGAGTTCAAGCCGGAGCGCGGCGTCATCATGCTGCGCGAGGAGTTGCCCGACGGCGCGCTGAAGCCCGCGGCCGCGATGCACCGCACCCCGCCGAAGGACAAGGAGGAGGCCCGCATCGGCGTCTCGCGGACGATCCTGCAGCACGTGCTGAAGCACTCGGAGGGCGTGCTGAGTTCCAACGCGATGGCGGACCGCCGCTTCCAGGCTGGCGACAGCGTGCAACGCTTCCGCATCCGCAGCGCGATCTGCTCGCCGATCCGCTTCCAGGACCGCGTCTACGGCACGATCTACGTGGACTCGTCGATCGCCAACTACACCTTCACCGAGCAGCAACTGGCGTTGCTGAACGCGATCGGGCAGCACACGGGCCTCGCGCTCGCCAACGCGGAGCACTACGGGCAGAAGATCCACACGGAGCGGCTGGCGGCGATCGGCGAGACCGTCGCCAGCCTGAGCCACTCGATCAAGAACATCCTGCAGGGGCTGCGCGGCGGGGCGGACGTGGTGGAGATGGGGCTGAAGAAGGACGACCCGGCCCTCGCCCGCAACGGGTGGGCGATCCTCAAGCGCAACCTCGACCGGATCGTGGGCCTGACGCTGAACATGCTGGCGTTCAGCCGTCAGCGCTCGGTGGAACTGGAACTGACGCCGCTGGGCGCGCTGATCGAGGACTGCGCGCAACTGCTGGAGAGCGCGTGCGCCGGCCGGCAGGTCGCGCTGATCGTGGACCACGACCCCGAGATGCCGCCGATCCCGATCGACGCGAACCTGGTGCACCAGGCGCTGATGAACCTGCTGACGAACGCGGTCGAGGCCGTGCCGCCGGGGACGGGGGCGGTGACGGTGCGGACGTTCTACCGCGTGACGGACCCGCTGCTCGGACAAGGGCACGCCTACGCGGACGTGCACGTGATCGACAACGGGCCGGGCATCCCCGAGGACCGGCTGCGCTGGGTCTTCGAGCCGTTCCACACGACGAAGGGAACGAAGGGCACCGGCCTCGGGCTGGCGGTGACGCGGCGGATCGTCGAGGAGCACCGTGGCCAGATCGAACTGATCAGCGAGGTGGGCAAGGGGACGACGGTGAAGATGACGCTGCCGGCGGACGCGGCCGAGCACGCCGATCCCTCGGCAACGGCGCAGAGCCGGTTGCAGGCGGATCGTCTCGAGTAAAGAAGGCGGCGCAGCACGCCGCAGGCCTGAGAATCCCCGCGAGAGCGGCCCGGTTTTATCCCCGCCGCGTGACCCACGCGTTCGAACGCCGTTCATCTTCCCGAGGGCCGCCGAGCGCGGCGCAGGGCACGCACATGACCGGGATCGACTCCCGTGACGCGGGCGCACGGCCTCGGAGGGGGCCGTGCGTTCGTTCTCCCGAACTCGACCGCCTCACGTCAGGTTCACGGGCATCACGACGTAGGTGAAGTCCTGCCCCGACTTGATCAGCCCCGGTTTGTTCGACGCCTTCAGTTCGATGACCACCTGCGGGTCCGCGATCACCTTCAGCGCATCCGTGATGAACGCCGGGTTGAACCCGATCTCGATGTCGTCGCCCTTGTACTCCGCGAGCGTCAGTTCCACGTTCGCCTCGCCCACCTCGTTCGCGTGCGCCGAGAGGTGCGCCTGCCGGCCCTTGGAGTCGAACGCCATCCGCACCCCGCGCGATTCCTCGTTCGTCAGCAGCGCGGCACGGTGCACGGCGGACGTGAACGCGTCGCGGTCCACCACGATCGTCTTGTCCTGGTCCTTCGGGATCACGTCCTCGTAGGGCGGGAACGCGCCCTCGACCAGGTTCGACGAGAGCACGGCCCGCCCGTCGGCGTGGTCCTTCGCGTCCGGCGCGCCGACGTTGAAGTACACCTGGTTGTCCGTCACCGCCACCTGCACCGCCTCGTCCGAGCCGCCCAGCAGTTTCTGGAGCGTCGAAAGCCCCTTGCTGGGCACGATGCAGCGCACCGCGGGCGCGTCCTTCTCGCCGCCCGAGAGCGTCGCCCGCGAGAGCGCGAGCCGGCGCCCGTCCGTCGCCACCATCTGGAGCCGCTTGCCCTCGCGCACCATCAGCACGCCGTTGATGGCGTAGCGCGATGTCTCGCGGGCCGTGGCGAAGAGCGTCCGCGAGATCAACTCGCCCAGCGAGCGTGCGTCGTGCGTGAAGACGGCCTTCGCCGCCGGACGCCCGCCGGACCCCGCCACCGCGGCGCGAAACTCGGTGATGGGCGGGAACTCGCCCGCGGGCTGACCGATCAGTTTGAAGTGCGCGTCGTTGCCGCGGATGTGGCAGACCAGGTTCTCGTCCATCTCCAGCGAGAGCGTCGGCTCGTTGTCCTCCGCCGAGACGATCTGGCGCAACTTGTCCGCCGGGAGCAGCGCCTCGCCGGGCGTCTGCACGTCCACCTGCGCGACGGAGAGCCGTATGGAGATCTCGCCGTCGGTGGCGGCGAGGGTGAGTGTCCCGGCCTTGCCCTTGCGCTCGGCGGTCAGTTTGATGCACGTCAGTTGGGGGCGCGGCGAGCGGGTCGCCACCACGCTCGACGCCAGATTGATCGCCTCCAGCAACGCTCCGCGATCGCAGGTGACCTTCATGGGGACGGCTCCTCCGTGTTGGGCCAGAGTGTACCGCGCAGAAGCCGCCGGAGTGCCCCCAGACGCCCACGTGCCACGAACCGCCTGCAAATCTCGGGCCGAATCGCCTTGCGGGGTTGTCAAGCCGTCAGAGGGCGGGGATACTCACACTCTGCCGCTCATCGCGGCCGCGGGGCGACCGGTACAGCCGACGGTCGGACGGGTCCGGTCCCCGGGGCCGCGCCGGGGGTCTGCCCCCGACGAGCCGGCCGCCGATGCGCCCAGGGCGCGGGAGGACTCCCCATGTCGTTCGAAGCCGCCATGCACGCCCAGGCCATCGAGTTGGACCGCCTCTCCCTCACCATGACCGCCGAAGCGGGCAGCGGCCACCCGTCCTCGGCCATGAGCATCGGGCACATTGTCGCCATGCTCATGTTCAACACCATGCGCTGGAGCCCCGACTACCCCGACTACCCCACCAGCGACCGGCTGGTGCTGAGCGAAGGTCACGCCGTCCCCGCGATCTACGCCGCAGCAGCCAAACTCGGCGTCATGGTCGGGCGCGACCCGGCCTCCCGCAAGCGGCTGACCGTCGCGGACCTGAGTTCGCTCCGCACCGACGGCTCTCCCCTCGACGGGCACCCGAACCCGATGGAGGGCTTCCCGTTCTTCGACGCCGCCACCGGCTCGCTCGGCCAGGGCCTCAGTGTCGCGGCCGGACTCGCCGAGGCCGCCCGCCTCGACGCCATCGACCGCCGCATCTACTGCATCATCGGCGACGGGGAGTCGCGCGAGGGGCAGGTCGCAGAGGCCATCGACTTCATCGCCGAACGCAGGCTCACAAACGTCCTGCCCATCTTCAACTGCAACGGCTACGGCCAGGCCGGGCGCGTCGCCGACCAGCAGTCACCCGAACGCCTCGCCGCCAAACTCGCGGCCGCCGGCTTCCACGTCAAGACGATCGACGGCCACTCTCCGAAGGAGATCAAGGCCGCCTTCGACGAGTTCATCGCCCGCACGGCGCAGCCCGACGCCGCCCCGATGGCGCTCGTGGCGAAGACGGTCAAGGGCTGGGGCGCGCCGAGCGTGCAGGGCGGCGGCTGGCACGGCAAGCCCGCGACGGGCGACGCGCTCCAGAAGGCCCTGGCGGAACTGGACGAGCGTCGAGTCGAACTCACGAGCGCTCTCACCGCCTCCGACGCCTTCACCATCGAGCCGCCCGCCCAGGCCGCCCCGCGCGAGCAGGGCTTCGGCGACCTCCCCTCCTTCGCCGAGGCCATGCGCAGCATGGACATGGAGAGCGTCCTTCACGCCGGACGCCTCGCCACGCGCAAGGCCTACGGGATCGCGCTGCGGGCGCTGGGTCGCGTGAACGACCGCGTCGTCGTCCTCGACGCCGACGTGAGCAACTCCACGTTCGCCGAGACCTTCGGCAAGTCGTCCGAACTCGCCGACCGCTTCGTCGAGTGCCGCATCGCCGAGCAGAACATGATCTCCGTCGCCGCGGGCCTCGCCGCCGCCGGCAAGGTCCCCTTCTGCTGCACCTTCGCCAAGTTCGTCACCCGCGCCTACGACCAGATCGAGATGGCGATCAACTCGGGCGCGAACCTGAAGATCGTCGGCTCGCACGCCGGCATCACCCTCGCCGCCGACGGCCCCAGCCAGATGGCCCTTCCCGACGTCGCCTGGTTCCGCGCCTGGACCACCATGCGCGACCACCGCGGCAACCCCGGCTGCTACGTCCTCCAGCCCGCCGACGCCTACGCCGCCTACGCACTCACCGGCGTCATGGCCGAGTACGAGGGCGCGTGCTACATGCGCACCCTCCGCGCCGACACCGAGTTCCTCTACTCCGACGACCAGGTCTTCAACCTCGGCGGCTTCGAAGTCCTCAACGAGGGGCGCGACGTCGTCCTCTGCGCCGCCGGGTACATGGTCCACGAGGCCAACAAGGCCATCGACCTCCTCGACAAGGCCGGCGTCAACGCCACCCTCGTCGATCTCTACAGCCTCCCCTTCGACGCCGACAAACTCCTCGACATCATCGGGGCGAACAACGGCTACGTCATCACCCTCGAGGACAACTACGGCGGCGGCATCGGCTCGGCCGTCGCGGATGCGCTCGTCGCTTCCGGCGACGCCTTCACCCTCGAACAGTTGCACGTCCGCCGCATCCCCCGCAGCGCACGCACCCCCGAGCAGATCCTCGCCCAGTGCGGCCTGACAGCTCAGGACATCGTCGCCGCCGCCATGCGACTCCTCCAGGTCGCCTGAACCGCCACACGGCAACCCCGGAAGAGGCCACTCTCTTCATGTCCACTGTCCATTGTCCGCTGTCCAGTGTCCACTGTCCTACGGGCATCCGGCTACGTAGAGGTTGAGGTAGCAGACGAAGTCGATCGAGTTGACCTGCCCATCGCCGTTGCAGTCCGCGGCGGGGTCGCCGGCGACGTAGCGGTTGAGGTAGCAGATGAAGTCGATCGTGTTGACCTCGCCGTCGCCGTTGCAGTCGGCGTAGCAGCCACCCGGACAGCGCCACGTAGCGATTCGGTTTGCGGGCAGTCCGCCGGCGGACGTGAAGTTTCCTCCCGCGATCAGGCCACCGCCGAACACCGTCAGGTCTTGCACTGGTCCGCTCGCACCGGACCCCAGGGGCTGCCACTCCGAGCCATTCCAGCGGGCAATGCGGTTGGCGGGATTGCCGCCCGCCGTGGTGAAATCTCCGCCCGCGATGAGCTCGCCTTCGAAGACGATGAGCGCATTCACCGTGGCGTTCACCCCGCTCCCCAGAGCGTGCCACGACGAGCCGTTCCAGCGAGCGACGCGATTGGCAGGCTGCGTGAACCCACCGCCTGCGTAAAGGTCGCCGTTATGCTCGACCAGGGCAAAGACCGTTCCGCCGGCGCCGCTGCCGAGAGAGTGCCACGAGGCGCCGTCCCAGCGAGCGATACGGTTGGCGGGCTGGGTGAATCCACCCCCGGCGATCAAGTCGCCGTTGTAGACCGTGAGCGCACCGACTGGCCAGTCCATCCCGCCTCCGAGCGGTTGCCACGTCGAGCCGTTCCAGCGCGCGATCCTCATCGCGCCGACACCCCCGGCCGTTGTGAAAAAGCCGCCCGCGATCAGTTCGCCGTTGTACACCGCGACGGTATAGACGTCGCCGTCGATCCCGCTTCCGAGGGGCTGCCATGTCGAGCCGTTCCAGCGCGCGATCTTGCTGGCCGGCGCGCCGCCTGCGAGCGTAAACGAGCCTGCGGCGATGAGTTCGCCGTTGTACACGGTGAGGCCATAGACACTGCCGTTCACCCCGCTGCTCAGCGCTTCCCATGCCGAGCCGTTCCAGCGCGCGATCCTGTCGGCACTCTGCCCGCCTGCAGTTGTAAACTCACCGCCTGCGATCAGCGCTCCGTCGTAGACGGTCAGTGCGTCCACAAGTGCGCCCATCCCGGGCTGTCCGATCGCGTTGTCCCAGTCGGGGTCACAGGCAGACTGGGCCGCCGCGACAACCGGACAGAACATAATGACCGACGCGACAACCCGTGCCACACGGCTTCTGAACGGTGCTGATGACATTGTTGGCCTCCGCACGATCTACCTACGAAGCCAAGAGAGAAGCCCACGGCTAACCCCACAGCCTCGATACACACCTCAAGATACCGGCGGCATAGGGGGGACACAAGCCGAATGTACCTGCCTGTTGCTGAATGGAGAGGAAGCGACACGCGGGGTTTCCCTTGTTGGGCGCAAACACATGCGAGAACAGGCTGAGGAGCGTGCGTGCACTCCGTGTCGGCCTCTTCCATGATGTTCGGCTCGCGGTTGATTCGTGGACTCCCGCGGCACGATCGGAAGAAAGGAAGCTGCGTCTCGCAGGAGTTCGGCGACTCGTGCCCATGGGGGCGGCTTGATCAGAAACAGCCGTGGTTGCACGCGCTCAAGAAACAGAGAAAATCAAGAGAACTGATTTCGCTGTCACCGTTGCAGTCGGCGCGGGGGTCGCCCGCCACGAAGCGGTTGAGAAAGCAGAGGAAGTCGAGGGTGTTGACTTCACCGTCGCCGTTGCAGTCGGCGTAGCAATCGGCCGGGCACTCGGCGAGGAACATGTTGCCTAGGAGGTTGTTGTACGGGCCTGCGACATGATCCAGAGTCTTGCCGCAGGACCGGGACAGCTCGACCTGTGGAGAACCTCGTGATCGTTGCGCGCGCTCGAAGGTTGTGTTGTGGAAGCACTTACCTGACAGACGGGAGAGCCCAAGGGAGCGCGTAGCGGGAACGTCGAACGGGACGCGGATTGTGTCGGCAGGTGCTGCAGCCACCGACGCAGTGACCGGTGCCAGCGCCACGATCGTGAGCGCGTCTCTCGCGAGCATACCCTGCCTTTCGCCGGCTTGGCGACCGTGCGCAGCGGCACCAGAGGCCCGGAACGGCGCCGACGCGGTCTGGCTGCTCTCGCCCCGATCTGCCCGCTCAGCGTGCGCAACATAACAGACGAGCACGGGGATTCAAGTGGAACCCGCTGGGCCGAGCGATCCGGCACGGGCCTGGTGAGACCGCTCTTGCCCGGGTCGAAGGCGGGGAGGGGGGCGCCGGGACGGCGTCATCAGCACCCGGAAACGAAGGCGTTGAGGAATGAGATGAAATCGAGGGAGTTCACCACGGTGTCGCCGGTGAAATCCGCTTCCATGTCGCCGGCCGCGTAAGCGTTCAGAAAAACCACGAAGTCGCGCGAGTCGAGGACGGTATCACCGTCGAAGTCCGCCGCGCACCACGAGACGGTGCATGCCGACGCCGCCTCACGAGCCGCGGCGAAGTCCGGCCTGTTCACGCGTGTCGCCACGTTGTTTGCGCACACCGTATTGCAGTGCGTGACGATCCCCACGACCGCGCCCTTGGCGACGAGCGGCGAGCCGGAGTTCCCGTACGTTACGTCGTTGTCAAACTTGTAGTGCGCGGCCTTCACGAGCGTGATCTCGCCCCCGCTGTGCTGCTGCGTCTGCGTTTTCTGGCAGTCCGGCGGCTCCACCGCACCGTACCCCCAGACGTCCACGCTCTGCCCGAGCGTCGCCGGCGAGTCCGAGACAGGCAGCATCGCCTTGTACTTCTCGAAGATCGTTACGCCCTCGTTGTTCACGCCCGTCGTCAGGACAGCCCAGTCGTTGCCGACACCGCCGTTGTTGTAGATCGCCCCGGTGACCGGGAACTGGTGCTCGACCGGCGGATGGACGGGCTTGCAACTCCCCTCCGAATCCGGGACATTGAACTGCACGACAAGATCACCGCTGATGCAGTGCCCGGCCGAGAGCACGACGCTCTCGGCGCAGGACACCACGCCGCTGCACCCAACGGGCATGAGGCGGCCGACCGCGTTGAGGCCGGTCTGGAAGCGTGTGTCGGGAAGGCAGATGCCGCAGTATGCCGCGGGGAACGCCGCGCCTTCTCCTTCCGCCGCGACGCGCGACGTTGCGACCCGCACGCCCGCCGACCCGGGCGGGAGCGAGACCTCGAGCCGCACGCGGTCGCCGTTGAAGTACGCCGTGGTTCCTCTCCAGAGCGCGGCGGTCGGCTCGTCGAGAATCTGCTCCTCGCCGTCGAGGGGAGCCGTCACGCGCAGGAAACTGCCACTGGGGAGCGCGAGCGCGTCGAAGTACACACGGATCCACGCCGCACCATCGACATTGATCTCGCCGGCGTCGATCGTCGTCCACGTGTCGGCCGGGTTGCTCAGCAAGCCGGTATCCAGCCCGACCGGCACGAACGCGCCGCGCGGCAAGTCCAGCGTCTGCTGGCCGAGCGCGTGCGAGGACGCGAGCGCGGCAAGCAACCAGCACAAGACCACGATCACTCGACACATCGCGCATCTCCCTCGCACCCCGCGAACGCTGTCGAGTGCGCCGCGACACATCTCGGACGCCCGACAGCCCCGGATCGAGCGGGCACGCTACAGAGCCGCGCGAAATCACGCAAGGCCCGAACGGGTACGAAGGCGTCTCTTGTGTGAAACTGGGGGAATCAGAAGGTCCGGCGACAACTCAACCCCGGCTGTCCACATCAGGCCTCGGAACCCGGCGGTACCGCCGGGTCTTACGGGCAGCCCGCCGTGAAAGCGTTGAGGAACGCGACGAAGTCCAGCGTGTTCACGACCGTGTCGCCGTTGAAGTCCGCCGAGGCGTGCCCCGCAGAGAAGGCGTTGAGGAACGCGACGAAGTCCAGCGTGTTTACGACCGTGTCGCCGTTGAAGTCCGCTGGGCAGGGGTTCCCGATGGTGAAGTCCGCGGCCGAGTATCCCGTGCCGGTGTTGCCTTCGAAGTCGTGAACGATGATGCGGATCCTCGCCTTGGAGGTGTTGACGTTCGGAATGACCCAGTTGAACGAGCCGACATCCCCGTAGAAGTTTGTCAGGACGATCGGGTAGGTCTGCCCGCCGTCGGTGGAGAGATGGATCTGCACGTAGTAGGTCAGGTCGTTGTCGTCGGAGGCCCAGCGCACGGCCGCCTGCTGGCCGGGCTGGTAGGTCTCGCCGCCGCGCGGCTCATCGACGGAGACGACCGGGTTCTCGCCCCCCGACGAGACCGGCACATGCATCATGATGCAGTGCATCACGCCGGAGAGTCCGACGATGTTCTGGCAGTTCACCTGCACCACGGTCTTGCCCGGCATCGCCGCTTTCCACACGGCGAGCGCCTCGGCGTTGTACTGCGCTGCGGTCGCATTCGTGTACAACGGCACCAGCACCAGGTCGTTGCAGATCACCGAGTTCGTGAAGGTGTAGTGGACGCCGCTCGCTGTCACCGCGGGGATCCGGTGCACCGTGTATCCCGCAGCTGCCATCGACGCCGCCTGGTTGTCACAGATCTGGTCGTGGGTGCTCCCTGAAGCCTGGGGCCAGTCGCTGATGATTACCGTGCGGTCCCCCACCACGATCATCCACATGTCGATGTGCTGGGTCGAGTCGATGTTGACCGGGAACGCCGGCGTGATCTGCGTCAGCACGTTCTGGTAGTCCTGCCAGAGCGCCACGATCTGAGGCTTCGTCAGCCCGGGATTCTCGTTGTCGATCAGCTCGGTCGCGTACGCGTCGCCCAGCGCCGACAGGTGGTAGTTCCCGCCGCCGTGCACGAGCGGGATCAGGAACCGGTCGTGCCCGCGCTGCTGCGCGTAGAAGGTGTTGAACGCGTTGTCGTTCGGCCTCGGGCGGTTATACGTGTGGTCGATCACCGCGCGCACCCCGTTCCGGTACACGTACCTCGGGCCGTAATCGCGAATCCAGATCGTGTCCACGACTCGCACGAAGAACTTCACGCGGCTCATGTTCACGCCCGCGGCAGCGAGCGTGGCCTGCGCGGCCGGAACGTCGTTCGACGAGTCGATGGCCACGTGAAGGTCCGCGTTCCCCGTCGTCGTGATGTGCTTGGCCATCTCGGCCAGGATGTTCTTCAGGGCAGCCGTCCCCTCCCACGAGATCAGGATCGCCTCCATCGGTGCGTACTCGGGGACGCAATAGAGCTCGCCCACCGGCGCAGCGCGAAGGCCCGGCTCCGCCACGAGCGGGTTCGACTCGAGATACCGACGCTCCGTCTCCGTCATGAAGCGAGGGATCGCCGTCCCGCTCGGGAACACGAGCTCACCGTCCACGAGGATCGGTTCGTCGTGCGGCACGTCACGGGGACCGATCGTCTCCTGGGCGAGACAAGACGCCGAGAGCACCCCCACGACGCCGAGGACACGACCGAACGCGATGCGAGACATATCGGACCTCCGTTGAGCGTCGAGACACCGCCCCCCTTCCGGGGCAGCCCCTCCGCCCTGCAAGATACCTCCCGAGACTCCTCCGAACAAGCCGTTTTTCGGCGCGATCACGGGCAGCCGGCCGTGAAAGCGTTCAGGAACGCCACGAAGTCCAGGGTGTTGACCACCGTGTCACCGTTGAAGTCCGCTGAGGAGTGCCCCGCGCTGAACGCGTTCAGGAACGCCACGAAGTCCAGGGTGTTGACCACCGTGTCGCCGTTGAAATCCGCGGGGCACGATGGCGGCTCTTCACAGACGATCGCCGACGCCACGACCCGGTCGATCCCCGCCTCGACGATGTGATCAGGCGCGGCATCCGTCGCCACGAAGCGCACGCGAACCGTCGCGCTCCCCGGCACGTCCACGCCGACCAGCACCGTGTCGCTCCGCCAGGCCGCCAAGGCGCTCTTGTACTCACGCACGCGCGTCCAGTTCGAGCCGCCGGCGTCCGTCGCCACTTCAACAGCCAGCCCATCCTCTGGTCCGAACGGCAGACCGGGGAAGTCCGCCAGCCAGTAATCGAACGTGATCGAGCCGCCGAGCGTCATGTCCCACACCGGCGATGTCAGGATCGTCGAACCGCCGTTCACGTCGAGGAACGCGACGTTGCCCGTGACGTAGCAGTGCCCGGAGCCGTCGCTGTCCGAGGGTGGATCCCCGAACCCGAAGTTGCCCGGCACGGCACGCTCCCAGTGGCCCGACGTCGCGTTGCCGCTCACCGCCCAACCGAGGTTCGTCTCGAAGTTGTCGGCGAAGAACGGCTCGTTCACGCCGACGACGGCGCGATGATGTACCGCGGGCGCGAGCGGCGGATGCGTCACCAAGACGCCGGTGGTCGTCAGGGCACTCAGGTAGTACCGAACGTCGTCGTCGCAGTCCGCGGCATGGATGGTTGCGAGCCACCCCGTGCCGCCCTGCGGGTCCATCGCTCGCGGTGTGTACGTCTGCCCGCCATCCATGCTCGCCCAGAGCGTGGGGGACGACGGATCCAGCTGGTGCGTGCCGTTCTCGATGCTCACTCCGAACGGCGTCTCGACGCGGGGCGCGAGCACGCGGGGTGGTCCGCCGGGGATCGAGATCACCAGCGCGTTCGCCTCGACCTTGAAGTTGCCGGGGTTGATGTCGAAGAAAACGTTGCCCACCGCCTCGACCTTGATGCGCGCCTGGGTAGATGAAACCTGGGGGAGCGTGACCGTCTGTGATCCGTCGTTGGGCGTCGACGCCGCGAGCACGTATGGGAAGGTCTGACCACCGTCGGTCGAGAGCGTAATCCGCACGGTGGAGCAGTTGATCGGCGCGGCGTTCGTGCCGTTCACGCTCCAGACCACGGTGCCCTCGCCACTCCATGTCGCGCCGGCTGCGGGCTGGACCACGTCGAAAGGACCTGCCGACCCGACGACGTTGAGCGTGACCTCCGAGGTCGCCACCCCCCCACCGCCGGCCCGGTTGTCGCGCGCCGTGACGCGCATCTTCATCTGGCGCGAGACGTCCGGCAAACGTTCCTTGTTGTCGGGCACGTTGGCGAGGATCGTCGAGAGGATCGGGAATGTCCGCGAAGGCGACGACTGCGGCTTGCGCGTCCGCACCAGCGGGAACTTGCCGTCGTCAGGCGTGTTCAGCGTCGCGGTCGGGCCGAGATCCCGCTGTTCCCAGCAGTAACTCACGGTGTCGCCGTCCGGGTCCGAGCCGGTGGCCGTCAGGGTGAACGGCGTCTTCACCGGGATCGCATAGGCAGGTCCGGCGCTCACCGTCGGCGGCAGGTTGCCGGTATTGACCTTCTGCGCGCACCCGTTCCCGCTGCCGTTGTGGGTGTAGTTACGGATCTCGTCGAAACTCACCGAGGTGAAATACGGATCGGCGAACCCCTGGATGTTGTCGCCCGCGCACAGCCCCGCGTAGCTCATGATGGTCGAACCGCTGCCGGGTTCGTAGGCCGTCGAACCGTTGCGGTTCCCGCCGCACCCGCCCGATCCGCTGTTGAAACAGTGATTCGCACCGAACTGATGCCCCACCTCGTGCGCGACGTAGTCGATGTAGAACGGGTCGCCCACCGGGTTGGGCAGCCCGGTGACGCCGCGTGCCTTCTCGTTAGACTTGCAGACGCACGCGAGATACGCGACGCCTCCGCCACCGGTGGAGAAGACGTGCCCGATGTCGTAGTTCGCGCTGCCGATCACGCTGTCGCACGTCGACTGGTTCTGTGAGAGCATCGCCACGCCGTTGTTGTTCGAGTACGGGTCCGTCGCGGGGTTCGTGTAGACGATCAGGTGGTTGTTGGCGACAAGGATCATTCGGATCGCGACCTCGACCTCGTACACCTGGTTGACCCGGTTGACCGCCGTCGTGATCGCCGCCAATCCCTCGGCAACCGTCCCGCCGTGGAACTGGGTGTACTCGCCCGTCGCCGCGTTCGCGAGCCGGTACGTCCGCAACTGCTCGCCGAACCGCTGACCGCCGTAATCCGCCGGCGACGCCCACCCCAGCGCGTCCCCCCCCACCGTTTCGCACGTCCACCCCTCGGGCGGCGTCAGGTCCGCCTTGCGATACGCCGTGTAGAAACCCGCGTCGCCGCGACTGAACGGGTCCACCCACCACGCCCCCTCGGGCGAGAGCACCTGGGCGTGGAACCCCTGCGGCGTCAGGTCGAGCCGAACGCACGCCGCCGGATCATCGATCCCCTGTCCCGCAAAGGTGCGAATCTCGGGGAACCTCTCCGCGAGTTCAGGCTCCATGATCGGCGACTCGAAGCACGCGAACGGCGCGAAGCCGCCTTCCGGCGTGGGCACGTAGAACACGACTGGGCGCAGCAATGCCTCGGGCGTGAACTCCATCGGGGCGGCTGTCAGCACACGCCACGCCGATGCCATGTCGATCGAGTACGCCTCGAACCGGTTCGGGCGGATCCACGCGTCCTTGTCCCACTGCTCCTGAGGTACATTCTCGACGTACACCCAAACGCCGTCCGGCGAGACCAACGCGCCGAACCCCGGCCGTAGCTCCTGCCCCGACGCAGTGCCGTTCAGAGAGGCGACGATCACCACGCCCGCGAGCACGCACGCCACGCCGAAACCGCGAATCAAAGCCATCGCTCAACCCCCTCCAGGTCTTGGGCCTCAACGAGAATCGCCGGGAAACTGCGGAGACAACGACACCGCCATCGGCAGCCAATCCGACGCTGTCAGGCTATGCGAACTTGAATGCGCCCCGGTTCCCACGAAGTCAAGAACGAATCCCAGCCAAAGACCGACTATCGGCCGTGCTTCACTCCGGCGATCTCCCCCTGCCCACTTTCCACTGTCAACTGTCCACTCTCCCCAGGGTGTCGCTCCGGCTCGGCGAAGACCCGGTGCCGCTCCGGCGCGCCGCCCGCCTGTGCCGGCGCGAGCAGGTGCACCGTCCCGCGCCACAGGTGATACCCCAGTCGGTCCAGCCACCGCGCCGCCTCCAGCACGTCCAGGGCTTCGTCCGGCGGCACGTCGCCGGACGCCGTCCGTTGCAGCACGCGCACGCGCTGCGCGCGCCGGTATGACGCGATGGCAGACGACGCCTCGCCCGCCTCCATCGCGGCCTGCCCCTCCGCCTCGCCGGGCCCGCGTCGCATCGCGTCGCGCACGCGCGCCGCGCTCTCCGCCAGACGCGCAGCCGGGTCGCCCAGTTCCGCCCCGCTGCGCCGCACGCGGGCCGCCAACTCACGCTCTCCAAGCCCCTCGATGAGCCGCTCAAAGTGGTCGATCGCGTGCAGCACGCCGATGTGCGCGGCGTGCTCCGACGCGTTCGAGTCCGTCCGCACGCGCGCCAGGAACGACCGGACCCGGTCGAGCGCGCCGTCCACCTCCTCCACGCCGCGCCGCGTCTGGGCCGACACCGCGCCCACCGCCGCCGTCTCGCGCACGGCCTCGGCCAGGATCGCGCCCGCCTCCATGGTCGCGCGTCGCGCCGCGTCCACGGCGACCGCGGGCACCGACGCGACGGTCTCGTCGAGGTGAAGCGTGAGCGCGCCGTCGCGTTCGCGCACCACGCGCGCGATCAGCCCCGCGTACTGTCGCACGAACGGCAGGAACGCCGCCGCCCCAACGAGCGTGAACCCGGTGTGAAACGCCGCCAGGCTCAGCACCGACCGGTCGGCGTCCGGCGTCACCGCGCCCACGATCCACAGGAACGCCGGGATCGCCGCCAGTCCGATCGCGCTGCTCGCCGTGTTGAACACCACGTGCGCCGCGGCCGTGCGCTTCGCCGCCGTCGTCGCCCCGATCGCCGCCAGCATGGGCGTCACCGTCGTGCCGACGTTCGCCCCTACCACGAGGGAAACGCCCTGCTCGAGCGTGATGGTCCCCGTGTGCAGGGCGGCCATCGTCATCACGACTGCCGCGCTCGACGACTGCATCACCACCGTCATCGCCACCCCGATGCCGACAAGCGCCACGTCGCCCCACACCGTGCCGCCGGGCAGCGACGCCGGGTTCACGTGCGCCGAGGCCGACTCCATCGCCGTCTTCAGCGTGTCGATCCCCACGAAGATCAGCCCGAACCCCGCGATCGCCATGCCGACCGCCGCGCGCCGGTCGCGCGTGAACAACTTCACCAGCACCCCGACGCCCACCATCGGCATCGCCACCGACGCGATGCTGAACTTCAGCCCCAGCAGCGACACGATCCACCCCGTGCTCGTCGTCCCCACCGCCGCGCCGATGATCACCCCGACCGCCTGCGGGAACGAGAGCAGCCCCGCGCTCACCATGCCGATTGTCGCCAGCGAAGTCGCGCTCGACGACTGCACCGCCACCGTAAGCCCCGCGCCCGACACGAACGCCCGCACCGGCCGACCCGTCATGCTCGAAAGCACCACGCGCAGCCTGTCCCCGGCCAGGCTCTTCAGCCCGTCCGTCATCAGCGACATCCCGAGCAGGAACAGCCCCACGCCGCCGATGATCCACGCGATCGACACGCGCACGACCCTCTCGCCCCGCCCCACGCGGAGCCGACCCGATCGTAGCGTCACCCCCCCTCACAAGCCCCGCTCCCCCTTCACCTCATGTCCGCTGTCCAATGTCCACTGCCCACTGTCCTACGGGCATCCCGCCGTGAACGCGTTCAGGAACGCCAGCACATCCAGCGTGTTGATCGCGCCGTCGCCGTTGAAGTCCGCCCGCGGATCGCCGGCCGCGTACGCGTTCAGGAACGCCAGCACGTCCAGCGTGTTCACCGCGCCGTCGCCGTTGAAGTCCGCGGCGCAGTCCGGCGCCTGCACCTCGAACGCGCCCATGTCCACGACTTCGGCGTGCCCCGCCCCCGCGACGCCCGTGTCCTCGGTCGCCGGATCATCGGCGAACCGCGACAGGCCGTCGAGGTCGCTCTCGACGCCCGCCGGCACGAGCGCGTTCTTCCCCGCGTCGATGCAAGGCGAGCCGGGCGCGAGGTGCAGGTCCGAGCCGCCTACGAAGCGAGGGTCGCCGTCGATGCAGCCAGGGATCTTCTCCGGCTCGATCGGATCACCCCCCACCTCCGACAACCCGAAGATGTTCTGAATGCACGACCACTCCGCCTTGAAACTCCCGGCGATCTGCTCGCGGTAGTAGCCGTGGAAGTCCGGATGCGACGCGACGTTCCCCCAGACGATGGAGTTGCGCAGATTCACCTTCCCGTTCCACCCCCCCAGCACGCCGACGTGCTTCTTGCCCGTGTTGAACGCGATCGTGCAGTCGGCGACGGTCATCTCGTATGCGGGGTACGAGTAGATCATCACGCCCGCCCCGAAGCCGCCGCCCTCGGGGTACGGGTCGTTCGGCTTGGGGACCGCCTTGTTGGCGAGAAACACGCTGTTCACAACTGTCGCCGGCCCGAAGGTGATCAGCCCGCCTCCGACATGCGCCGTGTTCCCCACGAACACGCAGTCTCGCACTGTGATCGGCGCGGTGAAGCAGAACACGCCGCCGCCCCAGCCCAAGTCGGAGCCGACGGCGTAGAAACTCTTCGCCAGATTCCCGGTGAAGGCGCACCGCGTCACGGCGAGCGGCTCGCTCCCCCAGTGCGCCAGCCCCGCGCCCTCCGCGTCGCCCGTCCCCGAGACGACGACGTTGTACGTGAACGTACAGTCCTCAACGGCGGGCGACGCGGCGCCCGCAACATGCAGCCCCGCCCCGTCGCCGAGGTGGACGTAGTTCTCGAGAAACGCGCACCCGGTGAACGTCGGGCTGGCGTCCAGGCAGTAGACCGCCCCGCCCGCGGCGAACGCCGCCAGGTTGTGCAGGAACGTGCAGTTGCGCACGGTGGGGCTGCCCGCCACGACGTACAGCCCGGAGCCGTACATCAGGGGGTCGCCCGCGGGGGTACCGTCCGGCCCGGTCGCGCCGTTCGAGATGGTGAAGCCGTCCAGCACCGCCGTCTCATCCACGCCGCTCCCGACCACGACGTGCCCGCAGTTCGCCGAGTTGCGCTCCCACGTCATGTACCAGTACTGCCCCGACCCGATCACGTCGTCGTGCCCGATGTCGCCCGAGAGCACCGTCTCGTTCGTGCGCCAGTCGCGCTGCTCACGCGAGGACTCCCACCCGGCGAAACCGCCATACAACTCCACGCCGGAACGCATCACGAAACTTGCCGTCGCGTCCGTCGCCGAGGGTGTGTACACGCCGGAGGCGACCCAGACCTCGTCGCCCGCGTGCGCCGCCGCCAGCGCGTCCTGCAGATCGACGAACGCATCCGCCCAGGTCGTGCCGTCGTTCGCGCCCGACGCCCCGGCGTCCACCCGCAGCACGCCCGCAACCGCAGCCCCCGCGGCCGTCACGCTCAAGACCCCCGCCACCACCAGCCGCTGAATCAACGAGCAACCGCCCCTCTGCCCACTCATGCATGGCTCCTTCACGCGGGGACGCAGCACTCCGCGCGCTGCCCCGCTTATTCAGGATGATAGCCTCCTATTTTGTTGGCGGGTGCAAACTTCTACCCCACGGCGGGTTACAACACGGCCCCAAGAAACGGGGGGTCCGTGGGCCGGGATGCGCGGCTCTCCCGCCTCCACGTGCCGCGGCTTGCGGTTGTCGATCCCTATGGACACCCCGCCGTCCAGGCGTTCAGAAACGCCAGGAAGTCCAGCGTGTTCACCGCGCCATCTCCGTTGAAGTCCGCCTTCGAGTCGCCGCTTGCGAACGCATTGAGGAACGCCAGCACGTCAAGTGTGTTCACTTCGCCGTCGCAGTTGAAGTCCGCGCGGCACCGCTCGAACACCCACGCCGCGCCGCTGAACGGGCCGTTGTCGTCATCGCCGTGCGCGCCCGCCGCGATCACGCCGGTGTCGATCGCCACCGCGTATCCCAGCCAGTCGCCCTGGTTCGGGTCGGTCGCCAGCAGCGTCGCCGTGTGCGGCCACGCGCCGCCGTTCTCCTCGTACACCAGCGCCGCCCCGGCGTCCGTCGCGCCGGTGTCGTCGCGGTACGACCCCACCACCGCCATCGCACCGTGGATCGCCACCGCGCGCCCGAAGTAGAGGCTTGGCGCCGGCGCGGGTGGTGCGAGACGCGCCTCCTGCACCCACGCCGCGCCCGCGTTTCGAAACACGTACGCCGCGCCGGTGAAGGGCCCGGAATCGCCCGCGAGCGCGCCGACCACCATCACGCCGCCGTCCAGCCCGATGCTCGCGCCGAAGAGTGCGCCGGGAGTCGCGTCGTCGGCCGTGATCGTCTCCGCAAACTCCCAGCCCCCCCCGCCGTCGCGGACGTACAGATGCACCGCTCCCGCGTCCACGCCCGCGCCGTCGTCGCCCATCGACCCAACCGCAACAACACCATCCCCGACAGCAAGCGATTGCGCGAAGTAACTCCCCACGCTCGGGCTTGGGGGCACGAGCCGCGCCGTCTGCTCCCAGACGCCGGCGATCTGCTCGAAGACGTATGCCGCCCCGCGCCCGCCGTCGGCCTGATATGCGCCGACCACCACCACGCCCGACGATGCCCCCACTGCGAAGCCGAAGCGCGCGCCCGCGGCCGCGTCCGACGCCGTCAGCCGCTGAACCTGAACCCACTCGCCCGCCGCCTCCGCGAAGAGGAAGGCTGCGCCGCTCTCCGAACCGGCCGGGTCTGCCAGCGGTGCACCCGCAACGACCAGGCCCTCAGCGATCGCGACCGAGTGCCCGAGCCAGTCCCCCGGCTTGGCCTCCGAGGCCGACAACTTCGCCCGCTGCTCCCAGCCGCCCGCGCCGCGCTGGAAGAGGTAGACCGCGCCGCTGTCGTTCCCCGCGGCATCGTTGGTCGGCGAGCCGACCGCGAGCACGCCGTCCCGCACTGCCACGCTGAACCCGAAGGCATCGCCGGGGGCGGCATCCTGAGCGCCGACCCGTTCCCCCTGGCCCGCGGAAACAGAAACCCAGACCAGCGAGGCAATAGCCTGCCGAAAGCGAGCGACGATCCGTCGGTTCACTCCCCCATTCTGGCCGGATGTCCTGTTCATGCAACAGGAAACTGCCGACATGTCTGCGACCGTCGGGCTTTGTTTGGGGCCGGCGACTGTCGGTCCGGGTGTGAACAACGTGTGCATGGGCGCGCGTTTGGCGTCGAGCGGACTCGCGCCGGGCCGGGTCGCTCGGATCAACCTGAAGTTCTCATCCGCGGCGGCCGTCCCCCGCCATCACGAGACGACAGACAACCGTCAGCCTGTGCACGAGGCTCGATCGCTCTAAGTGCTTGTCGCTGTGACTGTTGCGGTGCGTGCTCGAAACACTCCACATCACACCGGAACATACTACTACTCCATCCTCATCTATTCATCTTTTCTGAAGAGATGTCCTATCACACAGTTCCCCGCTTTCAGTCCACCCCCGCGAACGTCCGGTGTGTGGATCGGGAATGTGAATAACTCTTCGGGAGACGTTGGCATCTCGGGCAGGCGACGGTCGTCCGCTGGGCCACGAGGAAGGCTGTCAGGAGCGTGCCGCAGTGGACGCACGGCTGCCCCCCCCGTCCGTAGACGAGGTGCCGCTCCTGCTGGCGGCCGGGGCTGCCGTCCGACCCGGCGTAATCCCGGATCGTCGAACCCCCGGCCCGGACCGCCTCGCGCAGCACGCACCGGATCGACTCCGCCAGACGGCCCACCTCCGGATCGGTGAGCGAACCGGCAACCCGACACGGATGCAGCCCCGCCCGAAACAACGCTTCGTCCGCGTAGATGTTCCCAACTCCCGCGAGGACGCCCTGATCCAGAAGCGCAGCCTTCACGGCGCGCCGCCCGCCCGCAAGGCCGAGTTCGAGTTGCCGCGCGGTAACGTGCAGCGCGTCTGCGCCGAGGCCCGCCCACCGCGCCGTCCGCAGCGCGTCGAGCGTCGCGTAACTCCACAACCCGCCGAAGCGGCGCGGGTCGCGGAAGATGAGCGTGCTGCCGTTGTCGAAGACCCAGCGCGCGTGAACGTGGTCGCGCGCCGCCTGCGGCTTGCCGATGGGGGCGACGAGCAACTGCCCCGTCATGCCGAGATGAACGCCGAGCGCTCTCCCGTCCTCGGCCACGACCGCCAGGTGCTTGCCTCGGCGGAGAACTTCCTTGATCGTGCTCTCCGCGAGCAGCGCGGCTTGCCCCGATCGCGACGCGGTGCGCAACACGTCGCGCCGCAGCAGGCGGGCCGACGCGACGCGCCGGCCGACGATCGAGCGCGCCAGCCCCCGTCGCACCGTCTCGACCTCGGGCAGTTCGGGCATCAGGCCTCTCCGCGCCGCAGCCGTCGGAAAAACGCGCGCAGGAGATCGCCGCACGCTTCCGCCCGCACGCCGGGCACGATCTCGGGCCTGTGGTTCAGCCGACCGTCCGACGCGATGGCGTACAAACTCTCGCACGCGCCGGCCTTCGGGTCGCGCGCCCCGTAGACGAGCCTGCCCACCCGCGAGTTCACCACCAGCCCCGCGCACATCACGCACGGCTCGAGCGTGACCACCAGCGTGCAGTGGTTCAGCCGCCAGTCGCCGATCGTTCGTGCCGCCGCGCGCACGGCCAGCAGTTCCGCGTGCGCCGCCGGGTCGTGGTCCGCCTCGCGCCGGTTGAAGCCCTCACCCAGCACGCGCCCCGTCGCCGTTTCGTAGACCACGGCCCCGACCGGCACCTCGCCCATCGCCGCCGCGGCCCCTGCGAGCGCGAGCGCGTGCGCCATCTTCGCCTCGTCCGCCGCCGTCGGTTTTCCCTGTGCACGTCCGCGCGGCAGCCCGCCGAGCCGGGAGTAGAACGCCCACCCCCTCACGCCTCGCCCTCCGCGTCCGTCGGGCCGCGACGCCCCATCCGCGCCACGCGCTCCGCGGGCAGCACCCGCAGCAGCACGCCGCCGAGTTCGAAGAGCGCCCACAGCGGCGCGGCCAGCAACATCATCGAAATCGGGTCCGCCGGCGTCAGCAGCGCGGCCGCCACGCAGCACCCCATGATGACCTGCTTGCGGTACTTCTTCAGCATCGCCGGCTTCACCAGCCCCGCCCACCCGAGCAGCAGCACGACCACCGGCGTCTGGAACCCCAGCGCAAACGCCATCGCCATCGTCAGAAATGTCTTGGTGTACTCGCTGATGCGGTACTGCTGGACGATCCCGCTCCCGCGCGTCAGGTTCGATCCTCGCACCACCGCCGCGCCATCCTCGTACCCCACGCACACACGCAGTTGCATGAGTTCGGTGTTGATCCACGCCGAGCCGACCTCCGGCCGCGGCGGGTCCGCTTCCAGACGCGGGAACATCGGCAGCACGATCCCCTCCGGCGGCGGCGCGACGTGCGGGTCCGTCCGCCCGACCGCCGACCCGAACTCGATGAAGAACGTCAGCACCACCGGCATGATGACCGCGTACAAAAAGACCGCGCTGGTCACCGTCAGCGTGAAACTCAGAGGCAGCAGGATGTACACGAACCGCCGCTCCGCCTCGTACAGCCCCGGCGCGACGAACTTCCACAACTGGTACAGCACCCACGGGCTGCCCGCCAGCACCGTCACCACCAGCGACAGAAAGACGTACGTCCCGAACGTCTCCAGGAAGTTCGTCGCCAGCATCTCCGGCGGCAGGCCCGAAGCCCGCAACTGCCGCGTCACCGGCCGCGTCACGAAGTCCAGCATCGGACGCCCGAACGACATCGACAGGATGAAGATCGGGGCCAATCCCAGCAGCGACAGGATCAGCCGACGACGCAACTCCTCCAGATGGTCTCCGAACGGCATCACCGCCTGTTCGGACGACGGGCGGGTTGTGCGGTTCGTCGCCATGCGTGCGCGGCAGCCCGGGCCGACCCCGCGCGAACGCGACAGGCCCCCAGCCCGAACAATCAGGATAGCCCGAACCCGCCGCCGCCCCGACGGAACCGCGGCCCGGGCGCATCCATGCGTGCATCGCGGAGTCCGACGATGGCCTACGAACCCGAGCCGCAAGCCGAGGGGCTTGACGACTCGCACGACCCGACCCTCGCCGCGGCCCTCGGGGGCGACCCCGACGCCGTGCGCGCCCTCTGGCAGCGACACCGGCGCTGGGTTGCTGGCGTGCTCCTCGCCTACAAGCCACGCCACGCGGACCTCGAAGACCTCCTCCAGGAAGTCGCCATGACCTTTGTCCGCCGACTCGGAGACCTCCGCGACCCCGCCTCGCTGCGCCCGTGGCTGCGCTCGGTCGCCATCAACGCCGCCCGCCTCGCCGCGCGCAAGGCACGCTCGCGCCCGGACCTCGCCCCCGCGCGCCGATCGCCCGTCGATCACGCCGCGCGGCCCGCGGGCGACGACGCGCCCGACGTGCTCGCCGCCCGGCGCGAGGACGCGACGCGCCTGCTGGACCTCGCCCTCAACCTCCCCGAGTCCTACCGCGAGCCGCTCCTGCTCCGCTGCATCCACGGCATGTCCTACCGCGAGATCGGCCTCGTCGTCGGCCTGCCCGAGACCACCATCGAGACACGCATCGCCCGCGGCCGGCGCATGCTGCGCGAACTCGCCGCGCGGCACGCCATCGGCCCCACGCCCGCGACCGCGGGAGCCACGCCCTGCGCGGCGCAGCCCGCGCCATCCT
>JAHCJE010000049.1 GCA_026128865.1 Phycisphaeraceae bacterium | reverse complement strand
TCGAGGCGGAAGCGGCGGGTGATGAGGCTGACGACGTCGACCCGCCCGGCTTCGAGTTCGAGCAGGGCGTCGGCGATGCGCGAGCCGCGCGAGCCGAGGAGTTGGAGTTCGGCGTCGATGATGCGTGCGGGGTCGAGGCCGGGGGCTGGGCCTGCGCCGGTCGGCGGGGCCTTGAGGATGACGGTGCCGCGCGGGCGGACGAACTGGAGGGCGAGGTCGAGGCCCGAGGCGGTGCCGGTGCAGTCGAGGACGATGTCCTGGTCCTGGCGTCGCCCGGCCTCGTCGATGTGGCGGTGCTTGACGCCCCATTTCTCGCACAGGCCGAAGCGGTCGGGGTGCCGGCCGAGGAGGCGGACGCTGGCGTTGCGCCGGGCCATCACTTGCGCAGCCAGCAGCGCAACAGGGCCGTCGCCGAGGACGGTGACGTAGGTTTTGCTCTCGATGGGGGCGAGCAGGCCGGCGTGGAGGACGGAGCCGAGCGGCTCGGCGAAGACGGCGGCCTCGTCGTCGATGGAATCGGGGACCGCGAAGAGGTTGGCGACGGGGAGGGTGAAGCGGTCGGCGAGACACCCGTCGCGGCCGCTGAGGCCCATGACGGTGCGCTCGCGGCAGTGGTTGCTGAGGCCTGCGCGGCAGAGAGAGCAGCGGCCGCAGACGACGGTCGGCGAGCAGACGACGCGCGTGCCTTCGAGGCGGCGCTGGTCGTCGCGGCCGGGGAGCGGGTTGACGCGCTCGACGACGCCGACTGCCTCGTGCCCGAGGACGCCGGTGAACGCTGCGGGGTTGCGGAAGGCGTGGACGTCGGCCGCGCCGATGCCGACGCGGAGGGGGCGGATGAGGGCCTCGCCGGGGGCGGGGGTCGGCTCGCGTGCGGCGCGGTCGAGGGAGACGAGGCGGCCATCTGAACGGATTGCGCGCACTCGGACCTCCCTCGTTGGCGCGGCGATCGCGCCCTGGGTGGGTATCGGCGTGATGCAGGTGGTGTGTGAACGGGAACGGCGAAGAGAACCGCTCCGTCACGGTCGCGGCTCGTTGGAGTGATGGCGTTGGTTTCTGGTGTGATGGGTCGTCGGCTTATCGGGCTTCGACGGGCCGCATGCCGACGGGGGTGGATTGCGGCTCGTTGGGCGGCGGGGGGACGAAGGGGAGGAACTCGATGAGGGTGCGGTCGCGGTTGAAGACCGGGTACACATACGCGGTGCGGCCGGCGAAGGGGCTGGAGGTCTGGTTGAACCAGGTCAGCCAGGCACGGCGGTCGAAGCCGTGGTCCTCGCCTGTGAGGGTGCGGAGCGAGTGGAGGGCGGCGGTGTTGACGGCGAGGTTTCGGTCGTCGAGGGCGGCGATGAGTGGCTGGAGGACGCGGGGGTCTGCGTACTGGCCGAGGGCGTGGGCGGCCTCGGCACGGACGCGTGCGTCGGCCTCGCCGTCGAAGACGCCGCGGGTCGGTTCGGGTTCGCGGATGTGATCGATGAGTGGTCCGACGGCGACGGGGTTGTGGAGGCGCTGGAGCGTGCGTGCGGCTTCGAGGCGGACGCGGTCGTCGGGGTCGCTGAGGAGCGCGACGACCTTGGGGACGTGGTCTGGGGAGCCGTGGATGCCGATGGCGCGCACGGCGGCGACGCGGACATTGGCGTCGTCGTCGTCGAGGTGGTCGGCGTACAACTCAACGTAGATGGGTTCGCCGCCGAACCAACTGTTGGCGAGGAGCATGGTGCCCCGGTAGCGATTGTCGGCTTCGTAGGGGTCGATGGCCATTCGAGCGGCCTGCTCAGGGGAGATGGGTTGGGCGACCTGGATGAGACTGGTTGCTCCGCGGAGTTCGTCGGGAGTCTCGCAGGCGAAGAGTGCGAGAGCGGCTGCGGCAGCGTGGACGAGCAACACAACCTTGGCGTGCCGATCTGGCATGGATGGATGATACAAGCGAGGCTCGCCGGGTTCAGAGTGGGTCGAACGGCCCCTGCTCGGTGCGGAGAGCGATCGGTGGCCTGAGAATTTCCTGCATCACGAACGCGCTCCTCCAGCCGCGGGGCGTCATGGGGAGCGAGGCGGTGGTGACCGGTTGGGGCGGCGCGGTTTGCTCCGGTTGCTCGGGTTTTTGGCTGAGAACGGGCGCAGCTCGCTGGGACGGTTTCGCCGCTGCGGCGCGCTGGCGTGCGGCCTGGGCGAGCCGGGCCTGCTGCGCGCGTCGCACGGACTCGGCATCCGCGGTGCGAAGCGCGGCACGCTGCGCCTCCTGCTGCTGAGGCGTGGCGACACGGACGGAGTGCGGTGGTCGCGTCGTCTGCGCCCGGGAGGGTGCCGGCGCGACCACAGGGCCGCGCTGCTGGGCTGGTGTGCGCTGTGCCGGCACACGCTGCGTCGGGGGCGCGGCTGTCGGCTGAGGCCGTTGCGGCGCGGTGCGCCGCTGCTGGGCTTCGGCCTGGCGTCGGCGGAGTTCTTCCAGTTGTGCCTGTCGGCGTGCGGCGATCTCCTGCTGCTGCTGGATCGCGCGCTGCCGTCGTTCCTCGACCTGGCGTCGGGCTTCGGCGTCCGGGTCGCGGCCCGTGCGGAGCATCTCGGCGCGGGCCTGCTGGCGGAGTTGTTCGAGTTTGCGTGCCTGCGACTGCTCGTTCAGTTTGCGGATGACCCATTGCAGGACCGGTCCGCCGATGAACAGGATCAGGAAGATGTACTGGATGTAGTTTCCCACGGGGGCATCCTACACCGGCGCGGCGTTGGTCGGTGGGGCGGTGGGGAGGAGGCCCTCGCAGCCTTCGCCACGGACGCGGGCGAAGGGCACGCCGAAGACGCCCGCGAGGAGGTCTGGGGTGAGCGTCTCGCCGGTCGGTCCGAGGGCGGCGAGGCGGCCCGTGGCGTCGAGGACTGCAGCGCGGTCGGCGAAGCGCAGGGCGGCGGTGAGGTCGTGGAGGACGACGACGGCCGCGAGCGACGGCCCGCGCGCGACGAGCGAGCGGATGAGCGCGGCCGCTTCGAGGGCGTGCTTCGGGTCGAGCGTGCTGAGCGGCTCGTCGGCGGCGAGGACGCGGGTCGCGCCCTCGGGGCATGGAGCGGACAACTGCGCGATCGCCCGGGCGATGAGCGTTCGCTGCTGCTGGCCCGCGCTGAGGCGCTCGAACGGCTCGTCGGCGAGCGTTTCGAGGCCGACCTCGCGCAGGGCGGAGGCGACCGAATCGTCCGTTCGTTCGTCGGGCGTGGCGAAGCGGGCGTGGCTGACGACCTCGCGCACCGTGAACGCGAAGGCCATGCGGCTTCGCTGCGGGACGTAGGCCATGCGGGCGGCTCGTTCGCGCGCGGAGAGGCTCGCGACGGAGCGGGCGTCGAGCATGACGCGCCCGGCGTCCGGCTCGCGCAGGCCGAGCAACAGGCGGAGGAGCGTGGTCTTGCCCGCGCCGTTGGGGCCGAGGACGGCGGTGACGGTGCCCGGCTCGAAGTGGAGCGTGAGGTCGCGCAGCACCGGCCGGCCGCGCCGGTAGGCGAAGGAGACTGCCTCAGCGGCGAGCGTCATGGCGCATGGTAGAGGGCGGATCGGGCGATCATGGCGGGATAGGGGGGCGTCCCCTACACTGGCCGCACGCCGGGGAACGGTGGCATGAGGGCAGGCATGGGCGCGTCGAGAACGGCATCGGTCAGCGGGGCGACTGGGTTCGTGGGGCGTTCCGTTGTGCGGGCGTTGCTGGAGCGCGGGTGGGGCGTGCGCGCGCTGGTGCGCGATCCGGCCAAGGCCCGGGCCGCGCTGCCGGCGCACGACGGGCTGGAGTTCGTCGAGGGCGACGTGCTGGGCCCGGGCGTGGCGGCGGAACTGATGCGAGGCGCGGCAGCGGCGGTCAACTGCATCGGGATCATCCGCGAGCGGCCGGGCGGCGAGACGTTCCGGCGGCTGCACGTGCAGGCGGCGCGCGCGCTGTGCGAGGCGGCGGCCGGGGCGGGTGTGTCGCGGTTCGTGCAGATCTCCGCGCTGGGCGTGCACGAGGAGGGGGCGGCGGAGTATCAGCGGTCGAAGGCGGAGGGGGAGCGGATCGTGCGGGCGTCGGGGCTGGCGTGGACGATCTTGCGGCCGGGTCTGATCCACGGGCCGGGTGGGGAAATGACGCGGCAGATGCGGGCGTGGGCGTCGGGTCGTGCCGCGCCGTTCGTGTTCATGCCGTACTTCACGCGGATCGTGCCGGGTTCGTCGCCGCTGCGTCCGAGGTTTGAGTCGGCGCGAGTGCAGCCGGTGTGGGTGGAGGACGTGGCGCGTGCGGTGTGCGAGTCGCTGGAGCGGGAGGAGGCGGTCGGCGAGGTCTACAACCTGACGGGGCCTGAGACGGTGACGTGGCCGGAGATGCTGGGGTTTGTTCGCGAGCACGTTCCGGACGCCAAGCCGGGGCTGCGGTGCGTGGGCCTGCCCGCGCCGATCGCGGCGGCGAAGGCGCGCGCGCTGGGGGCCTTGGGGCTTGGGCAGTTGCTGCCCTTCGACGCGGGGATGGCGTTGATGGCACAGGAGGACAGCGTGTCGCAGCCGCACAAGGCGCGGGCGCACCTCGGTTTCGAGCCTGTGGCGTTCCGGGAGGCGTTTGCGGGGTACGCTGGGTCGATGTGAGTTGATCGAACGACGGCGTTTGAGGACAGGTCCGGGTTGTCGCCGCCGCGGAGTGGCGGGGTAGCCCGGTGCAAGGCGGGATCATGTCTCTTCGCCACGAACGGCGGCTGCTCCAGCACCTCGAGCACGAGGACTACGCGCCCAAGACGGTCGAGGCGCTGGCGGAGGAGTTGCGCGTCGAGGATGCTCACGCCTTCGCGGAAGAGGTCCAGCGGTTGGTCGAGGCGGGGACGGTGGAGGTGGACGAGCGGGGGCGCGTACGGCTGCCGTCGCTCGCGTCGGCGGGGGGGGAGATCGTCGGCACGTTCCGCGGCACGGATCGGGGGTTCGGGTTTGTCGAGCCGGACGTGCGTCGGCGCGAGGGCGACGTGTTCATCCCGCCGGGGGCGACGCTGGACGCCCTGAGCGGCGATCGCGTGCGCGTCGAGGTCGAGCGCGACAAGCGGCGCGAGCGGCGAGCGGGCGACGGCGAGCCGCAGTTCACGGGCGTCGTGGTTGAGGTGCTGGAGCGGCGTCGTGCGTGCTTCACGGGAGAGGTGTTCCGGCAAGGCCCGCTGTGGCTGGTTCAGCCGGACGGCCGGGAGATGCGCCGCCCGATCATGGTGCGCGACGCGGAGTCGAAGAACGTCAAGCCGGGCGACAAGGTCGTCGTGGACGTGGTCGAGTATCCGCAGGGCGATGCGCTGGCGGAGGGCGTGATCAGCCGCGTGCTGGGCGAGGCGGGCCGGCCGGACGTCGAGACGCAGGCGGTGATCGCGGCGTACAACCTTCCGGGCGAGTTCCCCGAGGCGTGCGTGGAGCAGGCGCGCCGGGCGATCTGCCGGTTCGAGCCAGATCGCCGCGTGGAGTGGCGGGCAGAAACCCAGGGTCGGGACGACCTGACCGGGCGGTTCATCATCACGATCGACCCGCCGGACGCGAAGGACTACGACGACGCGATCTCGATCGAGCGGGTGGGGAACGGTGGAATCGTGTGCACATCGCAGTGACGCGCCGCCTCCGACTGTTAAACCGCGCCGATATTAGCGTCCGAGTGGGGTGGCTTCCCGCGCCGTCACGTCTTTCAAACGATCCGCGCTGTTTATATAAGCGTCTCCCGACGCATGATCCACTCACAGAAATGCGACGGTCATCCACTGGAATGTGCCGTTTACATCCGGAGCGCGCCACAAAGAGCAAACGCCGATAGGCTTACACACCTTCGATCCAGCTTCGCTGGCGCTGGCTGATACTCTGGTATTCCGCGTCCATCGAACCACATGACGAGGGGAGGAGGCGAAGAAGCACGCCCTGCACCGGAGCCGAACTACACGCCCCAGTTGCTGGAGCGCTGCGGGAGATGGACGCGCGGCGAGGGCGATCAGGGGCTCCATGCGAGCGCAAGGATGATCTCGTTGGAACTGCCGGAGGTCGTGCTGGATCTTCGACGAAAACGGTCGGTCATCGACGCGGAACGCGAGGACGACGCCTTCACCCACACCGTCATCGAGATGTTCATAGAGGCGAACGAGGTGTTAAGCGCGGCTGTTCGAGGACCTGAACGTGCCGACTGCGGCGGACGCACCTGGAGCCGACGCCGAACGAGTCGGCGGACCTTCAGAAGGCGGCGAAGGTGGCGCGGTTCACGGTGCCCCGGCACCCGACGCGCGAGGAGTTGCAGGGGCTGCTGAACGCGACGCGGGGGACGGCGGCGGCGCGGGCTGTGCACATGGCCGTCCTGCGAACGCTCACCAAGGCGGAGTACTCGCCCGCGCTGGTGGGGCACTTCGCGCTGGCGAGCACGGCGTATGCGCACTTCACCAGCCCGATCCGCCGCTACCCGGACCTGACGCTGCACCGCGCGATGGCGGAGTATCTGAAGCGAACGAACAACGGCCAGGACCGGCCCAAGAGCGAGAAGCAGCGGCACGAACTGGGCCGGGCGTTGCGCGAGGCGCTGCCGACGACTGAGGAACTGGTGCAGATCGGGCGGCGTTGCACGCAGACGGAGGAGAACGCCGAGGAGGCGGAGCGGGCGCTGCGGCAGTTCCTCGTGCTGCAACTGATGGCGGAGCACGTGGGGGAGGCGTTCGACGGCGTGGTGACGGGGGTCTCGCCGCGGGGCGTGTACGTGCAACTGAGCAAGTTCCTCGCGGACGGGATGGTGAAGGCGGAGGACCTGCCGGGGACGTGACGCGGTCGAACCAGCCGCCGCGGCGCATCGACCAGCGGACGGGCGCGCTGGTGGACGCCAACAGCGGGCGGTCGTTCAACATGGGCGACCTTGTGACGGTGCGCGTGGCGGCGGTGGACCTCGCCAAGCGGCAGATGGACCTGGTGATCGACGACCCGGCGTCGCGGGCGGGGGGGAAGGCGAAGAAAGCGGGGCTGAAGATCGGGTCGGAGGGGCAGTGGGGGCTTGCACGGGCGGCGCTGCGGGTCTGCTGACATGACCGGGCTGGGTGTTGATTGGAGCCGGAAGAGCAAGTCACGCGACAGGGGGAAGAAGGATCATCGGAGGGGAAAGTGACGAAGTTAGATTCGAGAGACTATCCCGGAACCCAATATTCACCACAGAGACACAGAGGGTACAGAGTGAAGTTGCTTGTCTTGCCGCCTCTGTGATCTCTGTGCCTCTGTGGTAAAATCTGTGTGGTTGGGCTATGGGATAGGCTCTTGTTGTTTCCTTCGCCTTTCACCACAGCACCCGCGTTCGCACGGTTTCCGGGATCGACTCGAGTTCTTCGAGTGCGGCGGCGGACTCGGTCGGGTCCACGTCCAGCACGACGTAGCCGAGTTCGGCGTCGGTTTCGAGGCGTTGTGAGCGGACGTTGATGCCGCGGGCGGCGAGCAGGGCGTTGATCTTCGAGAGGACGCCGGGGACGTTTCGGTGCAGGTGCAGGACGCGGTGGGTCGCTTCAGCGGACTCGCCCGCGCGCGTGCGCTGCGGGGGCAGGTCCACCTGGGGCATGTTGATTGCCTGGAAGCGGAGCCGGCGTTGATGAAGGCGATGAGTTTGGCGGCGACGTCGCCGCCCGATGGCCTCCTACCCGGAGCGCTGCCGCCGACGTGCGGCGTGAGGATGACGTTGGGCAGGCCCGCGAGTTCTCGCACCGAACACCAGTTCGCCGCGGCCGGCTCTTCGGGGAAGACGTCGAGGGCGGCGCCGCCGATGCGTCCGGCCTCGATCGCGTCGCGCAGGGCGGGGAGGTCGACGAGCGAGCCGCGTGCGTTGTTGATGAGCATCGCGCCGGGGCGCATGCGGGCGATGGCGTCGCGTGCGATCATGCCGGTGGTCTGGGGCGTGGCCGGGACGTGCAGCGTCACCACGTCGCTGCGTTCGGAGGATGCCCGCCGAGCGAGCCGCTGCCTGGCGTTGCCGAGGGCGAGCGCGGGGCGGTGTCGTAGAAGAGGACGCGCATGCCCATCGCCTCGGCGAGGACGGAGACTTGCGAGCCGATGTGCCCGTAGCCGACGATGCCGAGGGTGCGTCCGCGGACCTCGTGCGAGCCGGCCGCGCTCTTGTCCCACGCGCCGGCGTGCATCCGGGCGTTTTTCTCGACGGTGCGCCGGCAGAGCATGACGACCTCGGCGACGGTGAGTTCGGCGACGGAGCGGGTGTTGGAGAAGGGGGAGTTGAAGACGGGGATGCCGCGTGCGCGCGCGGCGCGGAGGTCCACCTGGTCGGTGCCGATGCAGAAGCAGCCGAGGGCGAGGAGGCGCCGTGCTGCGCCGATGAGGTCCGCGTCCAGGCGGGTCTTGGAGCGGAGTCCGACGACGTGGGCGGATTCGACGAGGGTGCGCAGGCGTGCCGCGTCGGGCGAGCCGCGCTCGACCTCGACGCGGAAGCCGTCGCGTGTGAAGGCCTCGACGGCGGCGTCGTGCACGCCCTCGAGGAGGACGACGCGGATGCGGTCTTTGGGGAAGGAGGTGTCCATGGGAAATGGCAAATGGCAAATGGCAGAGCGAGAAATGGCGAATTCGGACAATACAGCGAATCAGGAGAGCGGCGGAGCAGCGGGCGGTGGTACGGCTGGGGTGGGGGCTTCGAAGGCGCTCTGAGCGTCGAGATGTGCTGCTCTGCTGATTCGCTGGTCCGGCGCTTTGTCTCCGATCCTGACGAGTCCGGCGGCGATGGCTCCACCGAGGACGGCGCACAGGGCGAGTCGGTACCAGCCGAAGGGGGCGAGGCCGTGGTGGTTGAGGAAGGCGACGAGCCAGCGGATGGCGACGACGGCGGAGGCTGTGGCGACGACGATGCCGATGACGCTCGGCGCGATGCCGACGGCCTCGAACAGGTTCGGTCCGCCCGACTCGCGGGCCGCCATCAGGTTCTTGGCGAGTTTGTAGACGCACGCGCCGCCGAGTGTGGGCAGGCCGAGGATGAAGGAGAACTCGGCGGCGGCGCGGGGCTTCAGCCCGACGAGCACGCCGCCGGCGATGGTCATCATGGAGCGGCTGGTGCCGGGCCACATGGCGACGCACTGCATGAGCCCGATGAGGAGGGCGCCCGCCGGTGTGAGTTGATCGAGTTCGCGGCCCATGCCGGCGAGGCGCTCGCCGTCGGTGGCGTCGCCGTTCTGTGCGGTGCGTACGGCGCGCAGTCGCCAGCGGTCGAGTGCGATCATGAAGACGCCGCCGAGGGCGAGGGCGGCGAGGACGGGGCCTGTGCTGAAGAGGTGCGATTCGATCCAGTCGTCGAGCAGCACGCCGAGGACGGCGGCGGGAAAGAAGGCGACGGCGACGTTGATGGCGAGGCGCAGGCCGTCGGCGTCGCCCCGGCCCAGGCGCAGCAGTCCGAGGCCGCCGACGATCATGCGGCGGACGCTGGGCCAGTAGAGGCCGAGGACGGCGAGGATCGCCCCGCCCTGGATGACGATGTTGAAGGCATCGACGGCGGCCTTGGTCTCGGGCGGCTCGTCGAGGCCCATGAGGCCGGAGGCGAGGATCAGGTGCCCGGTCGAACTGACGGGCAGGTACTCCGTGATCCCCTCGACCAGCCCGAGCACGACGGCCTGCCACCATTCCACGCGATTGGTCCTTTCCGGGCCGCGAACGGCGGGCGGGAGTCTACGACGCGTCGCATCCGACGCGACCGCGCGTTCCTTGTCTATCGGTCGGGCGGGTTAGTCTCTGGCGTGGAGATTCCCGCCACATTGCACGAACGGCTGGAGCGCATCGCCGATGCCGACGATCCGCGCGTCGCGGTGTATCGCAACCAGAAGGACCAGTGGCTGCGGGCGCGGGCCGAGGGTGGAACGGGGCTGACAGGCGGCCTGTTCATGGCGGAGGGGGAACTGGTCGTCCGGGTGCTGGTGCGGTCGCGGTTCGAGCCGGTGTCGGCGCTGGTTGCGGAGAACCGCGTTGAGTCGCTGGCGGACGCGCTCGCTGCCTTGCCCGGTGGCGTGCCGGTGTATGTCGGGTCGCGGGCGGTGGTCGAGGCGATCGTGGGGTTCGACCTGCACCGTGGCGTGTTGGCGTGCGGGTGTGTCGGCACGCCGGTGGATGCCGAGTCCGTGATGCGGGGGGCGGCCGCGCTGGTGGTGGCCGAGGAGTTGTCGAATCACGACAACCTGGGGTCGATCTTCCGGAGCGCGGCTGCGCTGGTGGGACCTGAGCGTGCGGGGGTGCTGCTCGGGCCGCGGTGCTGCGATCCGTTGTATCGCAAGTGCCTGCGGGTGTCGATGGGGTGCGCGTTGCAGGTTCCGTTTGCGCGTCTGGAGCCGTGGCCGGATGGGCTGGGGGTGGTTCAGGCGGCCGGGTTCACGCTGATCGCGCTTACGCCGGGCGAGGACGCCGTTCCGATTGACGAAGTCGCGGCGCGAGCGGCGTCCGTGCCCGGCTTCAGGCCCGCCTTGCTGGTGGGGGCGGAGGGGCCGGGGCTGAGCGAGGCGGCAATGGCTGCGGCGAACCTGCGTGTTCGCATCCCGATCTCGTCGGGGGTGGATTCGCTGAATGCCGCGGTGGCGGCGGGGATCGCCCTGCACCGACTCGCAGGGTTTGCCGGTAGATAAGGGGGAACCCTCGGGGGTCGTGGTGCGTCTGTATCAGTGTGGGGCTTGGTGGCTTGGCCTCCGCCCCTATCCTGTGCTTGGCGAATCCGCCCGACCCGTTCTCCCCTGGAAGGAGCCTCGTGCCATGAGAATCTCGAGCCTGCTGCTGACGGCGGTCGTGCTGTCTGTTCCCGCGTTCGGTCAGGACGGCGTGATCCGCGAGAGCACGGGCGAGCGGCTGCAGCGCCTCACGAAGATGGAGTTGTCGCCGTTTGACGGGGCGAACTGGAACCTGCTCTCCTCGTGGACGAACGGCGATGCGCTAACGAGCGAGGCGACGAACGGCAAGGTCGTCGTGATCATGACGTGGGCGGGGTGGAACCCGGTGGCGTCGCGAGCGCTGCCGATGGCGAAGCGCCTGCACGACAACTACGAGGCCGAGGGGCTGATCCTCGTCGGCGTGCACCACGGCACGGGGTGGGAGGAAGGGCTGAAGGCGGCGGAGCGGGCGGGGATCAAGTTCCTGCTGGCGCACGATGCGGAGAACAAGTTCCGCGAGGCATTGCTCGTGGATCAGGATCCGGACTTCTACGTGATCGACCGGGCCGGGCAGTTGCGGTACGCGGACATCGTGACGGAGTCGGTGGAGACGGCGGTCCGGGTGACGCTCGGCGAGACGGTCGATCAGGCGGCGGGGATTCGCGGACGTCTGGCGGAGGATGCGCAGCGGCGCGAGGCGGAGGCCCGTCGGACGGAGGCGATCCGTTCGCAGATCGACCTGCGGACGCTGCCGGAGGTTCCGTTCATGCCGCCGTCGAAGGCGGCGTATGAGGCGACGACCTGGCCGACGCCCCCGCGGGACGATCAGAACCGCGGTCAGCAGCAGCCGCAAGAACCGCCGATCCTGATGTTGCCGAATACGGGCTACCACCCTGCACCGCCTGCGACGGCGGGGCGTGCGGTGGTGGTGTACTTCTGGAATCCGAACGATCGGGACAGTTACTCGGTGATGGGGGAGATGGACCGTCTGCAGCGGCAGATGGGGCGCGACCTCGTTGTCGTCGGCGCGCTGGTGCCTATCCAAGACGAGAACCGCGGCTGGCAGCAGCAGCAGGACACGAAGAACGATCCGGCGGTGCTCACCACGCGCATGACCCAGTTCCGCAACGCGCGGCAACTCGACCATGCCCTTCTGCTCGACCTCGCGGGGGTGAGCCTGGCGTCGATGCCCTCGCGGCAGGGCTACGGCGCGGCCGTCAGATTCCCGACTCCCTACGCGGTGCTGGCGAGTTCGGACGGGTTGGTGCGCTTCTGGGGAAACCCGGTCAGCCCGGCGTTCCGCTCCGCGCTGGACCGGGTGATCCGCGACGACCCCGGCATCGCGGCACGCCGTCGTGCGGAGGCGGAGTACATCCGGACGAAAGGCGGATGAGGCCGGATGGGGAAGGGCGAGAGGGTGGCGTTGGGGTGTCGGCCACTGGGGGTGGTTCGGGAGTGAGGTTGCCGTCGCTGCACGTCGTTCTGCATGAGCCTGAGATTCCGAACAACACTGGGACGATCGGGCGGACGTGCGTGTCGGTGTGGGCCACGCTGCACCTGATCCATCCGCTCGGGTTCGAGATCACGGAGCACGCGTGCCGGCGGGCGGGGCTGGACTACTGGCCACGGTTGATGCTGCGCGAGCACGGGTCGTGGGAGGATTTTCTCGGTCGGGAGCGTCCGGGCCGGTTGTGGTTTTTCTCCGCGAAGGCTGAGCGGACGCTGTTCGACGCGGAGTTCCATCGCGGCGACCATCTGGTCTTTGGGCGTGAGAGCACGGGCTTGCCGGGGACGATTCTGGCAGCCCACGCCGATCGGACGCTTGCGATCCCGATGCTTGCCGGTGAGCGATCGTTGAATCTCGCCAACGCGGCGTCGGTGGTGATGTACGAGGCTGTTCGGCAGATGATCGGGAGAGGGGAGTTGTGGATCGATGGTGCGGGGCGTCTGGGAGTGGAAGCGTCGTCGCCGGGCTGAGAAAGTCCGTTGTCGGCTCGAACGCGGGGCGTGTGTGGGTCGTATACAGGGGCGGAGCGGCGACGCTCTTCCTGACTCCTCCTTGCTGTTTCTCTCCGAACGGACAGCCGGCAGCCGCCACTCAGTGCTTTGGGTGGTAGACTGCCGGTGTTCGTTATGGCACGTGTGACCCTGGGCGATTGTGTCGTTCGGCGCAGACTCGGCGCGGTGGTTCCGTGTCGTCGGCTCGTTCTTTGGACGGTTTTTCTCGGTCTTTCGGGCGTTGTGCTTGGGGCGTGCCACCAGTCACCGATCAACGCGCGCGACCCTCGGAGTCAGTTCAGCCGCTACGACTTGGTGCGGGGGCAGTACCCACCGCAATACCTAGAGGACGAGTTCGGACGGCGCATCCCGAACTTGCGTGGGCGTCTGCTTGCTCGGGAGTGACATCGGGACTGTGTGGCGGTTCGGCCGTCAAAAACTGTCGTCGATAACGCGCGAATTCCAACGAAACGAACGCTGCAGGCCCGATCGTTTGGTAGTCTTTGCCGATGATGCATCCGTGAGATGGAGCCGAGGGGCATGAAGGGCAATGGCAGCACGACCCGGATGAGCCGCCGTTCGAAGACGGTTTGGCTGTCGCTGCTTGCGGCGATGACGGGTGTGAGCGGGGCGTTGCTCGCGCTGGAGGGCGGCCCGGCCCCTCGCTTCGATGGTTTGACGCTTCCCGCGCTTGCCGCCGCGACAGGCCCCGTCTCGATGGAGGTCGTCCTCGCACCGCGTCAGCCGTTGGACCGGGCACGGTGGCAGGGGATCGTCATCGAGCAGTCCGGCTCACCCTTCGGGACGGCGGCGTCGATCGATCAGGAGCACAAGGCCCGGAACCTTCGCGGCTTGGGGTACCACTTTGTCATCGGTAACGGCAACGGGCTGTCGGACGGCGAGATCCACGTGGGCTACCGCTGGCTGGAGCAGCAGGCAGGGGCGCACACAGGCGGGCCGGACGCGGACTGGTACAACCAGCACGCCATCGGCATCTGCCTCGTGGGCAACGGGGATCGGCGGTCGTTCACGGACGCCCAGATGTCGCGGCTGGTCGAACTGGTGGGCGTGCTGGCCCGCGACCTGGGCATCCCGCCCGAGCGGATCGTCTTCGCCTCGGATGTTTCGCCCTCGGGCGGGCCGGGGCGTCTCTTCCCGGCGGCGGCGTTCCGCGAGCAGGTCGACGCCCGTCGCTGACACCGGATTGCACTCGTATCTCGGCTCCGCGCGTGCCCGCCCGCACGACGGGGGTCGTTGCTGCTAAGATCGGGTCCGGTCGCCCGACAAGGGAGGCCGCGTACACGCCGCCCTCTGGCCCACGGGCCTATCCGGGTCGTCTTCGGGGCGGCGTCCGGGCACCAGGCACACCGCCGGTCTGTCGTCCGGCGGGATTTCGGAGGAGCGGCCCCCGTTTGTCGCGGGGGTTCGACGATGGCAGAGGACACCTCATCCGTGCCGGTGAAGAAGAAGGGCGACGTCGTCGAGGGCTACCGCGTGCTGTCCGAGATCGGACGCGGGGCGGCGTCCGTCATCTACCTGGTGCAGGACCCGAAGTCGAAGCAGATCGTCGCCCTGAAGCACGTCGAGAAGCAGACGGACAAGGACCAGCGGTTCCTGGACCAGACGGAGACGGAGTACAAGGTCGCCCGGCAGTTGGACCACCCCGGCATCCGCAAGATCGAGAGGCTGATCAGGAAGGGTTCGTTCCTGGCGGTCAAGGAGTTGTACCTCGTCATGGAGTTCGTGGACGGGGTGAGCCTCGACCGCCACCCGCCGCAGACGTTCGAGGAGGCGTGCGCGATTTTCGAGCAGGCGGCGGCGGCGATGGCCCACATGCACGGTCGCGGGTTCGTGCACGCGGACATGAAGCCGAACAACATTGTCGTCTCCGAGGGGGGCGTGGTGAAGATCATCGACCTCGGGCAGTCGTGCTCGTCGGGGACGATCAAGCCGCGTATCCAGGGGACGCCGGACTACATCGCCCCGGAGCAGGTTCACCGGCGGGCGATCACGCCGAAGACGGACATCTACAACCTCGGTGCGACGATGTACTGGGTGCTGACTCGGCAGCACATCCCGACCGCGCTGGCGAAGGGAGACTCGCTGGTGGGGTCGCTGGACGACAACCTGGTCGCCAAGCCCAAGCCCGCGATCGAACTGAACCCGCGCATCCACCCGAAACTGAACGACCTGATCATGCAGTGCGTCGAGATCGACCCCGAGAAGCGGCCCGAGTCGATGAGGGAGGTCCAGGACAGGCTGAACCTGGTCCGGGGCATTCTGCACGCGGCGACGACGATGGCCGCGGGCGCGATCGACGACGAGGAGGACTAGCGATCCTCCGCGCGCCCGACCTCCAGGACCCGGACGCGGTCTGCCGCCTGTTCGAGCGCGGCGCGGAAGCCAACCGCGACGCGGCCTGCCGGCGGAAGTCGATCGACGCGATCGAGGCGCCGGGCACGCTGATCGCCACGGGCGACCTGCACGACAATCCGTTCCACCTGGAGCGGCTGGTCGAGGCGGCGCGGATGGACCAGCCGGCGGGCGAGGGCGAGCCGGGGCCGCACCTGACGCTGCACGAGGTCATCCACGCGGATCGGCTGGTGAACGGGCTGGACTTCAGTTACCGCGCGCTGGCCCGGGTGGCGCAGTTGAAGGCCGAGTTCCCGGAGCGCGTCCACGCGCTGCTCGCAAACCATGAACTGAGCCAGATCATCGGGGCGGGGATCGTGAAGGACGGCGTGCGCTGCGTGGACGCCTTCAACGACGGGCTGGGGTACGTCTTCGGCGGCGAGTGGGAGCGGGTGGCGGGGGCGGTGGAGCGGTTCATCCGGTCGATGCCGATCGCGCTGCGGTGCAGCGGGCCGCGTGGGGACGTGCTGTGCGCGCACAGCCTGCCTGGGCCGGCCGGGATGGGCCGCTTCGACACGACGATCCTCGACCGCGACCTGACGGACGACGACTACCAGCCGCGGGTCGGCTCGGCGCATGTAATGGTCTGGGGGCGGGGGTACGACGCGGAGCAGTTGGAAGACCTGGTCGAGCGGTGGGGGGTGGGGCTGTTCGTGCTGGGGCATGAGAAGGCGGACAACGGGGTGCTGGTCGTGCCGCCGTGCGCCGTGGTGCTGAACAGCGACCACTCGCGGGGGGTGTACCTGCCGATCGACCTGGCGGACCCGCCGCGCGCGGAAGAGGCGGCGGGGATGGTGCGGCCGCTGGCGCTGGCGGGGGACATGGGGTGAAACGGGCCGTTCGACGAGCGTCGTCCGTATCATCTCTGCATGTCCCACGACCCCATTGCCGAAAGTGTGCTCGGGCTGCTGCGCGAACGTGACCCCGACGCAGCCGCGATCCTCGGGTGGGAGCAGGATCGCCAGGCGACGACGCTGGAACTGATCGCGAGCGAGAACCACGTTTCGCCGGCGGTGATGCACGCGATGGGGACGTGCTTCACGAACAAGTACGCCGAGGGCTACCCGGGGGCGCGGTACTACGGCGGGTGCGTGTACCACGACCAGGCCGAGGAACTGGCCCGCGAGCGGGCGAAGCGGCTGTTCGGGTGCCGGTTCGCGAACGTGCAGCCGCACTCCGGGGCACAGGCGAACGCGGCGGTGTTTCTCGCGCTGCTCCAGCCGGGGGACACGTTCGCGTCGCTGGTGCTGGCGGATGGCGGGCATCTCTCCCACGGGCTGAAGGTGAACCTGAGCGGCAAGTGGTTCAACCCGGTCTTCTACCCGCTGCACTACGACGCGGCGCACCCGCGCTTCGAGCAGATCGACTACGACGCGGCGGAGGCGGTGTGCCTGGAGCGCCGTCCGAAACTGCTGATGTGCGGGTACTCGGCCTACCCGCGCGTGATCGACTTCGCCCGCTTCCGCGAGATCGCGGACAAGTGCGGGGCGCTGCTCATGGCGGACATCGCGCACATCGCGGGGCTGGTGGCGACCGGCGAGCACCCGTCGCCGTTCCCGCACTGCCACGTGGTGACGACGACGACGCACAAGACGCTGCGCGGGCCGCGCGGCGGGCTGATCCTGACCGACGACGAGGAGATCGCGAAGAAGATCGACCGGGCGGTGTTCCCCGGGATGCAGGGCGGGCCGCTGATGCACGTGGTGTTCGCGAAGGCGGTGGCGTTCGGCGAGGCGCTGAGGCCGGAGTTCAAGGCCTACCAGGGGCAGGTCGTGAAGAACGCCCGGGGGCTGGCGGGCGCGCTGCGCGAGCGGGGCTACCGCATCACCAGCGGCGGTACGGACAACCACCTGATGCTCGTGGACCTGCGCACGCGCGACGAGAACCTCACCGGCGCGGACGCGGAGAAGTGGCTCGAATCGGGGGGCATCATCACGAACAAGAACGGCATCCCGCAGGACCCGCGCCCCCCCCGCGTGACCAGCGGCCTGCGCCTCGGCACGCCGGCGATCACGACGCGCGGCCTGCGCGAGACGGACATGGCGACGGTCGCGGAGTTCATCGACCGCGTGCTCGGCGCGGCGGGCGAGGCGAGCGTGTGCGCGAAGGTGCGCGAGGACGTGCGGGCGATGTGCGGGCGGTTCGCGCTGCCGTGACCGATAGCGTCAATCCTCGTCGTGTCGCTCGCGTCTGTGCTGGGGCATGGATTCGAGTACGGCGTCGATGAGGCCGTAGGCGAGCATTTCCTTCTCGTCGAGCCACTTGTTTCGGTCGAGGTCTTCCTCGATTCGGGGGCGAGGCTGGCCGGTGGCCTGCACGTAGACCTCGTAGATGCGGTCGCGCAGGCGGAGCATCTCGCGGGCCTCGATCTCGATGTCCGTCGCCTGGCCTTCCATGACGCCGGAGAGCAGGGGCTGGTGCAGCAGGTTGCGGGCGTTGGGGAGGGCGAAGCGTTTTCCCTTGGCGCCGGAGCAGGCGAGGACGGAGCCCATGCTGGCGGCCTGTCCGATGACGTAGGTGCAGACGTCGGGTGCGATGAAGTTCATGGTGTCGAGGATGCCGAGTCCGGCGGTGACGCTGCCGCCGGGGGAGTTGACGTAGAGGTGGATGTCGCTCTTTGGGTCTTCGTTGGCGAGGAAGAGCAACTGGGCGACGACGAGGTTGGCCATCTCGTCCATGATGGGGCCGCCGAGGAAGATGATGCGGTCCTTCAGCAGGCGGGAGTAGATGTCGTAGGACCGTTCGCCGCGTGAGGTCTTCTCGATGACGATGGGGACGAGGTAACTCGACATGGGGCGTGTCCTGCTCTCGGTGCGTTCGGTGGGTGATGCGGTGGTGCGCGGGCGAGTCAGCGGGCGACGTTGGCTTCCTTGGGGGGTTCCTTGAGCACCTCGTCCACCAGGCCGTAGGCGACGGCCTCCTCGGCGGAGAAGAACTTGTCGCGTTCGGCGTCGCGGCGGATCTGCTCGACGTCCTGCCCGGTGTGGCGGGAGAAGATCTCGTTGAGTTGGCGCTTGGCCTTGATGATCTGCTCGGCCTGGATGCGGATGTCCTCGGCCTGTCCGGTGACGCCGCCGTAGGGCTGGTGGATCATGATCTTGGCGTGTGGGAGGATGAATCGCCGCCCCTTGACGCCGGCGGTGACGAGCAGGGCCGCGCCTGAGTAGGCGTAGCCGATGCAGTAGGTGGCGACGGGCGAGGCCAGCAGGCGCATGGTGTCGTAGATGGCGAGTGTGTCGTCGACGCTTCCGCCTGGGCTTTTGATGTAGAAGTTGATCTCCTGCCCGCGCTTCTGGTGTTCGAGGTAGTGCATCTGCATCATGACGCGCGATGCGGAGACGTGGTTGATGTCGCTTGCGAGGAAGACGATGCGGTTTTCGAGGAGGAGTTCCTCGATGGTCATCTCTCGCGTGCGCTGGTAGGTGATCCCTGCGGCCGGCATCGGTGCTTCCTCCCCGCGTGTGGTCGTGTGGCCGCGCGTGCGGCGTTGGTGGGGGCATGCTAGGGCCGCCGTTGCGCGTTGCCACGGCGTCCGGCGCGTCCCGTCTCGCCCCTCTTGACGATCGGCCGGAACGCCCCGCGGCTTTTGGCCGATTGCCGATCCTGCGGTGGTTCCCTACGATGCCCGCCTGCCCCGGAGGCCCCGGGGGCACGCCCGGAAAGCGGGCGACGAGAAAGCCAGCCGTGCTCACCGCCGTCATCAGCGACATCCACGCCAACGCCGAAGCCCTGCGGGCGGTGCTGGCGGACATCGACTCGCGTGGGATCGAGCGGATCATCTGCCTGGGCGACATCGTGGGGTACGGGCCGGACCCGCTCGAGTGCGTGGACATGGTGCGTCGGCGGTGCGCGTGGTCGCTGATGGGGAACCACGACTTCGGCGTGCTGTATGAGCCGACCAACTTCAATCCCGGGGCGGAGCAGGCGGCGTACTGGACGCGCGAGCAGTTCGACAGCGAGCCGGACCCGGCGTTGCGTGCCGAGCGGTACGAGTTTCTGGGGCGGCTTCGCGTGCGGGTGGTGGAGACGCCGCCGGGTGGGACGGCGGCGATCCTGGCGGTGCACGGCTCGCCTCGTCGGCCGATCAACGAGTACATCTTTCCGGACGACGCGATCGCCAGCCCGGACAAACTGGAGGCGGTGTTCGAGCGAGTGGACCGGCTGTGTCTGGTCGGGCACACGCACGTGCCTGGGGTGTTCACGAACGAGCCGGACTTCTACCCGCCCGCGGAACTGGGGGAGATGACGTACACCTTCGCGGAGGAGGAGAAGGCGATCATCAACGTCGGGTCGGTGGGTCAGCCGCGCGACCACGACCCGCGAGCGAGTTACGTGGTGCTGCACCCGGACCGGGCGCAGTTCGTGCGTGTCGAGTACAACGTGGACGTGACGGCGAAGAAGATCAAGGCGATCCCGTCGCTGCACGACTGGCTGGGGGACCGGCTCTACGAGGGCCGGTGAGGGGCGGGCGGGCGGAATCGGGCCCGCCGGGATCGGAACGACCGGCTATCGTTGCCCCCCGTTGACGCTGAGGAGGCTCCGCGCGTTCAGCCATGCCGCCGACCCGGAACAGACCGCTGAGGATCGTGGTGCCGCTGATCGTGATGGTCGCCGGCATCGGCGTGATGATCGCGGTTGCGCGGAACACGGCGAACCAGCGTGCGGCGAGGGAGGCCGCGCAGACGCAGGTCGAGCAGCAGGCGGCTGGGGAGGCGGCGCGCGAGCAGGCCCCGCCTTCGGTGGCTGAGCAGCCGGCCGATGCGCCGGCGCCGCAGGCTGCCGCGCCGCCAGTCGATCCGGTTGCGCCTCCCACGGGGCTTCGGGCCGAGTCGTTCAATGGCGATCCGCTGGCTTTGTCGTTCGCGCCGCTGGGCGGCCTGGGGTACGACTCGGCGTATGAGATGCGGCTGGAGTTCACGCCGCTGGGGGCGGGCGTTCGGTCGCTGAGGCTTGCGGACCAGTTGGACTCGATCAAGACGGATCGCGCGGCCCGTAAGCGCGAGCCGGTGGAGGACGAGCACTTCGTCGAGTTGCAGGCCGAGCGGCGTGTGACGTGGACGGGCGTGGATGCGGAGGGGAACGCGGTGACGCGGACGGCGGCGGTCGCGCCGCTGGCTGCGCTGGCCGTGGAAGTGGACGGCGCGCTGGTGCCGCTGGCGGACGCGGTGCGGCCGCTGTGGCGGCAGGTTTCGGCGGCAGAGCCGGGCAGGTTTGAGGCGATTGTCGTGGATGCCGAGGGGCGGCGCGTGCTGCGGGTCGAGCGGCGGTACACGCTGGCGGAGAACGCGAACGACGTGCTGCTGAGCCAGCGGGTCGAGAACCTGACCGAGCGTGCGCTGCGCGTGCGGCTGCGTGTGTTCGGGCCGGGCGACCTGCCGGAGGACCACCTCGGCTACGGCGGTGACAAGCGGCGTGTGCGGTTCGGGTACCTGGCCGCGCCGGCGGTCGATCCGACGCGGCAGTTCGTGTCGGCGAGCGATTTTCTCTGGCCGCGTGACAAGGCGCTCGGCTCGCGCGACAAGCAGACGGGGCTGTACCCGGAGACGCTGCCCGCGCCGCTGTGGCCGAACGACCGTGCGGCGGAGAAGTCCTACGAACTGGTGTGGGCGGGGATGACGAACCGGTACTTCGGGGTCGTCGTTCATCCGGTGATCGACCCATCTGCGCCGATGCCGCGCAAGACGTTCGACGCGCTGGAGCGCATCGACCGGGTGGTGCTGAACACGGGGGGCACGGACCCTGCGATGGTGCTGTCGCTCGCGCTGCGCGAGCAGGTCGTGCCGGCGGGCGGGGCGGCGACGGTGGACCTCGGACTGTACGCCGGGCCGCTGAGCCGGCCGATCATCCGGGCGCACCCGATGGCGGCCGCGCTGGGAATCGACCGGATCGTGGTGTTCAACTTCGGGGGGATGTGCGCGGCTTGCACGTTCGCGTGGCTGACGGAGCCGCTGCTGTCGCTGATGAGGCTGCTGCACTCGCTGACGCACGACTGGGGGCTGGCGATCATCTTCCTGGTGGTGGTGGTGCGGACCGTCCTGCACCCGGTGACGCGGTTCGCGCAGATTCGGATGCAGCGGTTCGGCAGGCAGATGCAGGGCCTCGCGCCGAAGCAGAAGGCGATCCAGGAGAAGTTCCGCAACGACAAGCAGCGGATGCAGCAGGAGATGGCCCGCCTGTGGCGCGAGGAGGGCGTCAGCCCGGCGGGGTTCCTCGGGTGCCTGCCGCTCTTCCTGCAAAGCCCGGTCTGGATCGCGCTCTACGCGACGCTGTACTTCGCGATCGAACTCCGGCACGAGCCGGCGTTCTTCGGCGTCTTTCAGGCGATGACGGGTGCGCAGTGGTCGTTCCTGGGCGACCTGTCGGAGCCGGACCGGGCGATCTACTTCGGGCGCACGCTGTTCACCATCCCGCTGATGGGGGCGATCAGTTCGCTGAACGTGCTGCCGCTGCTGCTGGGCGTGGTGTTCTACGTGCACCAGAAGTACCTGACGCCGCCGCCCTCGGCCGCGATGACGCCGGAGCAGGAGCAGCAGCAGAAGATCATGCGGATCGTGTCGGTGGTGATGTTCCCGGTGTTCATGTACAACGCGCCGAGCGGGCTTTCGCTCTACTTCATCACGAACTCGACGCTGGGCATCTTCGAGAGCCGGTGGATCCGGGCGCACTGCGAGAAGCACGGGCTGCTGGACCTGGACAAGATCAAGGCGAAGAAGAGCGGCAAGCGGACGGGCTTCATGGCGAGGCTTCAGGAGGTCGCGGCGCAGCAGCGGGAGAAGCAGGAGGCGGCGCGCCGGGGCGGCGGCGGGGCGAAGCGCGTCGATCCGCGTGCCGGGCGGGACCGGCCGGACGACACCCCGCGCAGGTACAAGAAGCGGCGCTGAGGCGGGCCAATGATCGGGCGTGCGCACGGGAGACGTCATCGTGGCCGTCGCGTCGCCGCACGGGCGTTCGGCGCGGGCGATCGTGCGGCTCTCGGGGGCGGGGGTCGATGGTGCGCTGGCGGCCGTGCTCGCCGACGTGCCGCCGCGCGAGCCGGGGGTGCACGTGCGATCGCTTCGGATCGCGGGCAGGGTGACGATCCCGTGCCTCGCGCTGCGGTTCGTCGCGCCGGCGTCGTACACGGGCGAGGACGCGGTCGAGTTGCAACTGCCGGGCAACCCCGCGCTGGTCGAGCGAACGCTGGCGGCGCTGCTCGCGGTCGATGGCGTGCGGCTGGCCGAGCCGGGCGAGTTCTCGGCGCGGGCGTACATGAACGGCCGGCTGACGATCGGGCAGGCCGAGGGCGTGGCGGCGACGATCGCGGCGCGGAGCAAGGATGAACTCGACGCGGCGCGGCGGCTGCTCAGCGGCGACACGGGCGAGCGGTACGGCGCGTGGGCCGACGAGATCGCCAC
>JAHCJE010000048.1 GCA_026128865.1 Phycisphaeraceae bacterium | reverse complement strand
ACAACCCCCACGACAAGCCCATCCGCCTCGACGGCTACACCATCAACGACCGCAACCCCCCCGGCAGCAACCAGGTTTCCTTCGTCTTTCCGAAGTTCGAACTCGCCCCCCGCGGGGTCGTTGTCGTCTTCAACGGTGTGAACCAGACCTGGACCGGACCGGTCGGCGACGCGACCAAGGCACCCGACAAGCCCCACGACGACTTCGACGGTGCATGGGTCTTCACGATGGGTAACACCTCCAAGAACACCGGCTTCGCCAACGATGGCGATTGGGTCGTCCTTCTCGACGCCAAGGGCGAGCCTGTCTCCTGCGTCACCTGGGGCAAGACTGACATGCCGCCTCCCTTCCCATCCGCCCTCGTCGAGCACGCTCCCGGCACCTCCTCCGGCAGCGTGCAGCGGACGCAACCTATCGCCGGCTCACCTTTTACGGCGCACCCCACCGTCGGCGGCCTACGGTTCAGCCCCGGTACACCGCCGGGCGGCCGGCAGGCGAGCGCCGCGGCCGACGAGGACCGCTGACGATGGCGTGGATCACCAAGGACTCCGCAGGGGCGCAGGTCGAACGCCGCGACGAGCCGTACCTCACCGCCGACATGCGGCGCGATCTCGACGAGCGCATCCTGCCCCGCTACGAGCGCCGCGCCGGCGCGCTCCTCCCCGCGCTCCACATGGTGCAGGAGAAGTACGGCTGGATCCCGCACCAGGCGATGATGGAGATCGCACGCCACCTCGGACTCACCCCCGCCGAAGTGCTCGACACCGCCAGTTTCTACGAGGAGTACTGGCTCCGCCCCAAGGGACGCCACGTGGTCGCCGTCTGCCGATCGATCGCCTGCGAGTTCTGCGGCCAGCAGGCGATCACAGACGCCGTCCGCGAGGCGCTCGGCATCGACGTCGGCGAGACCACCGACGACGGCGAGTTCACGCTCATCGAACTCGAATGCCTCGGCTCCTGCGGCACCGCGCCGGCCGCGCTCATCGACCACACCCTCCACGAGAACCTCAAGCCCGCCGACGTCCCGCGCCTCCTCGCCGAGGCGAAGCGCGCCCACGGGCACTGATCACGCGACCGGAGCCGGCGATGGCCGAGGCACAGCCCAAAGTCTGCGTCATCTGCAAGCAGGACTGCTCCGCGCGCCCGCACGTCAAGGACAAGCAGGGCCGATACGCCTGCCGGGCGTGCATCGAGAAACAGCAGGCAAAGGCCGCCGCCAAGGCTCCTCCGCAGCCGCAGTCCGGCGGCGCCGACCCCGTGATGGCGAAACTCGTCGAAGGGTCCGTCGCCGTGCAGTCCACGCCCTGCCCTCAGTGCAGCAGCCCGATCCCGCCCGGCGGCGTCGTCTGCGTGCAGTGCGGCTTCAACACCGAGACGGGCAAGTCGATGCGCACGCGCGTCACCGTCGAGGAACCCGAGAAGAAGAAGGGCAAGAAGGGATAGCGGCGCACGCGCCCGCCGCGCTCTATCCTTCTCCCGATGCCCGGCGACTCCCGCAAGACCCTCATGCGCTCCCTCGGCGAGTTCTTCGGCGAGGTCTGGAAGGGCGTCCGACACGACCCCGCCGCGGCGACCACCCAGACCCTCCGCCGCGAAACCCACGAGCAGACCCGCGACACCCCCGTGGGACGCGTTACCCTCCGCCGCACCGTCGTCGAGGAGATGCGCATCGACCCGCCCCCCCCCGCGTCCAAGGAGCAGGCCCCGTGACACGCACCGCCGCACCGGTCCTCGCCGCCGCCTCCCTCCTCCTCGGCGCGTGCGGCGCCTCACACCCCCAGTTCACCTTCCTCAACGACTCCACCGCCGACCTCGCCCTCCGCGTCTACGAGGGCGCGAGCGACACCACCACCCTCGACGCCCCCCTCATCGGCCCAGGCGGCTCTGTCTCCGTCCCCCTCGAAGCCCCAATCGACCCCGACTGGCAAGGCCCGCGCGTCCGCGTCCTCATCGCCCCCATCACCCCCCGCAGCCCCGGGGATCCCTACGAACTCGCCCTCTTCAAGCCGCCCTTCCGCGTCCGCGCCGCGGGCATCCCCACCGACCTCCGCTTTACCATTGGCGCGGATTCCGAACCGCCGAGCGCAGCCGACATCCGAGGCCGCCCCCCGCCCCGCGTGCCGGGCGACGCCGTGAGGTAGTCGGGTCCGCCGTTTTGAGGCCAAAAACCAGCGAAGAGCGCTTGGCGCGCGACCACTCATTCGGCATACTGGTGGCGTGGGCCTCTCGTGCCCGGTCTGCCCATGCGGCGGGCCGGATTGGTGGACGCACCCGGACATCAGGAGACCGACCATGGCAGCGACCGGCACGACGAACTTCGCGCGGCGACTTCATTCGATCATCTGTTGGGGGGGGGGTTAGGGTGGCGACGCTCCTGGCGGCGATGCTGTGCGTGCTGGCCGTGCCTGACAAGGCCTCGGGACAAACGGAACCGGTGCCGCTGTTCAAACCCGCAGAGGCGTACTCTCTCGGCTTGTCTGCCTCGTTCCCATACGGCCTCGCGGCGGCGGACATCGTGGATGCAAACGGCGATCCTGGGCAGGACGGTTACCCCGAGGTCGCCGTCGTGAGCGCGGGATGGCCGATGTTCGGGTGCGAAGGAGTGTTCAACGGAAGTACGGTAACCGTCTTCAGAAACATGGGAACGTGGGCAACCGACCCGACAACTTCGCTCGTCGTTCATTGGCAGGCGATGGTGCCAGATGGACCTGCTAGCGAGGTGGCATTCGCGGACGTGACGGGAACGAACGGGCCTGACCTGATCGTTCTGGGGTGGACGACGGATCACTTCCACGGAGTGCTGTACGTCTTCCCGAGCCTGGGAAACGGGTTGTTCGACGATGAGCCAATGCGCTGGATTGCTCCCGGACACCCGCTCCGGGGACTGGCCGTCGCGGATCTCGACAATGATGGCGACCTTGACGTAGTCGCGGCCGTACATTGCCCCGGCAATGGACCGCGAAACTTCGTCCACGTCTTCAAGAACCGCCTAGTTCAGACGAACGAGTTTGATTTCGACCGACACCCGATCATGCTCGACATCGACGGTTTCACAGCTGCGGGTGACGTCGCCATCGGGGATTTTTTTTCTCTCTCTCCGGGTCAGCCACTCGTCGATTTCGTCACGCCAAACCCCTATGCAGACTCCATCTCCGTTGTCCGCAACCTTTCCGGTCTTCAGTTCGATCCCGTTACGACCGAGCCGCCTTCGCCTTGTGGGTCGCAGACGTGGCTCTATGAGACTATCGTCAGCGGCCGCTTCGGCGCGGATGCGCATTGGGACTTCGCCGCTGTCGAAACCGGCCAACCCTTCGTCGGCGTCTTTCTTGGCAACGGACTGGGGTCATTCCAATCCTCTTGCGACAACTCCGTTCTCCGACAGCAACTGTACTCCGGCACGGCGAATGTCAGGGCGCACGGCATCGCGGCTGGCCACTTCAACGGCGGGACCAAACTCGACCTCGTGATCGCGCTCAGCAACCTCGACGGTCCGACCGGCGGGGGCGAGCCGTGGGCAGGAGGCATCGCGGTGCTTCTCGGACGATCAGACGGCACTTTCCAGGCGCCATCTTCGAGTCAGGCGTATCTCTACACAAGTGGGAGTGTCGATCACGCGATCATGGCAATCACCGCCGACCTGAACAACGACGGATATGACGACGTCATCGTCTCGAACCACAACACAGACTCCATTAGCGTCTTCATCAACCGGATGGTAACCGTCGTTGGCCCATGAGGCGCCATGCGGCAGATGCGCTTGTGAGACAACCTATGCAGCGCTTCGCTCCTCTTACCCGCTCGTGGGTATTTGTGTTCTGCGTGTCCTGCGCTACTGCGCAGGACACTCCGTTCTTCGTCGGCATCGGAGATCTACCCGGCGGCATCGTGTACAGTCGAAGTGTGCACGTGTCGGCAAACGGGTACGTCGTGATTGGCGACAGTACCCGCGGAGGCTTTGCCAGCCACGAGGCGATCCGCTGGACGCTCGATGCCGGGATGAGCCCACTCGGATCCGACACCAGCAATGCCTTCGGCGTCGATGGCCGCGGACGAGTGATCACGGGCGCGTCTCTCATCCCGAACTCCAGTGTCGAAGCCTTCATGTGGACAGAGGCAACCGGCATGGTCGGCCTAGGCGATTTGCCCGGCGGCGAGTTCCGGAGTTCGGCAAGAGGTGTTTCTGTCGATGGAAGCGTCGTCGTCGGCTACGGAACATCATCAAACGGAGCCGAGGCATTTCGCTGGACAGCCGAGACTGGCATGATCGGTCTCGGCGACCTCGACGGAGGCGCGTTCAGCAGCTCTGCCGCTCGGATCTCTGCCGACGATCGTGTCATCGTCGGTACAGGAACATCGCATAATGGGACAGAGGCCTTTCGCTGGACGGCCGAGACTGGCATGATCGGTCTCGGTGACCTCGAGGGCGCTTCATTTTACAGCGTTGCCAGAGGCGTCTCAGCCGACGGGTCCGTTGTCATCGGTTCTTCGATGGCCACGGGCGGCGAACAGTCCTTCCGGTGGACGGCTGAGACTGGCATGATCGGGCTGGGCAGGATGCCGGGCGGCGATACCACCAATCGCGCCTACGCGGTCTCATGGGACGGCAACGTCATCGGAGGAGAGAGCTACTCGTTCCTCGTCTACGAGACCGCGTTCATCTGGACCCCCGAACATGGCATGAGGCCCGCCCGCGAGTACCTTGCCGAGCACGGAGTCGCCGTTCCTGAGGATTGGTTCCTCGAGACCGTCACCGGAATCTCCGCGGACGGACGTACGATCATCGGGTTCGGCATAAATCCTTCCTATCACGGCGAGGGCTGGGTCGCCTACCTCGGCCCGACCTGCCGCGCCGACTTCAACAAGGACGGCGCGGTCACCACGCAGGATTTCTTCGACTACCTCAACGCCTGGGCCGACCGCAGCATCTTCACCACCGACTGGAACTACGACGGCGTCATCAGCACCCTCGACTTCCTCGCCTTCCTCAACGACTACGCCAGGGCTTTGCCCATAGCCGACTCTCGCCCGCCACCCGCCCCACGTGCCGGGCGACATACGTCTGCTTCAAGCCCGCCTCACACAGAGGCGCGTGTGCGGAGAGCAAGCAGAAGTCCAGAGCCGGTGGCACAGGCGGCCCCCCTGTGCCGATCCCGTTCCCCAATCGAATCTCCCGCAGCACGCTCCTCGCTTCTACGTGAGCCTCTCCGAAGCCCACCAAGCGCGCCCCGCCCCGCTCCTACACTCTGGACCCGACTGTTTCCCGTCCCGCAGCCCCCAGCCGCGCAGGAGTCCACCGTGGGCAAGACGAAGTACGACGGCACACCCCGGCACGTTCTCTGCCGGCGCATCCCGACGCCTCCCTTCGGCCGGTTCGAGGACCGCCACGTCGTCCGTTACGACGAGTACGTCCGCACCGGCGGCTACGAGGCCCTGCGCAAGGCCCTCTCGATGAAGCCCGACGCCGTCACCGAGGAGGTGAAGAAGTCCATGCTCCGCGGCCGCGGCGGGGCGGGATTCCCCACCGGCCTCAAGTGGACGTTCCTCCCCAAGGTCGAGCCGGGCACGGACCCGGGCCCGCGCTACCTGGCCGTCAACGCCGACGAGAGCGAGCCGGGCACCTTCAAAGACCGCCTCCTGATGGACTACGACCCGCACCTCATGCTCGAGGGCATCGCCATCTGCTGCTACGCCTGCCGACTGAGCCGGGCGTACATCTTCATCCGCGGCGAGTACCACCACCAGGCCATGGTCGTCGAGGAAGCCATCCGCGAGGCCTATGCCAACGGCATCTTTGGCGACAAGGGACTCATCAACTCCCCTGCAAACACCGGCGGCGAGCGCTTCGTCGTCGATTGCCACCTCCACCGCGGCGCGGGCGCGTACATCTGCGGCGAGGAAACCGGCCTCCTCGAAGCCATCGAGGGCAAGCGCGGCTGGCCGCGCATCAAGCCCCCCTTCCCCGCCGTCAAGGGCCTCTTCGGCCGGCCCACCATCATCAACAACGTCGAGACCCTGGCCCACCTGCCCCAGATCATCGACGAGGGCGCACCCGCCTTCATGGCCATGGGCGTCGAGAGTACGGTCGGCGGCCCGCCGAGTTACGGCACCAAACTCATGGGCGTCAGCGGCCACGTCAACCGCCCAGGCTGCTACGAGTTCGAACTCGGCATCCCTCTGCGCACGCTCGTCGAGGAGCACTGCGGCGGGATGAGGGGCGGCAAGAAGTTCAAGGCCGCCATCCCCGGCGGCGTCAGCATGGGCATCCTCGACACCGACCAGTACGACGCCGAACTCGACTTCGACATCGGCCGAAAGCACAATGTCCTCGGCCTCGGCACCGCCTGCCCCACCGTCTTCGACGAAGACACCGACATGGTCGCCGTCGCCCGCAACATCGCTCGCTTCTTCAAGCACGAGTCCTGCGGCCAGTGCACACCCTGCCGCGAGGGCAGCGGCTGGCTCTACCAACTCCTCTGCCGAATCGAGGAGGGCCACGCCAAGACCCGCGACCTCGACCTCGCCCTCGAAATCGCCACCAGCATGGGCACCATGCCCGGCACCACCATCTGCGGCCTGGCCGACGGCAACAACTGGGCCGTCCGAACCATCATGAGCAAGTTCCGCGACGAGTTCGAACGCCGCGTGGAGCGGACGGCCATGCCCGTGAAGATGACGATCGGGGCGGGGGCGAAGGGGTAAGGCGGCCCGGCGCGAACGCCGGTCCAAAGGAGGCAGGCACATGAAGAGGCTCGCACTCGCCTTCGCGCTGGCTTGCACCGTGGTGATGGCGCAGCCGGAGTCGCCTCCCCACGCCGGCGATAACGCCCCCGACGTATACCTGCGCCTCTATGACACGCGCGAGTCCCGCGAGATCCGCCGGATCGGCACGCTCTCTCGCGAGCGGATGACCTTCGTGAGCCATCCGCACGCCGACATCACCGTCGCCCGGGCCATGGCCGTCCTGAAGTTCGAGCGAGAATACATCAAGGCTGCCTTGGATGCGTCGCGCCTTGAGCGTTTCGAGGTCGCGCCGGCCATGCCTGTGGACCCTTATACGGGCGACGCAACGGCGGGACGCCCGCACACGGAAAGCGCAGCGGCCGCCCACGCGCGGGCGCTCTCGTACGCCGCGGTGTATTTCTGGAGCGAGAAAGACTACGACGCCGCGGCCGAATGCGCAGCGGGCATCCTGCGGATTGCCCGCCAACTCTCGTCGACGCACGACTACTTCCACGCGAGCAGAGGCTCTTCGCTCCTCGACATGGCCAGCACCCTCATGGAGGAGATGATCGAAGCGGCGGAGGCCTCGCCCGATCCGATGCGGTTCTCGCCAAACGCGATCGGATCGCTCCGTGATGCGCTCGCGGGCGTCCCCGAGCACGACCCGTGCGGGCTGCTCGCGGCGGGAGTCGAGAGCATGCGGCAGAATGCGGAGTGGCTGCGAGACACCTTCGTTGATGAAAAGCGTGCTGCTTCGTACCCGGACTTCGTGAAGCACTACGACCGCTCGCGTGAGGAACGCGAGGCGTTCTTCAGGCGACAGTTCAGCCCGGAGCTGCGGCCGGTCGCGGAGATCGCAGGCGACGACCCCGCCGCCGAGTTTGAGCGAGAGATGAACCGGCATTGGAACTCCCTGCCGGAAGAGAAGCGACGAGATGTCTCACGGCAAATGCTCGGCACGTTCGATGAGGCCGAGTGGGGACTGTCAGACTCTTACCCCCATCTGCGTCCTGACGATCCACCACTCCCGGCGACCGCCGGTGCGATCCGCGGACGCCTCGACGCGGTCGGCGGGTTGCTCGCCGGCTCTTCGCGGCCGGAACCCGGGAGGAAGCCGAAACCGCGTTCGCGTCTCTCTGGACCGAGGTCGAGCGGGACCGCACGCAGATCACCCGCGTTACCTGTGGTTTCGCCCGCGGGCACCGGTTCACTTGGCGAAAGTCGCTCGATGAGCACACCCGCACCCTCGACCTCATCGACCGCCTCGCCCGGCTCGCGGAATGAGGGCTTGTTCACCCCACGATTCCTGGGCTTCACGAACAATTATCAGTTTGTGTCAAGTTGATAATTCGTGGCGATCAGGGGTTGTTCGGGGTTGGTGTTGACAAACTATCAGTTTGTGGTAAACTGATAGTTGATGCGGATTCCTGAGTCCCCCCCGGCCATCCCGAAGGCTCTTGCCGAACTGGGCAAGGCGTTCGAGTTTGCCCTCGACCCCGTCATGGCGGAGGTGGTGGCGGACAGCCAGAGGCAGTACCGGCACTGGGACAAGCTCCGGTTCGTGGCGAGCGGCCGAGGCCTCGACCCGGAGAGGGTCTGGGCACTCGTCAAGGCGGGCCGTCTGGCGAACCGCCGATTCCTCCCGTTCCGCGGCGTGGGGGGAGAGCGCTTCACCTACGGCGTCCCGGACGTGGCGCAGCGGGAGTTGATGCTGATCGACCGACAACTGGCCGGGCGGATCGGCTTTGACACAGAGGCGCCGATCCCCGACGCGCACAAAGAACGGTTCATCCGTGACTCTCTGATGGAGGAGGCGATCTCATCGTCGATGCTCGAGGGCGCGGCGACGACCGTCCGTGTCGCCAAGGAGATGCTGCGATCGGGACGATCGCCGCGGACGAGGGGCGAGCGCATGGTGGCCAACAACTACCGCGCCATCCTGTTCATCCGCGAGAACCTCCGCACGTCCCTGTCGCGCGAGTTCATTCTCGAACTGCAGCGCATCCTGACAGAGGACACGCTCGACAAACCCGAGCACGCCGGCCGCTTTCGCAAGCCGGACGAGCCGGTCGTGGTCCAGGACGCCTACGGCGAAACCCTGCACGAGCCCCCCGTCGCGGGCGAGTTGCCGGAGCGCATCGCCGCGCTCTGCCGCTTCGCGAACGCCTCGAAGCGGGCCGACGAGGGCTTCATCCACCCCGTTGTTCGTGCGATCATCCTGCACTTCCAACTCGCGTATGACCACCCGTTCTGCGACGGCAACGGCCGAACCGCCCGGGCGCTGTTCTACTGGTCGATGCTCCGCGCGGGGTACTGGCTCTTCGAGTTCCTGCCCATCTCGCGCCTGATCTACCGCGCCCCATCGAAGTACGCGCGGGCATTCCTCTACACCGAAACAGACGACCTCGACTGCACCTACTTCATCGTCTACCACTTGCGGCTCATCGGCCAGGCCCGCCGCGATCTGGCGGGCTATCTCCGTGAGAAGCAGCGCGAGCTTGCCGAGGCCGAGGGCTTGTTCAAGCGGGCGCCGGTGAACCACCGCCAGCGCGCCCTCCTTGCTCACGCTCTGCGTCACCCGGACACTGCCTACACCATCGAGGCTCATCAACGTTCACACGGCGTCGCTTATGGAACAGCGAGAGCCGACCTGTTCGGCCTTGAGAACCTGGGATACCTCTCTCGATCGAAGGTCGGCAGGCAGTTCGAGTTCAGGGCGACCCGCAAGCTCCTGCGCCACGGCTGACGACTCCCCACGATCCCCCGTGAGGCCGACCCCTGGCGCCAGGCCCGCAAGCGTCTCCGGGACGCGCCCCCCTCACGCCGCCCCCCCCTCTCGCTCCTGCTTGATCGCCAGCAGTTCGGCCAGCGAGGCCTGGTCCTTCGGACGGTTGATGTGCCGCTTGATGCGGATGAGGTCATCGAGAGCCATCACGAGAAGCGTTTTCCCCTCGTAGATGTAGGCCTCCGCTCTGCCGACAAACGCGTCGTATTCTCCGAAGGGCTCCACCCATCCGAGCAAGTCGAGCGGCCCGTAAGCGGTCTCGAACGTGAAGTTCGAGCCGTTGGCGAGGGTCTTGGCGTCGACGCGAAACGGTACGTCGGGAGGCGCTCCGCGAAGCCGTGGACGGAGCGTTTCAAGCGCAGCCGCGAGACGCTGAATGTTCTCCGGTGTCCGTCGATAGGCGAAGTCGCAATCAAACGTCACCCGGGCGCCGCCATGCAGAATCTCCGCCTGCCCGCCGATGACAATGAACTCGACGCCGTGGCGGCGAAACGCCTCAACGAAGGCCGCGAATGGCAGACTCTCGGCGCTTGCGTCCAATGTCCATCAAGTGTAACGCCTGACGGCGGGCGACGTCCCCTCGGCGAATCCGCTCTTCTGGCGTCAGTCTCAGGTTCTCCCGCAGCAGCGTCAGGTCCACGCCGTTCTCGTCCTGCTCAGGGAACGGCGTAAAGGGGCGCGGCTCCGGCTCGTCCTGGCGTTCGCGGTCCATCGGCATCATCCTATGCGGCGAAGCCCCCGCGGCTGCCTCACCCGCCGATCCGGGCCGAACCCAAAAAACCGCCGCGGGCCTCTTCAGCCCGCGGCGGCATGAGATCAGGACATGTCGAGCATCAGCGACGACGACGCGCCGCGACCAGCCCGCCCAAGCCCATCAGCGCCAGCGCGCCGGGAGCCGGGACCATGTGAACCGCGAACGCGATCTGCGGCGTCAGGTTCTGGCCGTCGAACCACTGGCCGGCCGGGTCGTTCGAGTACCAGAACGTCCCGTTGTCGTTGTAGACCGAGTTCTGAGTGTGCCCGCCGGTCTGGTATCCACCGCCGCCGCCCTCGCCGACCACGGTCGCGGCGAACCAGTAGCGGGTGCCGGGGACGAGGTTCGCGCTGAAGGCAGCGGGTGCCTCGTGATACTCGAGCGCGGGGGTCACGTTCGGATGGATCGAGCCGGTGCTCGCCAGCACATTGTTCGGATCGGGGCCGGAGCCGCCGGTGTCGCCCCAGACCTCGAAGCGGATGTTCTGCGTGCCGCCCCAGAGCAGGTTGAGCCACATGCCGAGGCGGTCAACCTTGGTGTCCGTGCCGCTCAGGACGAAGTCGCTGGCGTAGACGTACGTGCCGAAGTCGCCGTCGATCGGGTGCCAGTACGGACCCATGTCCGGGGGCTTCACGATGCTGGTGTTGGCTGCCGCGCCGGTTGCGAGGCCGGCGAGGACTGCGAGTGCGATTGTCTTGCGCATGTTCTACTCCCTCTCTTGCATCTTCGTGCTCGCCTCGAAGCCATGACGCCGCGAGGTCGAGTGCGGTGGCATTCCACCGCGCAGAGGCCGATGTGGTCCCCCGCGGCGGGCCTCTCGAAGCCGCGGTTCGGCACGCAACGCGTGCACTACATCCCAGTCGGGATGAACGAATGGCGATTCGAAACGGGGTGTCGTGACACTCTCTCGTCAACTCCTCGACCACCAGCCTAGCGAGTTACCGGCGCGGTTCAATAGAGGAAAACCCGCAGAATCAACGAGATTCTCATCCAGTGGTTATCCGGCCTGTGTCGGAATCCAAGAGAGATTGCCTCTACCTACTACCCCTTGGGCTTACCCCCGACCTTCACCACTACCCATTTGGACTTCCAGACTCGGGTCTTCCCACGACGCTTGCCCGTGCGCCACTTGATCTTCCGGCGGATGGTCTCGGCCATGTCTTCCTCGCTTGGTTTCACCCTGTTCCACGTTCGAAGCGGCAGGGTGATTGGATGAGAATAGCCCATCTCGCTGCCCGGCGGGTTCAACGCCGCGCTGGCCTGAGACGATTCTCGGCCGAGAAGAGCAATCCCGAAGGTCGGAGCCTGTATAGTTTTCGTCGCTTGGGACTGTGGGAGGCTCCCGGGCGTGTCGATGGGTACACGGTCAGCCGGCGTGGAGCACGTCCGGCAGGAGTTTGCAATGCGACAGGCAATGTCCGGATTGTTGGTGTTCGGGTTCGCGGTCTCGGCGGTCGTTGGGCAGGTCGCCCCGCCGCCACCCCCCGTCCCCGAGGAGCGGCCGGTCGTCGAGCCACCTCCCCCGCCCACTCAGACGCATCCGACTGCCGAGCGCCCGCCCCGCCCCGAGATGCCGAGCATCCTCGATACCCCGTTCGAGTCGATCGCCGTGCTTGGCGCGGACGGCAAGATCGTCCGTCTCGATGAGCCGATCGAGATCGTGGCCCTGGGTAACAACCCGCTCGTGGGGTACTACCAGCTGGCTTGGATGTCGCACTCCCTGTACCTCCGCAGGCTGAAAATCGAGCAGATCGTCATCGACAACCTCGACAAGATCGAGGCGCTGGACGAGGGCGGATTGATCGACTCGGTCAAGCTCGGCGGCGATCAGGCCGCGGCGGCGGAGCACCTGAGCAAGGTGATGGCCGCAATCCAGGCTGTGAACAGCGACGGCATGATGCTGCAGAGCATCCAGCGGCAGGGGCACGTGACGCGCGTCATCATGGAACTGAACCAGCGCATCCAGAACGACTACCAGTCGAAGGTGATCGCCGAGATGCAGGCCACACCGCAGGTTGAGGGCGCGCCATCCTCGCTCGACCTGCTGACGAGACAGGCGCTCCGCGACTCGATCTCCGAGGCGCTGTACTGGCGCTCGCGGATGATGCTCGAAGTCGCCGAGAACGCTGACCAGGTCTTCGGCTCGCTCGACCTGTCGCCGGACGTCAAGGCCAAGATTGGCCGGTTGACAGCCCGGCTCGCGACTACGAACAATCTCGACGACCGGGAGGCGATCGTGCGCGAAGCGTTCGCCGCGCTCACGCTCGACCAGCGCAGGCAGGCGCTCAGGGCGGCCATCGCGCTCCGCCCGGAGGTGGATCCATACTGGCTCTTCCCGGCGCCGCACCGGGACACGAAGTTCGTCGAGATGACGAACGACATCCGGCGGGAGATCATCTGGAAACTCCTCGACGGCGTCTTCGTGGACGAGAGCCTCTACCACGCGCCCGGGGAGTGATCGCCAACCGGCCGATCAGCCCGGCCCGCTGCCCTCCGGGCGCATGAACGGGAACAGCAGCACGTCCCGGATCGAACGCTGGTCAGTCAGCAGCATCACCAGCCGGTCGATCCCCAGCCCCATGCCCCCCGCCGGCGGCATCCCCACCTTCAGCGCGCGCACGAAGTCCTCGTCGAACGTCCGGAACGTCGCTTCCTCCTCGTCCAGGCCCGCCAACTGCGCCCGGAACTTCTCCGCCTGCACGTCCGGGTCGTTCAACTCCGTGTACATCGGCGCGATCTCCATGTGCCCGATGAACAGGTCCGCGCGGTCCGCCAGCGCGGGGTTCGAGGGCTTGGGCCGCGTGAGTGGCGAGATCGCCGCCGGGTAGTCCGTGACGAACGTCGGCCGGCCGGGGTCCAGCGTCCGCTCCGCGAACGCCTCGAAGAGTTCGTTCACCACCAGCGCGTCGTCCACCCGCCCGCGCAGCGTGCCGCCCGCCGGCGCACGCCCCTCCTCGGCCAGGTGCCGGGCGTACTTCGCCGTCACGCCGCGCTGCTCCGCCTCGCGCCACACGCGGTCGAGGTCCGTGGGCGCAAAGCCGAGCGCCCGCCCGAAGAGGTCCGCGTAGGTGACCCGCTCGAACGGACTCCCGTAGTCGATGACCGTCTCGCCGAAGGGGAGGCGCAGGTCGTCTGGCGTTCCCCTTTCGTCCGCGACAAGCCGCGCTGACTCGCGCACCAGCCGCTCGGTCAGGTCCATCATCGTCGTCACGTCGCCGAAGGCCTCGTAGGCCTCCAGCATCGTGAACTCGGGGTTGTGCTGCCGGTCCAACCCCTCGTTGCGGAAGTTGCGGTTGATCTCGTAGACCCGCGAGAACCCGCCCACCAGCAGCCGCTTGAGGTACAACTCCGGGGCGATCCGCAGGAACACGTCGATTCCCAGCGCGTTGAGCCGCGTGCGGAACGGGCGCGCCGCAGCCCCGCCCGCCAGCGCCTGGAGCATGGGCGTCTCCACCTCCAGGAACTCCAGCCCGTCCATGATCTCCCGGATGCGCGACACGATCCGCGAGCGCAGCGCGAACACGCCCTTCGTCTCCGGGTTCGCCCACAGGTCCACGTACCGCTGCCGGTACCGGAGTTCCGTGTCCGTCAGGCCCTCGTGCTTCGAGGGGGGGGGTGCGAGGCTCTTCGCCGCCGGACGAAGCGACGATGCCCACACCGTCACCTCTCCCGTCCGCGTCCGCATGAGCGGCCCCTCGAGGACAACGACGTCGCCCAGGTCCGTCAGCTTCGCCGCCTCGAACCCCCGTTCGTCGCAGTCCTTGCGGCTCACCGCCGCCTGAAGGTCGCCCGTCTCGTCGCGCAGGTTGATCCAGACCAGCTTGCCGGTGTCGCGCAGCAGCACCACGCGCCCGGCCACCGTCACCCGCGGCCGGTTGTCCGCACCGCCCGCCTGATGCTCCGCGTCCGCCTTCTCGTCGTACCGCGCCCGCGCCTCGCGCAGCGGCACGATCCCCGGCGTGCGCGATCCGTACGGATCAAGCCCGAGCGCGCGAACCTGCTCGCGCTTGGCACGCCGTGCCACTTCCTGCTCGTGCAGGCTCTCGATGTTCGTCGGTGTGGGTTGTTCGGACACGCGGAGATGGTACGCCGGGGCCAATCATCGGCGGGGCGACGCGGAAATGTTCAGCGTCGTCCCCGTGTCGCACAGCGGCCGCTGCGCCACGTTCGAGTCGCTTACGACGTCCTGCATCGTCACCCCGCCGTAGATATCGATCAGCGCCTTGGCCGCCTCGTCGATGCGTCGGTGCAGCGGGCACAGGTTCGGCCCGTGCGTCTCCAGACCCAGCGGGCAGGTGCGGATGCGCTCCACCCGGCTGATCGCGTTGATCACGTCCAGCAGCCGGATCGATGCCGGCGACCTCGCCAGCCGGTACCCACCGCCCACACCACGACGCCCCACGATCAGGTCCGCCCCCGCCAACTCCTGCAAGACCTTCGCCAGGTAGTTCGGCGGCACCTTCGTCAGCCGTGCCAGCTCCGTCGTCGGCACCATCGTCTCCGGCTGGTACGCCAGACACGCCATCGCCCGCAGTGCGTATTCCGTCGTTTGGTTGAACATCGAAGCAGGCTCCAAGGCCGAGATTCGGGATTATAGCATCCAAAGGCGGTTTATACGGATTCGGGTCGGTGTGCGTTGCTCGCGCGCATTGGGATTCCGCTGGTTGGCGCGGACCCCGCCCGGTACCCTGACACTCGCGGGGGAGGAGGCTCGTTATGCACAGGACGGCGATCGGGGTGGTTCTGGTGGTGGGTTCCGGCATCGCGGCGGCCCAGCCGCTGGCCACCGGGCCGGTCGAGCGGGTGGACGGGTTCAAGGTCGTGCGCGTCGAGGTTCGGACCCTCGCGGACCTGCGCTTGATGGACGCGATCGGCGCGGACCAGTGGTCGCACAGCATCCGTCCCGGCGTGCCGGCGGACTTCATGGTCTCGCCCGAGTCCCTCAACGCGCTGGACAACGCGGGGGTGCGCTACCAGGTCGTCGTCCATGATGTACAGTCTCTCATCGACGCCGAGAACGAGCGGCTGGGCGGCGGCGGTGGGGGGGGCAAGCGTGCCTGGTTCGAGGACTTCCGAACGCTCGCCGAGATCGAAGCCTACATGGGCGCCCTCGCCGCCCAGCGGCCGGACATCGCGTCCGTTTTCAACGTAGGCTCATCCATCGAGGGCCGCACGATCCGAGGTCTGCGCATCGCCAACGACGCCTTCGGCGATCCCGCCTGCAAACCCACTGTCATCTTCAATGCCTGCCAGCACGCGAGAGAGTGGATCAGCCCCATGGTCGCCATGTACGCCGCGGACAGGCTCGTCGCAGCGCACGGTTCCGACCCGGCGCTCACCGCCCTCATCGACCGGGCCGAGATCATCTTCATCCCCGTCGTCAACCCGGACGGGTACCAGTACACCTGGACGACCTACCGACTGTGGCGCAAGAACCGCCGCAACAACGGCAACGGCACGTTCGGAGTGGACCTCAACCGAAACTGGGGCGTCGGCTGGGGGCGCAATGACGGTTCCTCCGGCAACGGGTCCAGCGAGACCTATCGGGGCACCGCGCCGTTCTCCGAGCCGGAGACCGACGTGGTGCGAGCGCTGGCCGCATCGCGCCCGCGATTGGCCGCACACGTGGACCTGCACTCCTACGGCCAGTTGCTCCTCGCTCCCTGGGGCTACACCGTCGAACTGCCGCCGGGGCACGAGACCTTCCAGATGCTCGGCGCGGAGATGCAGCAAGTCATCAAAGGCGTGCATAATCGCACCTACGTCCACGGACCCACATACACCGCGCTCTACCCCATCTCCGGCGGAGCGACCGACTGGTTCTGGGGTGATCGCGATGCGCACAGTTTCCTCTTCGAACTGCGAGGCAACAACTTCATCCTGCCCCCGGAGGAGATCATCCCGAACAGCGAAGAGATCCTGCCCGCGCTGGTCTTTCTGGCCGCGTGGGCACGAGAGGGCGCTCGCCCACGAGCCGACTTCAATGACGATGCGAGCGTAAGCACGCTGGACCTGATCGCGTTCCTGAACGCATGGGTTGCGCAGGATCAGGCCGCCGACATGAACGGCGACGGCGCGCTCGACACGCTGGACGTGCTGGCGTTCCTGAACGCATGGGTGGAGGGGTGCTGATCCGCTCCTGTGATGGAAGACGGGATTCCTCGTCGGACCATGCTTCGGTTCTCGCTGCCTGCCGGGCGGTGTGCGTGGGCTGTCCGCCCGAAATTCGGTGTGCAACCCGGCCCGGCCTGAAAGAAGTGCGGCGCGTGCGCCAAGTCCACTGTGTCCGGCCTGTAGTCGCGTGGACGGCGGGCGGCGCAGAACGCACCCGGGATCGGCCCGTTTGTGTGCGGATAGGCAAGGCAGGAGTAGCATCGTGCAGAGCAAGACGTTCGGAATCGCGGTGGCCTCGGCCCTCGGCGCGTTCGGCGCGGCGGCCGTCGGACAGACGATGACCTTCTATTGGGATCCCGGCATCATCACCATCAGCCCGGCGAACCCGTCCGGCACCTCCTGGCTCCGAGCGACGTGGAATACGAACGGTCCGCCCGCCACCGGCTTCGCACAGGACCTTCTGGACGTTCTCGCCACGAACTTCGACGGCACGACCGACTCCGTCGTCTGGACGCCGAACCCCTCGATCGGTGCGTACACCAACGGCTTCGGCAATCCGCAGCCCAACGGCGACGTCATCGACATCGACCTGTTCCAGCTGCCTCCGTTCTATAATCCGTTCTTCGATGCAACCCATCCTCTCGTCCTCGGCGTGTTGACGTTCAGCACCGTCGGCTTCACGCCTCGGACGATCAGGTTCAAGGACCAGAACCATCGGGACACGGCCGTCTATGCCGACGCCTTCGGCACGCTCCTCTACCTCGTGCCCATCGACCCCGGAGTGGACTTCGTCGTCGTGCCCACGCCCAGCACGCTCGCCACGCTCGCGCTTGCCCTCGGCGTTATCGCACGCAGGCGACGCTGAACGCCCGGCCGCGCGCCGGAACGCCGCGGATTCTGGCGCGCGAACCGCGTGGGTGGTGAGCAGGACACGCCACGCGCAGCGTTGAACAGCGTGCGGCTCAGCCCGTGGCGGCGCCAACGTTGTCCGTCGTTGGCTGGCACGGCTTCGGCGCGGCGGCAGCGAGGGAGGCCTCGACGCCCTGCGTCGTGGCCCGTGGCGTGATACCCCGGGCTTGCAGGTGCTGGTGCCAGGCGCGGGTGTGGACTTCCCAGAAGTGCTCGAACGAGTGGCGGATGGAGTAGGGCTGCATGGACTCGTGGGCGGCGCGGCCCATGCGTGCGCGGCGTTCGTCGTCGGCGACCAGGCCGACGATGCGCTCGACCCATGCGGTGGGGTTGGCGGTGGTGAGGACGTAGCCGGTCGTGCCGTCGCGGACGACTTCCTTGGGACCACCCTGGTCGGTGACGAGGACGGGCAGGCCGCTGCCCTGGGACTCCATGACGACCTGCCCCAGCGTGTCGGTGACGCTGGGGAAGACGAAGAGGTCCGAGGAGGCGTAGATCTCGCTCAGTTCGCGCCCGTGGCGGAAGCCGAGGAACCGGGCCGGCGTGCGGCGCAACTCGCGCTCCATGCGCTCGCGGTACGGCCCGTCGCCGACGACGATGAGTTCCGCGTCGAGCCCCTGCTCGCGGCAGCGGGCGTGGGTCTGCTTCCAGACGGTAGTGAGGAACGGCATGTTCTTCTCGACGCTCACGCGCCCGACGTAGAGGACCTTCACGCTCGCGGGGTTGACGCCCTCGAAGCGCGACCAGAGGGCGGGGTTGCGGTGTCGGGTGTGGAAGACCTCGGCGTCGAAGCCGGGCATGAGGCGGGTGATGCGCTCGGGCTGGATGCCGAGGCGCACCAGGGCGTCGGCGTAGTCGCCGCTGCGGGTGAAGATGGTCTGGAACGGCTTGTAGAAGAGGCGCATGAACCGCTCGCAGGCGTAGGTGAAGGCGTGGTCCTCGAAGAGGCGGTCGATGTAGGCGGGGAAGTCGGTGTGGTAGACGCCCAGGACGGGGACCCGCAACATGCGGGCGGCGATGAAGCCGATCATCCCCACCGGCCCCGGCGTCGAGACGTGGATGCAGTCCGGCTGGTGCCGGTCGAGGTGCCGCAGGATCGGGATGAGCGGCGGCAGCGCCACTTCCAGATTCTGGTACCGGGGCATGGTCGTCGCCCACACCGGGTCGAAGTTGTGCACGTTCGGGAGGGGGGGGTGCGGCAGGCGCGTCGAGGTGATGACCTGGAGGTCGCGTCCCGTGGCGTGGGCCTGCTCGGCAACGTTCTGGATGAACCGACAGACGCCGTTGACGTCGCCGATCGTGTCCGTGAACAGGCTGATGCGCATGGGTCGCTCCAGAACGCTGACGCCGGAGCCAGGCTCCGAGGTCTCGTGGTCGAAGCGCTCGACGAACGGGCGCTCCTTGTTCTGGTAGAAGAGGCTGAAGATGTAGGGGAGTTGGGCGAGGCTCAGCACGGCGTAGGAGACCAGGTGGTCGATCACGCCGGTCCGGTCGCGCTTGCGCAACGCACGCAGCCCCGAGTCCGCGAGCGCGTGGTTCACCGCCGCGGCCAGTTCGTCCGCGAACTGCGCCATCCGGTCGTGATCCGAGAGGGGCGTGCCGTCGGTCCAGCGCTCCGGGTCGAGCCGCTCGCGCAGGTCGGGGTAGCGCTCCAGCACCGGGCCGATGCTGGTGCGAAGTGCCTTGAGGATCGGCAGCGAGCGACGGTTGCGGCGCTTGATGACCTTGCGCTTGACCGTGTGTGCGGCGAGACGCACCTTCGAGGGGCGCGGCAGGTCCACGCCCGCGAACCGCAGCAGCCGCGACGCGACGGCCTGCCCCTGCGTCGAGGCGCGGTCGGCGAAGCGGTCGGCGTAGAAGTGCGCGCCCACGCTCGTCAACTGGTGAGCCAGCAGCGAGGAGTGACCGCCGACGCCCCCCACCTCGCAGCGCCCGGCCATCACATAGCGGAAGAAGTCACGCGGGTCGGCGATGACTCCCCGCTCGACCTGCACGCCCGTCCAGGTCCGCCCGATGTTCAGCAGGGCGTGGTCGTCCGAGCCGCCCGTACGGGCCTTCTGCCACGCGCGGGGCCAGAGCGGCTCCATGTGGTGGTCGCGGGCGAGTTGCTGCACACGCGCCGGCGTGAGCCCGTCGAGGAACCGCTCGACCGGCGCTCGGTGCTCGGCCGAGTGCGCGCCGTTGAGCACCTCGAACCCCTTGAACAGCAGCGCGGCACGCTCCACGTGCCACCGCGTCAACCGACCGTTCTGCATGTAGAGCGGGTGCGCCAGCGCGTGCGGCAACTGGTGCTCGTGCAGCCACGCCGCGAAGGCGTACACATCATTGCGAAGGCCCAGCCGGGTCAACTGCTCGTCCAGTTCCGGCGTCAGCCCCCACGTGAGCACGTGCAGTTTGCACCGGTCCTCCGGGAAGTAGACCGAGACTTCCTGCCCGATGATGAAGTTCTGGAAGCCCCGCTCGTGCAGTTCCAGCGCACCGCGGATCGTGTCGTGGTCCGTGATCGTCACCAGGTCCATGCCCCGGGCGCGGGCCTGGTCGTAAATCCGTTCCGGGGGCGAGAAGCACTCGGGGCAGCCGACGAACCCCAGCGCGGCCACCACCGGGCCGTCCGACGCCCGCGAGTGGACGTGCGTGTCCATCCGGGTGAGGGCGAGGGGGGTGTCGTCCTCGTGGCGAAGGGATGGCGGTGGCGTGGGGTTGTGCTGCATCGCGTCGCCTCCGCGTCGGTCGCGCCCGGCCGGTCGGAACGCCTCGCGGCCCCGGTCGCCCCGCCGGCCTCCTGCCGACGTGAAAGGGTATGCGGGCCTGGGAGACCGCACGGGGATCGTCGGGCGGCGTGCCCCTTTCTGATCAGCGTTCGGGGTCGGGCAACACGCCTTTCACGCGCCCTTTGCGCCGGCTGCACAGAACGAGGGCATCGCGGCCGCCGGCGGGGCCGTTCCGCCGCTCCGCAGCAGGTTGTGCGGCCCGCCCCCAGGCCGAGCGGGGATGCAGGCTCGTTACGGGCAGCCGGCGACGAAGGCGTTGAGATACGCGACGAAGTCGATGGTGTTCACGTTCGTGTCGCCGTTGAAGTCCGCCGATTCGTCCTGCGCGACGAAGGCGTTGAGATAGGCGACGAAGTCGAGCGTGTTGACCACCGTGTCGCCGTTGAAGTCGGCGGGGCATTCGGGCGGGGCTTCGCACGCATCGGCCTTCCCGTTGCCATCGTTGTCGTCGCAGTTGGTGCCCGCTCCCATCCAGGTCGCGCCCGCGGCGTTGGCCTGGGCTTCGGTGAGCACGAGGCAGAAGCCGTTGGGGAAGCAAGCTGCGCCGAGGGGTTCTGGGCAGTTTGTGGTGGCGCAGGTGGTGTTGTGCCCCTGGAAGACGCCGCCGAGCGCGGCGGCCTCCTCTGGTGTCACGCCGTCGATGCAGGTGCCATCGGGCAGGCACGCCGCGCCGATCGGGAAGCAGACGTAGGTCTGGCAGGTCTGGCCGGGGGGTCCCGGAATGCCGCCTGCGGCGAGGCAATCGCTCTCCTTGAGCATGATGCATCCGCCGGTGGACTTGAAGCAGCAGGGGATGTTCGGTTGCGGACAATCTGCCGTCTGGCAGTTGGAGCCGTCGCCCTTGTACGTTCCGCCGGCGGACTGGCACTCGGCAGCGGTCGTGGTCGAGCAGGATCCGTCGGTCTTGCAACACGCACCGACGCCGGGTTGGCAGGAGAGGCTCGTCCACGTGGCGCGAAGCACCCAGTCACCCGAAGGCCGGCAGTACGAGGGGAGGGCGGCGAAGGTGGACCACCCCCCGTTGGCGGGGCAGCCGAACGGGCCGCAGTTCAGTCCCCACAGCCAGTTGTGCGAGGGCTGGGCGAGGCCCGAGACGTCTGTGGTGGGAAAGGCATTGCGGTTCGACGGGGGGGGGACCGAGCAGGGGTTCTGCGTCTGGTCGTTGTGCTTGTCGATGCGGAATCCGACGGAGAAGCGGTTCGTCCCGCTCGCGTTGGTGATGATGATCTGCTCAGGGTCGTTGGGATCGACGCCGACGGCAATGTTCACGCCGTTCGAGCCGGGGGGCATGATGAGGTGCGGCAGGATCAGGCCGTCGGAAGAGAACTCCGCCACGAGGATGCCCGTGTTCGGCGGGCCGTCCCACACCAGCACGGACCAGTGGGTCGTGGTCGTTACGACCGCGTTCACGGTCGCGAAGATGCACTCCATCAGGTCCACCCGGATCGGAAACTGCGAGGCGGAGAGGACATAGGAGGCGGCAAGAATCTCTTTCTCGGCAAAGCCCGCCTGGGCGACGTAGGTACCACCACTGAAGTTCGCGTCGGTGTGCGTGCTCACGAAGGTGCAGGAGCGGCTCGAGCCGCCTTCGCCGTCCTCGTTGGGAGGAGGAAGCGTGTTCTCGTACACCGTCCCGTCGGTCAGGACCGTCAGGCGGTAAAGACTGTCCAGACGGACCGGGATCGGGTCGCGCCCTCCCGCCGCGGTCGGGGAGGCGTGAACCTGGCCGAAGGCCGCCGACGTGACGGCGGCCAGCACAGCAGCGGCCGGGAGGAAACGCAACGGGCGAGGCTGAGTCTTCATTGACAGGGCTTCCTGCACGAAGGGCAGCCGGGAGGCCGAGACGGGCCGCACGCCTTTCCCCGTGGGCAAGATACCACGCCCGGGGGGCGCGACCAACCATCTCGGGCAAAGGAAGAGAGGTTTTCGGGCGTGGGGAGCAGCTTTCGGCCTGCACCTCTTTACGAGGACGGCGGTAGGCTCTGGATGCCCATTCGGCTCGGTTCGAATGCCTCGGCAGGACGGAGGAGGCTCGGGACGCGTGCCGAACTTGCTGCTCTGAGAGCCTCCATCGGGGAGATTGCCATGTTCAAACGGGGCTGGTTCTGGGGCGTGTTCGTGGTGGTCCTCTCGCTGAGTTCCGTTGTGTTCGGGCAGGAGCAGTTCGACCTCGCGGGCAGTGTGCGCAGTGAGCAAGGCGACCCCATCGTCGGCGCGACGGTGTTCGTGTGGACCGCGCAGCCTCGCGTAGGAGTGAGCATCTACTGCCCGTCCTGCTGGCTGGACTGCGGGAAGACGGCCCGCACCGATGAGCGGGGCGGATTCGTCATCGAGGACGTTGACCCCTCGCTGCTCTTCAACCTGATGACCGCTGCTCCGGGATGGATGGCGACCGAGTCGCGCCTGGTCGATCCGGCAAAGGG
>JAHCJE010000047.1 GCA_026128865.1 Phycisphaeraceae bacterium | reverse complement strand
CGCCACGGTCAGGCCTGCGGCGAACGCCTCGATCTCTGCGATCAGCGCGGCATCCTCGCGCATGACCAAGTCACCGATGATCGTGAGCCTGCCAACGCCGTCGCCTGGCGACAGGCTTGCTCCGGCACGAGCGATGAGTTCCGCCCTGACACGCCCTTCACCAGACAGATCCGCTCCGATGAGATGGTAAGCGCCAGTGACAACGAGGTCGCCACCGCCAAGAGAAGTGCGCCCCCCCTCCTGAACGAGGTCGCCGTTCACAGTGAGCGAGGTCTGCTGCCGAGGCTTGTTGCCGCCGGTATCACCGATGAACAGCACGCCGTTGACCGTGAGTGAATCGACCGTTTCGAGTGTCCGGCCGTTGAGGAGCGCGAGCCGACCGTTCGTTTCGATGACCGAGAGATTCTGCAGGCCGTCCTGCTCGTCCTGGTTGAGGAAGAGAGAGTTCGGACCATCCAGAGTGAGATCAGACGCGATTCGCTCAACGTCGGCGTTATCGAACTGCAGTTTACCCTGCACGTTGAAGACGCCGCCCGTGAATGTGCCGCCGCTGAAGTTCGTCAGTTCAAACCCCGGGGCGACACGAAAGTGCGAGTCTGTGCCGACGGTCAACTCTCCGGAGCCGTCGACCGTCAGATCCCCCTGCGTGGTGAAGTTGCGCCCGTTGGTGATCGCAAACTCGCCGCTGGTAGCGACGGTGTGGAGCCCGGTCAGGCCGCTCGGCTCACCGCCGAGCGAACTATCGACGATGTCCGAACCAAGACCGTCGAGAACGAGACGATTGGCGACGGTTGTGATGGCCGCTCCATCGAATGCGAGCGTCCCCGCGACGAGAAACTCCCCATCCGTGAGCGTCCCGCCCGCGAAGTTGACGAGCGGCGTACCGCTCTGGACCTCGAACCGACTCCCCGCTCCAACATCGAGTGTACCCAGGTTCTCAAACTGAGGACCGCCGGTCGTGAAGACCGCCGCGTCGCGAACCGCCAGCCGACCGCCGGTGTCGTTGACTTCAACCCCCTCGAATCCGAGGAAGGAAGCCCCCGCCCCGGCGAGAAGCACGTCCGCCTGATTCGTCAGAATGCTCACGCCATCGAAGTGGAGAGTAGAACCATTCACGATCTCCCACGCCCCCCCCGTGAGGGCGCCACCGCTGACGTTAGCGACCGTATCCGCGCGCAACGTCGCTGCCTCAACACGAACCGTGCCGTTGTTCGTGAAGGTGATCTGTTCGATGAAGGTCTCTCCCGTTCCATCGGCCTTGGTGAGCGTTCCGTCCACGGTGAACGCCCCGTGCGCCCCGATGCCGGTCCAGAACATGCGCTGGTCATTCTCGATTGCGAACCCGGCCCCTTCAGCGATGGTGAACTGCCCCCCGTTTCGGAACCCAAGATCCGCCGTTCCGCGCCAGGCGCCTGCACTACCCCGGTGGTCGATGTCGCTGTCACAGATGTCGTCGCCGCCCGTAAAACTCTCGATGATGAGCGCTGCCCGCGTCGTCACATGAGACCTCTGGAGGAAGAAGTCGCCAAACGTCGCGTCACCAAGGACATCGATCTCCCCGCCCGCCGGGTTGCTGGTGATGAAACTGTCGGCGAACTCGAACTTCCCGTTGATCGTCAGCTTGTTCGTGAGCAGGTCCAGACGCCCGTCCGTCGCGGCCATGCGAAAGTCGTTGATCGTGAATGACGAGTCCAGCGAAACGATGTAGACGCCACCAAGGTCGATCACCGCATTGAAGGTGCCATCGATCGGCGCGCCGTTGTCCCAGTTCCCAGCATCGCTCCAACCACCATCGACGATCGAGGTCCAGGTCGTCGTCGTTTGCCCCGCGGCGTAACCCGTCAGCGACGCAGCCAGACCCGCAGCCGCCAGCACGACCGCGGCGTGAATCGGCCGGCGCGCACCCCGAGTGCGGACGATACCACCGTGATCAACCATGATTCAGACTCCTCTCGCAATCCCGCGGGCACGCACCGATCGCCTCCTTCGCCCACAGCGATGCCACGCTACCACAACCCCCCGGCCTCGTTCAAGGTTTCTCCCGGGAAATCGCCGCTCATCGGCCTTCCCGCATCGGTTCCGCCCCCTCCGGTCCGAAGAGCGGCGATGCTCTCCTCGCATTCCCTGATCAATCGAGCAACGAGTGGCGGCTCTGTGGCCTCAGACCCCAACGCCCCCGCTGCCTGCAACGCTCTGAATCGCTCCAACGCGGTTCCGAGCTGGTCGATCGCGAGCCTGTAGAGCGTCAGACGCCGTTCCGGATCTTCGATCTGATCCGCGATCCGCTTCGCCAGACTACCCAGTTTAAAGACTCCGACCGCCGCATCATTGAGGTGCCGCGGTGTCGGATCAGATCGCAGGAGCCGTTCGCGCACGGCGTAGGACTCCTCGAAGGCAGCCATCGCCCCGGGTCCATCGCCAAGATCACGCAGTTCGTTCCCAACCTTGTTCAGGCACAGGTACAGGTCACGCTGACGCTCAAGACTGAGCGGGTCAGCAGCTGCAAGGAATCGAGTGATCTCCAGCGCGTGCCGATAAACGACCAGAGCGTGTTCTCGATCCGCCCGAACCGCTGCCTGCGCCTCCGTCATGGTCAAACCATCAAGCTGCAAGATTGACGCCCGTGCCGTGGCAGCAGAAGAAATCGCCGTGCCGAGATGGTGGAGAGCAACGAACTGGTCTCGCAGGTACTGCGAGTTCTCGGGCTGAGCCGCGGCAAGCGTTCGGAACCTGTCCGCCGTCGTCCCGAGCGTGTCTGCCGCACGAGCGAACTCCCGAATGGCCGCCTCGAACCGCTCTCGCGCGGCGGAACGATCGTCCACAAGCCGCCTCGCTTCATCGAGCAGGCGAGCGCCACGTTCGAGTTCGAGATCCGCCTGCTTGTCTCGGACCACGCTCAGCTTCTGCGCGGCAATTTCATCGTTGACGTTCGCCGCCAACCGAACGGACCAATACCCCTCCACGATGGCGTACTGCGTCGCGGCCTCGATCAGCCGCGTCGCGGGATTGTCCCCCGTACGCGCCATCATGCGCATCATCTCACCGACCTTTGAGATCGCCTCCATCTCGCGTTCTCGCTCACGTTCGACCGCTGAACCGCCCGCTTCGTACGCGCTGGAGAAAAGCCGGGATGCACGCGCGTACTCCGCAGCCGCGCTGGCGTATCGGCGTTCGCGCTGGTACGACTGGCCGACGCGGAACGCGCTCTCGCCCAGACCCGCGAGCAGGCGAGGATCGTTCTCCATCCGAGGACGAAGCGACTCCCGCAGTTCTCTCGCTCGCGCATAGGCGAGCGTCGCTTCCGCCGTGTCGCCGAGGCTCGCCGTGTTCAACGCGCCGTGCAGGTCGCCCACCTGGTCGTACGCCTCGGCCAGCTGGAGCAATAACTCGGGTTCATCCTCCGCCTCGAGCCTGAGGCTCTCAAGATACTCGATGGCCTCCGTGACAATCCGCTGTCGCGCCGCTGTCGCCCCGGGGAGATCCTCGATGAGCGCGGGCAGGTCGAACATCAGTGTTCGGCCCATCGCCCACGCCGCGCCGAAGTTCCACTCGGCACGCTCTTCCTGGCGCTGGGCCTCGGCTCGCGCGGCCTTTTCTGCCTGCAGGCTGAGGTTCGCCTGACCCTCGGCGATCAGTGCACGACGATACAAAACACTCATCACGACGGCGAAAACAAGAACGAGCACGACGAACACCGACGCGACGAACGCTGTTCCCTTGTAGCGCTTGGCCAGTTTCCGCAGGACGTACCACCCGTCATGCCGCCTGGCTTCGATCGGCTCCCCCGCCATGTACCGTTTCAGGTCGCGCGCGAGGTCGCCCGCGGATTGGTACCGTGCCTCACGGTCCTTCTCGAGGCACTTGTGCACGATCGCCTCGAGATCCGAGTCCAGGTCAGGACGGAGACTCCGCGGCGGAGTCGGCTCCGCGTGCTGGATGTTGTCCAGAACGTCCCGCATGTTGCCCGCGACGTCGTACGGGAAGCGGCCAACAAGCAACTGATACAGGATGACCCCAAGCGAGTAGACGTCGCTCCGCACGTCCACAGCCCCAGCCGTGCCGGTCGCCTGCTCGGGGCTTGCCCACGGGAGCGAGCCGATGAACTGCCCCGTCACTGTCATGACAGCTGCCTCCGCAGCGCCATCACCCATCGGGGTCTTCGCAAGGCCGAAATCGACCACGACCGGCTCGCCATCGGAGCGAACTCGAACGTTGGCGGGCTTGAGATCCCGATGGATGATGCCGCGGAGGTGAGCGGCGTTGACCGCGTCGCAGATCTTGGCGAACAGCGCGAGTGTCGCGGGGATGGACCGACGCTCTCGCTTGAAAAGGTGGGCTTCGAGGGAGTCGCCCGCCACATAGTCCATCACGTAGAACACGCTGCCGTCAGCCGTCGTCCCGCTGTCATGAATCCCCACGATGTTCGGATGGCTCAGTTGCCCCAGCACCTGGACCTCACGCTCGAAGCGGGCCCGGCCGGCCGCTCCGATGAAAGGTCCGGCATGAAGAACCTTGACGGCAACCTTGCGCTTCGTGGCGTGCTGGATCGCCAGGAAAACAACCCCCTGACCACCGCGATGAATCTCGTGCAGAATCTCGTAACCCGGGAAGACGTCACGCGGCGGAAGCGAGTCGGATGCCTCCTCGCCGACCTCGCGCAGCGCGTCAAAAATCAAGTCGCGGTCGACCGACTTGTCTCGCTCCGCGCTAGGTGGGTCATCCGGCATCGGGATCCCTCACGAGGCGGAGAAAAACTGCGACGCCGAGCCGAGCAGTTCACGCAGCCGCTCGTGCGCACGCGCCCGCAGCATGTAGACCGCACCTGAAGTTCGCCCGACGGCAGCCGCGACCTCCTCGACGGGACGTCCCTCCAGGTCGTACAAGCGGATGACCTTCTCGTACACGCCGGGGAGTTTGCAGAGCGCGCGGTCGAGGGCCACGTTGGCCTCATCCCGTGCGGCCATGCGGCTCGGGGTCGTGTATGTCATCCCGAGCAGCTCGACGAGCTGCGCCATCGAGTCCGCGTTGGCGCCGCCACGCACACGCCGGCGCGGGTCCGGCCGCTTGTCCGCCTCCATGGCACGCACCGCGTCGATCAAGTTGTTCTCTGCAAGTCGCGTGACCCACGCCAGGAAGCCAGAGACACCACCGGTGGTGAAGCCCCGAAACCTCATCACCGCCTCGATGTACGTCACCTGCATCAGGTCGTCCTCGTCGATCGAGGAACGCATGGCGACGGGCAGCTTCTCTGCCAGTCGTCTTCGGACCAGCGGGCCGACCGAATCGAGCAGCCGGATGAGTGCCTCACGGTCGCCTGCGCGGGCCGCTTCAAGCGTCGGCTCAAGGTCGTTTGCCCCCGACATGAAACCCTCCTGCTCGAGGGGCACACCCCCCCATCTACCAGGGATTCTACCAAGCCTCTCCGCGGGACCGCTTCAGACCGGTGCCGTTGGCCGCTTGGCGCCGGGCGTGATCATCGTCTTCGGGTCATGGCCCGGTCCATGTCTCTCTGCATCTCCCGCTCAGCGATACGCTGTCGCTTGTCGCTTTTGCCTCGACCGCGACCAAGCCCCACGAGAACCTTCGCGTACCCTTCCTTGAAGTACATCTTGAGTGGGACGATCGTCATCCCCTTCTGGTCAACCTGGCGGGCGAGTTTCTCGATCTCACGCCGATGCGCGAGCAGCCGGCGGGAGCGAGTCGGCTCATGCGCTCCGGGCGCAGGCGGATACTCCGCCACGTTCACACCGAGCAGGGTCAGGCGAGGAGGCACGCCCTCAACCACGACGTAGCCCTCGGCAAGAGAGACTTTCCCGCCACGCACGCTCTTCACCTCAGACCCGAGCAGCACGATCCCGCACTCGAGCGTGTCGAGGATCTCGTAGTCGTGCCGTGCCCGGCGGTTCTCGATCGTCGGCATGCCCGCCTTGCCCTTCGCCATTCCCGCTCCCGAGTCCTGAGCCGATCACCATGATCCGGACCACCACCCGAACGCCACGATAGACTCCCATCAGGCCACACCGCACAGTTCGCCATGCCCACACTTGCCTTCCTGGGACCGGAGTTTCTTCTCCTCGCCCTCGCGGTGCTCGCGGTCATCGGCATCGCGTGGGCCGTCCACATGGCGTCGGTTCGAAGACGTGAGGCCCTCGCTGAAGTCGCGGCCCGGATCGGGCTTCGCTTCGACGCCAGGCGCGACCGCCGGCATGACAACGACTATTCGCACTTCGAGGTCTTCCGGCAGGGGCACTCCCGGGCGGCGTACAACACGATCTCGGGCACGCTCTCGCTCGCCGGGCGAGACTGCCGCATCAAGACGGGCGACTTCACCTACACCGTGAACCACGGCAAGTCTTCGACGACCTTCAACCTGTCCTACCTGATCCTGCACCTGCCGTTCGACACGGCGCCGGACCTGCTGATCAGGCGCGAGGGCGTGTTCGACAAACTCGCAGGAGCATTCGGCTTCCCGGACATCAACTTCGAGTCGTCGGAGTTCAGCCGAAGATTCCACGTCCGGTGCCGGGACAGGAAGTTCGCCTACGACCTCGTGACCCCGCGCATGATGGATTTCCTGCTCGCGACCGATCCCGGCGTGATCGACATCGAGCGGGCGAGGCTGTGCATGACGGACGGCACGCGGCGGTGGACGCCGGAGGAGTTCGAGGCTCGCATCCGGTGGGTCGGCGACTTTCTGACCCTCTGGCCCGAGCATGTGACGACATCGCTAGAGGCCCGGCAACGCTGACCAAAGGTCTGCTATTCTCCCGACCGTGGAACCGCTCCTCGTCGCCCTCGTGGTTGTGGCCGCCGCCCTGCTCCTGCCGGGTGTGTGGTTCATTGCCACATACAACCGATTCGTTCGGCTGCGTCAGCACATCCGAGAGTCGTGGTCCGGGATCGACGTGGAACTCAAGCGGCGCTACGACCTGATCCCCAACCTCGTCGAAACGGTGCGGGGCTACGCCCGGCACGAGCGCGAGACGCTGGAACTCGTGACGCGACTCCGCGATCAGGCCATGATCCCTCACGGCTCAGCCTCGGAGCAGGCGGTGGACGAGTCCGCGCTCTCGCTGGGGCTGAAGCGGCTGTTCGCCCTGGCTGAGGCGTACCCCGCGCTGAAAGCCGACACGCAGTACCTCGCCCTGCAGAAGGAACTGGCGAATACCGAGGACCGGATCGCTGCGGCACGTCGGTTCTTCAACGCCAACGTGCGAGAGTTGAACCAGCTGCGTGAGACGTTTCCAACGAACCTCGTCGGAGGGATGATGAGCGTCGCCCCTGCGTCGTTCTTCGAGCTGTCGAGCGAGGCCGAGCGAGTCGTCCCGCGCGTGAGCGCTTGAGCGGCTCCACCAGGCCTGTCATCCCTCGACCACGGCGTTCCGAAGCACGCCGATCGACTCGATCTCGACTTCAACGCTGTCGCCGCCTCGCAGCCACACCGGGGGCGTGCGGGCCATGCCGACGCCGCTGGGCGTGCCTGTGAGAATGAGCGTTCCCGGCAGGAGCGTCGTGCCGCGCGAGAGTTCGGCGATCAGGCGGGCGACCGGAAAGATCATGTTCGCCGTCGTATCGTCCTGCATCACGACGCCGTTCACGCGACAGACGACGCGGAGGCTCTGCGGGTCGGCGATCTCGTTCGCGGGGACCAGACGCGGGCCGACGGGGCAAAAGGTATCGAAACTCTTGCCTCGCCAGAACTGCCCACCCGAGCCTGTCTTCTGCCACCATCGTGCGCTCACGTCGTTGGCACAGCAATACCCCAGAACCAGCGAAAGGGCATCGGACTCCGCGGCGTCACGTGCCGGCTTGCCCAGCACCACGCCGAGCTCGGCTTCGAAATCGGTCTGCTCGCCACCGGTGGCGGGATCGCGACAGCAGGACGGGATGACGACGTTGTCCCGGTCGAGGCAGAGCGAACCGAGGTTCTTGGAGAAGATCATCGGTCGATCAGGAACGTCGGCGCCCTGCTCGTGGGCGTGCTCGGCGTAGTTGCGCCCGATCCCGAGAACCTGCCGGATCGGGAGCACGTCGCCACCCCGACGGACACCAACGCCCCTGTCAAGTCGTACGAAGTCCATTGTCGAGTCTATTCACGCAGCGAGGGCCTGCGCCGCTCATCGAGCCCACAGTCCGTTGTTCGCTGCCCGATGTCCCTACCCGACGACATCCACCGCTCCGATCACGGGACAGAGCCCCGCGACCGCGCCCTCAACAATGAGGACGCGCAGGGCCTCGCGACCGGCGTCACCCATGTCAGCGGACATGGGGCTGACGTACATGGAGAGGTAGTGGTCGACGAGCGCTTCGTCGCGCCACTCAGGCCTGTTCTCGGCGTGGAGAAGCAGCAGCCTCCGGCAGTCATCGCCGTGGGCGCGCGCATAACGCACCGAATCGGCAAGTATGCCCGCGACATGCTCTACCGTCCCGGGACCGAAGCGCTGGTCGAGGTCGCGTCGAACGACGTTCAGGCCAAGCGGAAGCGGGATGCCCCTCTCGCGCAACCACCACCCGCCGAGGTTGGCGACTTCGCGCAGGCCGACCGACTCGAACGTGAGTTGCGCCTCGTGGATGAGCACTCCAGCATCGGCTTCACCGTTCGCCACCATCTCGGGGATGAGGTCGAATCTCGCTTCAACGATTCGCGGTCGGCGACCGAGCAGCAGGGAGAGGGCCATGAACGCGGTCGTTCCAACGCCGGGCACTGCGATCAAGGGGAAGCCGTCACGCAGGCTCTCCTCGTCGCCGATCGGCGAGTCACCACGCACGACGACCCGCGGGCCGTAGCCCTCGCCGAACGAGCCCCCACAAGCCGTGACGACGTAGCGGTCGCTCACAAAGGGATAGGTGGCCGCACTGATGGCGGTGGCGTCGAGATCCCCCTGACGAATGGCCCGCTTGTTGAGTTCCTGGACGTCATCCGTGATCGTCTCGAACACGAACGGAGCCGTGTCCACGCATGGTCGGCCCGCTTCGCCTTCCACGGACCGGCCCGCTGCATCACGCATTCCGGTCAGCGGCCACCACATCGCCATGTCGTCGCCATCGGGTGAGTGCCCGAGCGACAAGACACATCGAGCGTCTCCTGCACGCGCCGCACGCCCGCTGGACACGCATGCCCCCCCTCTACCCGAAGATCTTCATCTGCTCGCTCTCGATGACGACGCCGGTCTCGGGCTTGTCCGGGTCCAGCCGGTATCGCCCGTCCCAGCAGGCTGTGCAGTAGTCCGCCGCCGGACGAACCATGCAGCTGAGCAGCCCCTCAAGCGAGAGATAGTGCAGGGAGTCCACGCCGAGGTAGGCACGGATCTCGTCCACGCTCCGTCCGTGCGCGATGAGTTGTTCGCGCGTCGCGAAGTCGATGCCGAAGTAGCAAGGGTGCAGGATCGGGGGGCAGGAGATGCGCAGGTGGATCTCCTTTGCGCCCGCCTGCCGGATCTGCTGCATCTTCTCGCGGGTCGTCGTGCCTCGGACAATGGAGTCGTCAACGACCACGATCCGGCGACCACGGACGATCTCGGAGATGACGTTGAGTTTGAGGCGGACGGCGGCGCGGCGCTCGTCCTGCGTCGGCTTGATGAAAGTCCGTCCAACGTAGCGGTTCGGCACGATACCCTCGCGGTAGATCAACCCGCTGCGCCGGGCGAAACCCGCCGCCGCCGAACGACCTGAGTCAGGCATCGGCATGACCCAGTCCGCGTCGGCATGCGCCTCGTCGGCAAGCCGTTCTCCCAGACGCTCCCGGACCTCCTGCACATTCTGTCCGAAGAGCACGCTCGCTGGGCTGGCGAAATACACGTGCTCGAACGCGCAGTGCGCAAGGTGATCCGCGGGTGTCGCAAAGCGCCGGCTTCCGACGCCGTCTTCGCTCAGCGTTACGATCTCGCCCGGCTCCACCTCGCGGACGAACCGTGCCCCGACGACCTCGAGCGCAACCGTCTCGCTCGCCACCACGGGGCTTGTCCGTCCCTCCCGATCTATCTCCCCGAGCACCAGCGGCCTCCAGCCCCACGGGTCACGAGCCGCCTCGATCCGATCGGGAAAGAGAAAGACCAGACTGAACGCGCCCTGGAGCCGACGGAGCGTTGCCGCCAAGGGGTCGGGGGCCTTCTGCTGCTGCGGTGATGCAAGCAGATGCACCACGACCTCGGTGTCGCTCGTCGTATGAAAGAGATGGCCCTGCTCTTCGAAGTGCGCCCGCAAGGCGGCGCCGTTGATAAGGTTGCCGTTGTGCGCAACCGCGACCTGCCCTCCGACGTACGACTCGAGCAACGGCTGCGCGTTGCACGCAAGCGAGCCGCCGAAGGTCGAATAGCGAGTGTGCCCGATCGCCCCGGCGCAACCCCCCGACCCGAGCATGCCCATGACGTGCCGGTCGAAGACGTCGGGAACGAGGCCCATGCCAGTGTGCCCGGTCAGACGCCTGCCGTCTGAGACCGCGATGCCGGCCGACTCCTGGCCGCGATGCTGCTGGGCATAGAGACCGAGATAGGCAAGATCAGCGGGACGGTCGTGCCCCCACACCCCGAAGACGCCGCACTTCTCCTTTGCCTCACGCTCCATGGCAACCGCACGCGGCCGTTGAGCCGGATCGCGCAGGACGGAGAGAGGTATCGTCCTTGACATGCGGAGCAAAGCGTGAGGGAAACGTGCCGCGACAGTTCAGGAGCGGTAGACCCACTATAGCGAACCGGAGAGCCACGACCGCAACGAGCCGCGACCGTGAGGGAGCGGTCCCTTCCAGATGTCCGATTTGACCCTCACCCGGTCCCGTCCTTCAATAGCCCGCCCAGCCCGGATCGACCCCCGCCCGCAGCCGCGGCCACCGGGACGATCGCCACAGCGGGGCCTGTGCAAGCCCGTGGCGCCCCCCGGCCCCGTGCCGGAGAAGGACGGAGAATCAGATGGCCCGCTATACCGGACCCAAGGTCAAACTGTCTCGCCGCGTCGGGGTCCCGATCGCCGACAACCCCAAGCACACCTCGAAGCGCGCCCTGAACCCGCCGGGGATGCACGGCTACCGCGGCCGGCGCCTGCGTGACTACGGCATCCGCCTCAACGAAAAGCAGAAACTCCGCTTCCACTACCACGTCTCGGAGCGGCAGTTCCGTCGCACCGTAGACGAGGCGAACCGCCTCCAGGGCAACAGCGGCGAACTGCTGCTTCAGTTGCTGGAGCGCCGGCTGGACAACGTGGTGCGCCGCGCGGGCCTCGCCCGAACGATCTGGGCTGCACGGCAGTTGGTCGCCCACGGGCACGTGCTGGTGAACGGTCGCAAGACCGACAGGCCCAGTTTTCTTGTCTCGGTCGGCGACGTGGTGACGGTGAAATCCCGCACTCACAAACTCGTCCGCGAGAACATGGAATCGCTCTCCGGGCACGAGGTGCCGGGGTGGCTGGACATGAACCCGTCGGAACTGACGACGCGCGTGGTCGCCCTGCCCACGCCGGACCAAATCCCGTTCGACGTCAACGCCAACCTGATCATCGAGTTCTACCGCTGATCGAACGCCCCGGCGCGACGGTGCGCCGCCAGGAGCGACAAGGCACGATGCTCAGGTTCCTGCGCAAGTACAACAAGTTCATCCTCGTCATCGGCGGCTCGCTGCTGATGGTGGTCTTCCTGGTGCCCCAGGCCGTCCATCAGATGGCCGGGAATCCCATGAAGCGCACCGCCGGGCGCTTGGACGGACAGAAGGTGACCGTCGGCGACATGACACTCGCGGCTCAGGAAGCCGCAGCGATCGGCGACTTCCTGCCCATGATGGCAGGCCTCGTCGACCGCGACGCGCGTGACGCCCACTGGCTGCTCCTCGCACGAGAGGCGGAGCAGGCGGGCTACGTCGGCGGACCGGACGACGGGTTCGACTGGATCCCTGACCTCGCACGCGACTTCGTCATCAACGATCTCTACCGCCAGTACCAGCAGTTCGCCTCGTTTATCCCGAACCTCGACGCCTTCGTCGCGCAGCAGTTCGCCTCGCCACAGGGCCAGGAGATGGTCCGCGAGTACGAGACCGCGTTGCTTTCACGACGCATGTCGATCGCAGGGCAGACGCGGTTGAACCTGGACCAGTTCGACACCGCGCTCGCCAAGGCACGCGGCATCATCCGCATGCTGGACGCCTACCAGCGCGCTGCCCGGTACTCCGATCGCGCGGGCTACGAGGTCGCGAGCGAGTACCTGAACTATGCCGCCACGGCGTGCCTGCAGCTCACCGCCGATGATCTAGCCGACGACGTCGGCGTACCAAGTCGAGAAGATTTGGTCGAGCACTTCAACCGCTTTCGTGAACTGGAACCAGGGAGCGGCGACTTCGGCATCGGCTACCGGCTCCCACCGCGTGTCAAACTCGAGTATCTTCGCCTCAGCAGACGAGAGATCGAGAACTCGATCCGTCTCGACCTCGTCGACCTGATGAAGCACTACTCTCAGAACCGCGACCGGTTCCCCGGCGAGTTCGAGGCAGAGCGGCCGCTGATCGAACGCGAGTTGTTGAACGCGAAGGCGACGCGCGTGCTCGACACCGCTGACGCCGCTGTCCGCGCCGAGATCGCTCGTTCGATACGCCAACTGCTGGCCGTGGAAGGCTACCGCGTGCTGCCCCCTGACTGGAACACGCGACGGCCGGACCTCGTGGCGATCTCTGAAGTGGTGGTGCAGACGGTCAAGGACGCGGAGGGCGTCACCATCCCACTCCCGGCCGTGTGGATCAAGGCCGCGGACTGGCTGACGGCGGCGGACCTGATGACCCTCGAAGGCATCGGCACGGCGCGTGCCCGGCTTGGAACGCAGGACGTAACCGCCGTGCAGTTGATCGGGACGGTCCGCGAGCTTGCAGGCCAGAACGAGATCGGCCTACAGGTCGGCGTGCCATATGCCGACACCCCCTTGCGCGACGCACAGGGGAACAGGTACTACTTCACGGTGCTCGATGCCTCTCGCGCGAAGACACCCGAGTCGATCGATGAACTGCAGGATTCGAGCGTCGTGGAGCGAGACTGGCGTTCGCTCCTGGCCTATGAGCGCCTCGCCGCTCAGGCCTCCGAGATCGCCGCGCAGGCCGCAGGGTTAGGCCTGGAGGCTGTCGCGGAAGCCTACTTCAAGCCGAACCCCGAGAATCCTGACGACCCGACTCCGGCTTCACGTATTCAGACTCGTGTCAACGTCTTCCGCGAGACGCTGCGGCCGGAGGGGCTGTCGTTCGGCACGCCGGAGTTCTGCCGCACGGTCTACGAGGCCGCGTCGCGCCTCGATCCGACGGTGCCGATCGACAGCGTCCCGGCCTCGGATCGCTACCTTGCGGTGCCCGTGCCCGAGGCTCGCAGCCTCGTGGTCGTGCGGATTGACGGCTTCGTGCCGCTGACGCTCGAGCGTTACCGCGAGTCGGGCGACCGGGTAGAGCGCGTCCATGCGCAGCAGAAACTCCGGTCGGTCTCTACAGGCGAATCGCCCTATTCGCTTGCGAATCTCATCCGTCGGCACAACTTCATGCTGGTGGGAGACTACGCCTCAGGGCGTGCGGCCGAGGCGGGCGAGGGCGAGACCACCGAGGACGATGGCGCCGAGGGCGGGTGAGCAGTCAGACCCGCGCGTTCGTCCAGCCGCCTTGCGAGAATCGCCACCAGAAGATGACCGCCCGCGCGATGATCTCGGCGCACAGGCCGATCCACAGGCCCGTGAGCGTCGGCTCGTCGAGCAGCGGGTGAGGCAGGCGCTGACCGCTGCCGATGGGCACCTGGACGCCGGAGAGCAAGTACGCGAGCGGCAGGCGCACGCCGTAGGTCGTGATCCAGGTGATCCACATGACCGCCTTGGTGTCGCCCGCGCCGCGGAGCGCGCCGCGCAGAACGATGGCGACGGCGAACGGCACCTGCACAGCGCCGCAAACGACGAGCAGCGGCGGCACCATGGCGAGGTGTTCCGGCTGCGAGCTGAGAACGCTGACGATCTGCGCCGGGAAGATCACCAGCGCAAGGCCGAGAGCGCCCATGATGCCCGAAGCCAGCAGCGTGCATCGGATGACGGCGGTTCGGGCCAGCGAGACGCTGCCCGCGCCAAGGTACTGCCCGGCGAGCGTGGCGGCCGCTATGGAGATGGCGAAACCGGGAAGGAAGCTGAACGCCTCGATGCGGATGGCGACGACGTGCGCGCCGGTGGTACCGCCCGCGGCGTGCAGCCAGACGACCATCATCAGCACGAGGAAGTTGCCGGCCCACATCCCGAGCGTCTCGAAGAAGTTGGGCAGTCCGACGCGGACGAGCCGTTGCATGGTGTGCCAGTGTGGGCGCAGTCGCTTGCCCCGCAGCCGCACGCCGTGCGAGCCGCGGACCATGAGCCACAGCATCAGCACGGCCCCGATCGTGTGCGAGGCGAAGGTGCCGACGGCGATGCCCGCGACGCCCATGTCGAAGGGGAAGGGGTTGGCGAGGACGACGATCGGCCCCGCGCCTTCGCCGTCCACCACGCCGCGCGTGAGGTCCGCGCCCGCGAGCGCCCAACTGGTCAGGACGTTCACGATGTTGACGACGGCCATGACCGCCAGAGGGCGGCCTGAATCCCCGGCCCCGCGCACGCACGCGATGCCGACGAAGAGGACGCTGGTCGCTGGCGCGGCGGCGGCCTGCCAGCGGAGGTAGGTGGCGAACGCCGTCGCCCCGCCATCGGTGTTCGTGAGCAGGCTGGCGACGGGTCCGGCCACCAGCCAGATGGCAACGCCCACCACCGCCCCGGCCGTCGCGGCGAGCGTGACCGACTGGCCGACGGCGGCGTTGGCGACGGCGAGCCTGCCGCGGCCGACCGCGCGGCTGACGAGTGCCGTCGAGCCGACGCCGATGGCCATGACGATGAGACCGATGAACCACATCACGTAGGCCGCGCTGCCGATGGCGTCGGTCTCGTCGGTGCCGAGTTGTGCGGCGAGGACGGTGTCCGTCAGCCCGACGAACGAGTTGAGGAAACTCTCGACGAGGATCGGCCAGCAGAGGACCCAGATCGCCCCGCCCATGGTGAGGCCCGCGAGTCGGCCGGTCTTGAGCCGTCCGTCATTGGTGAGTCCCGGGGCGCGTTCGAGTTCCGCCGGGTCGATCTCCATCAACCCGCGCCAGTCGCCGATGACGGGGATTCTGCGCCTGCGGCGCTCGGCGGTCGTCGGAGAGAGGGTGTCGCTCGCGGTGTCCTGCTGCTCGTGGCTGCCGTCCGGCACTGGCGACTCCGTTCGCCGCAGGGGCGATCATGCGAGCAGCGCGTCGAGCAGCTCGGGCACGCCCTTGCCGTGCGTCGCCACGGTCTCGAAGATCGGCCTTCGACCCGCGACGTCGCGCAGGTCGCGGACGAGTTCGTTCTCGCCGGGGTGGTCGGCTTTGTTGCAAACGAAGACGTCCGCGATCTCGAGGATGCCGGCCTTGTCCATCTGAACCGCGTCGCCCATGCCGGGCGTGAGTACGACGGCGGTGCGATCTACGTGCCCGCGGATGCGGGTCTCGTTCTGGCCCGCGCCGACGGTCTCGACGAAGAGGGTCTCTACGCGGGAACCGTCCGACGCCTCGAAGCCGCCGATCAGCCCCACGATGTCGTCCACGGCGTGGTAGTCCTCACCGCTGATGGCGAGGGAGCGGTAGTAGACGGCCTCGCCCATCGAGTTGAAGTCCACCCGGAGGCGGTCGCCGAGAAGCGCACCGTTCGTGATCGGGCTTTTCGGGTCGAACGCGAGGACGGCGCAACGGCCGAGCGTGCTGTCGTCCGCCGCGCGCCGCACGTACTCACCCACCAGCCCGGCGACGAGCGTGCTCTTGCCCGCGCCGGGCGAGCCGGTGACGCCGATGACTCGGGCCGAGCGGCGACGCGCGGCGTCCTTGCGGACCTCGCGCCCGTCGTGGGCGAGCGAGATATCGCGCGCGAGTTGGGCGGTGGCGTGCCCCCCCCCGACGCGCTGTTCGTAGAGGCGCACCGCGCCGCGGACCGCCTCGGCGATCTCCGCCAGGCCGACGCCGGTGGTGAAGCACGCGGCGATGCCGGCCTCCTTGAGTTTCGGCAGGTCCTCCTGCGGCAGGATGCCACCCATGTAGACCGGGATGTCGCCCCGGCCGACGGCGCGCAGTTCGTCGAGCAGCATCGGCCCGAGTTTCAGGTGCGAGTTGCTCATCATGCTCGCGGCAATGACGTCCACGTCCTCGTCGCGGGCAGAGATGGCGAGGCTCCGCGGAGTCTGCCACAGGCCGGAGTAGATGACGTGGACGCCCGAGTCGCGCAGGGCGCGGGCGATGACCTTCACGCCGCGATCGTGCCCGTCGAGGCCCATCTTGCCCAGCAGGACGCGCGGTCGGTGGTCGAGGCCGGCGCACCGGTCGCGCTTCTCGAACTCGCTGGTCGGCGCGTTGAGTCTGCTCGTCATGCGAAGAGGCCCCGCGCCCGGCCTCGTCCGGGCGGGCGGAAGGATAGGCCCGGGGCATCGCTGAGCCATGGCGCAGAAAAAGCCCCGGACCCGCGACAGGTCCGGGGCAGCACGAGCGATCGGACGCGGCCGTGGGCTTACACCGCGCCGATCAACTCTCGCAGTCGTCGTGCTGGTGGAGTGGTCGTAGCGAGCAAGCCGCTTGAGCGGTTCCAGCGAGCCTGAACATGCGCCGTGTGTTGCACGCAAGACCAGCCATCGCGGTCTCTGCGGCTCATTTCGCGGTCACGGCAGCCCCCGTTCTCCACTGGTTCGGCACACGCAGGACTGACCGGGGAGTCGCGTTCCCCACACCTGCCGAGCCGCGGAAACGAGCGAGAACGAATGAGAGCGGGAATGCGGTCGCGGCTCGACTGGGGCTTATTCCCTGTGTGTGGAACCAAGGTTGCACCGAAGGTTGCAGGAGAGCGACAAAATGTAGCCGAAATGAAACGGCCCGCGGGATCGCGGGCCTGAGAGCACTGGATTGGTGGATGGCGGGGTCTACCAGCCGCCCCGGCCACCGCCGCCGCCGCGGCCGCCCCTTCCACCTCCGTACCCGCCGCCCCCACCGTAGCCACCCCCACCGCCGTAGCCACCGCCTCCGCCCTGACGTGGGGCACGCTCCTTGGCCTCGTTGACGACGAGGGGTCGGCCTCCCATGGGCTTGTCGTGGAGGGCTTCGATGGCCGCGCGTGCGTCCGAGTCGCCCATCTCGACGAAGCCGAACCCGCGCGACCGGCCTGTCTCGCGGTCGGTGATGACGCGAGCGTCCTGCACCGCCCCGAAGGGAGCGAACATTTCCGACAACTCGGCGTCAGTGACGCTGAACGGCAGGTTTCCGACGTAGATCCGCATGTCCGAACCGGTCCATCCCGAGAGACTTCCTGTTCACCGACGCTATCCACTCTCGGCCTGGACCGGCTTCGGCTGCCCCGGCCCGGCCTTCCGCAAGGCCGCCGCCGAGACCCGCGCCATCATACCACAGGCCCCCTCCCCCTATGCAACCCCTTCTCGCAACGACTCACACCGCGATTCAACCGCACATCCAGACTATGGGTGTGTCGGCGAGTGCTTGTCCACACGCCGGGCGACCGCCCGTTCCAGCCGCTCGGCGGACCCATTGATGGCGTCGTAGAGATCGAAAGCCGTGTGCTCGACAGCGATGGGTTGCATGCCGGCGAGCCTGGCCTCCATCATGCATCGCATGTCACGCCCCGCCTTCGGTCCGTTGAGGTCGTTGACGTGGACTTCGACCCGAGTCACCCGATCCGCGAAGCGGTGCAACGCCCGCTCGACCTTCTCGCGTGTATGCTGTTCAACGGCGTCGGAATGATGGATATTGCCCCAACTCAGCAGCACCTGCATCGTGCTCCTCCTGCCCCGGCCGAAACCGCAGCCGAACGGCTCACGTCGCCGTTCGTCTCACCTCAGATTTTACGCCCGGTCTCGCCCGTGGTTCGTTGCGTTCGCTCGCTTCTCGGACGCCGATATCCCGCACAGGCCCCAATACCCGCGTCTGTTCTCGCCTGCCAAGCACACGAAGGGTGTCTTCCCTCGGCGTGTTTCCGATATCTCCGCTAGGGAGTGTCGCGATCACCACGCCAGTTCGGCACGCTCGCGGCTCCCCCAGCGAGGACGACACGATGAACGCCCATGCCGCGATCCCTGTACTCCTTCTTGCAGCGACCGGCCTACCGGTCACCGTGTTCGCCCAGGCGTCCTACCAGATTCTCCCGGGGATCATCCGGGACTTCCGGAGCGACCATCCAGACTTCGGACATCCGTCCGGGGTCTACGGCGACCGGGCCGTTGCCGTGGTCAACGAACGCATCACAGGGCGCGAGATCCCGTCGTTCTCCGACATCGGACGCACGCTGCTGACCGAGGCACGCGACGCGTCCGGCAGGCCGATCCCGGCGCACCTCGCCTCCGAGGCTGGAACGTGGACCACGCCGGAGAGCGTGGCGCGGCCTGCCTTCAACCGCGAGCGGTATGAGGTCTCGCTGATCGACGTCTCCTACAACTCCAACGGCACGAGTTCATGGACGTACCGCGTGCGCGAAGTGGCCGGCAAGGACCTCAGCCACTGGCTCCTGCGCGTCCCCGCGACGGTGCAGGTCATGTCCGGAACGACGGCGGGCTACCAGTTCGGCGTGGACGGCTCGACCGGCAACTTCGGCATCAAGTGGGACATTCCCAACGACGCCTGGACGGAAGGCGTCTTCACGATCGTGCTCGATCGGCACTACGAGGGCGCGGTGACGCACGATGCGGCGGTCTGCAAGGCCGGCCCCCGCTGGGGCGGAGACGCCATCTTCGCCCCCACCGCAAACCTGCGACCCAGCGACGGCTGCTGGGACGGGCCGGACGTCTTCGCCAACCTCGGCGACCACGACCGTGGCTCCATCACGTCGTTTGAGTCTTACGTCCAGTGGTTCACACACGTGCCCGGCGTGAACGCAGCGATGCCGTGGGGCATGCGCTTCGATCACGTCGGCGACGGCATCTTCGAGTTCAGCACGCCCGACTTCCATCCGATTGACGGCGAGTTGTACGGCAACCAGGGCGACCCTCACAACCGCTACTTCACCTTCGCCGGCGAGATCTCCTTCACGTACAACGAGTGCGAGGGGCAGTTTGTCGCCATCCGCACCGACGGCGACGCCTGGCTCTACATCAACGACCGACTGACGATCGACCTCGCCGGGCTTGAGCCGGGCAAGGCGCAGATGCTCGAGATCGACCGTCTCGAACTCAACGACGGAGACGAGTGCGTGCTGAGGCTGTTCTACGCCCAGCGCACGGAAGAAGGTGCGGAACTCGTCGTCCGCACGAATCTCGAGTTCCGCGCCGCGGGCCGACTCGGGTCAGCCTCCTCAGCCCTGCACGACTGACCCGGTCAGGGCGACGGCAGGCCCGGCCAGAGCAGCGCGAACACCAACCCCGTGATCAGCCCGTACGCCACTCCGTCGGCGAGACAGGCGATCATCGCGTTACGCCCGTGCTGGAACCAGATGCCGTTGGGCAGGTGGCCGAAGGCGTGCCCGAGCACCCCAGCGGTCGCCGTGATCTGAAAGATCTCGCCGAATGCAGCGCCGCGGGCGAGCGATGCCGCCGCGATATAGCCCACGAAGAAACTGATCAGCAGGTGCACGAGGAAGGTCAGCATGAGGTTTCGCCCCATGCTCACCGGATGCCACACCGTCAGTTCCCCCGCCGGTCCGTCTTTCCACTTCTTCTGGAACTCGGGGTCCTTGCCCTCCTTGTGGCTCCGGCAGTGCGGGAATCCGTAGCGGCCGACGGGGACGTTGAGTTGCCTGAGCGCCGCGATGAAGCCGGCCTCGTCCGGCAGGCCCTTCATGTCGCCGGAGTGGTGCGGCAGGACCGTCCACGCGATCGCCGACGCGATCCACACGGCCACCGCCGAGAGCACGATCGGCAGCCACAGACTCAGCAGCATGTCCATCCGGTGTTCCTTTCACCGGGCATAGCACGGATGCCCCGGAGGACACAGCCTGCCACCGTCGGCTCACGCCGTCAAGCGTGGGTCACCCCCCCTCGTGGCAATAGCACGAGGCCGTCGGCCGGACGTCGGCTCTGGCCCACGCCGCGTCGAGGGCTGGTCGGAGAGCGTCAGACTCGGCGGTCCTTCCCTGCGCCTCCAGCGCTTGTTGCAGTCCGATCAGCGCCCAGCCGTTGTTCGCGTGCTTCCTCAGGTCCTCCCGGTAGACCTCTTCCGCCTCGGACGCCCGGCCGTCGGAGAGCAGGAGGGCGCCGAGGGCGTGCCGCACGGGCTGCATCCACCCCGGCGGCTCGTCGTAGACCAGCAGATCCTCCATCGCCACCGCCTCGCGCAGCAGGGCGAAGGCGCGATCGCGGTCGCCGCTCTTGAACGCGATCTCCCCCGCCGCCATGTTTCGCGCGATGCCGACCACGCTCGTCGCGGGGTTGTTGCCCATGTACCAGCCGTCGCCGATCTCGGACGCAACCGCTTCGAAGCGTGCGAGTTCACGCCCCGCCTCGTCGATCCTCCGCAGATTTGCCAGCGAGACTGCTCGCGCATAGTGCCACTCGGCCCGGCTCAGCAGCCGCCACCCCGGCGGTTCAGGCTCGCCGAGGATGTTCTCCCACCGGCCGAAGCGCACCATGACGTGCAGCGTCGTGGGCATGAACCCGTCCGCGAAGCCGACGTTCTTGCGGAGGAACTCCTCGGGAATCTCACGCTCGATCTTTCGCGCCGCCGCGAGCGCTGCCTCGTATCTGCCCTCCATCATCGAGGCGTACGCGAGGAAGTGAACGTTGTGCAGGAAGTACAGGCTGTAGAAGTCCGGCGGCGGGGCGACCGAGAAGTACGCCTCGTCCGCGGCGATCGCTCGCTCGTTCGAGACCGCGGCGTCGGAGTACCGCCCCGTGCGGATGAAGATGTGCGACGGCATGTGGACCAGGTGCCCAGACCCGGGCACAAGCATGCCGAGACGCTCAGCGGCGGGGGTCGCCTTCTCGGGCCACGGCGATGCCTCGACGGCGTGGATGTAGAAGTGGTTCGCGCCGGGGTGGTTCGGCGCGATCGCCATGACGTGCTCCAGCACGTCCACGATCTCGAGGGTCCGGTGCTTGGGCTGGCCGTCGTGCGTCCACATGTCCCAGGGCTGGAGGTTCATGAGCGATTCGGCGTAGAGGGCGCCGACGTCCGAGTCGTTCGGGAACGCCCGGTAGGCCTCGCCCATCGCCGCCGCGTAGGCCTCGTCGAGCGGACGGCGGTCCTCCGGCGCCGGCCAGGCGTAGCGTTGCTCGACCGCGCGGACCAGCGCCCGCTCCACCGGGCTTGCGTTGTTGATGCGCCGCACCGCCTGGCGCGAGGCTCGGTGCGCGAGGCGCGACTGTTCCTCGCCCATCTGCGGGTTGTTGATGTGCAGCCCGCGGGCGTAGGCCTCGCCCCACCACGCCATGACGCAGTTCGGGTCCGCCCGCTGGGCCTTCTGGAAGGAGCGGATCGCCTCGTCGTGGTTGAACCCGTAGAGCCACGCGAGGCCCTGGTTGAAGTGCTCCTGCGCCAGCGGCGAGGAAGTCGTGATCGTGCGGGTGTGCCCGCCCATGTTCTCGAACAGCGCGGAGACGCCCACGCCGCGCTCGTCGCGCTGCCGGCTCGCGCACCCCGCCGCAAGCAGCGACGCCGCCAGAATCCCGACCAACCCGACCCGGAAAACAGTCAGCCGTTGCATGCGATCGCTCCTTGTGCCACCTACTTGCTCTCGGGCAGTTTACCAGATTCGTCGGCCTCGAATTTCAGCCGGAAAAAAGGCCCTGCTTCGGGGCCTGCTCCGGCGGCAGTTCTCGGCTCACTCGATCTCGAGGCGGGAGTTGAGGCGGATGGGATTGGCCATGTTGAAGTAGTTGGGGGAGGTCGCCACGACGGCCCGGTGGACCTTCTCGAACTGCTCCGGCGTGCCGCTGCCCTTGACGCGGATCGTGTACCGGAGTTCGTCGTAGCCGGGCTTGACGCCGGCGTCGATGCCCAGGAAGCCGCGCAGGTCGAGTTCGCCCTCCGACTCGATCTCGAGGCTCTCGAGTTCGATGCCGTTCAGCGCGCACCCCGCCACGAAGGTCGCCATGATGCAGGCGTTCATCGCCGCGAGGAGGTACTCCTGCGGGTTCGGGGCGGTGTTCGTGCCGCAGAGTTCCGGCGGCTCGTCGATGCGGATGCTGAAGTCCTTGCGCAGTCGGCGACCGCCGAGTTCCCAGCCGTTGACCTCGGTCTCGCTGACGGCCCCGCCGCGCCAGCGCGTCGTCACGCCGAAGAAGGCGATGCCGTTGCGGTGGTCGCGGGAGACGTCTGCGACGAGCCGCTTGAGGCGGTCGGTGTCGATGCCGTTGACGATGGTCTGCGTGGTCTGCATGGTCGTGCTCCTCGTGGTTCGCGTGCTCGTGCCCTCGGGACCGTCCGTCGGGCACGTGATACCATTCGGCATCCCGGGGTCGGAGGCGACTTGACTCGCCGCCCACATTGCCTTGACCCGTGGTCAACCCCGCCCAAGGAGCGAGCGAGTGGCGACTTCGACGCGAGAACGGCTGATCGTGACCGCCGGCGACCTGTTCTATCGGGACGGGTTCCACGCCGTCGGCCTGGACCAGATCATCAACGCCGTCGGCGTGACGAAGACCACGTTCTACAACCACTTCGAGAGCAAGGACGCGCTGGTGCTCGAAGTGCTTCGCTGGCACGACCGCTTCTGGCGCGACGAGTTCCGCACGCTGCTGCGCAAGCACGGCGGCGATTCGCCGCGCGGCCAGTTGCTGTGCGCGTTCGATGCCATCGAGGCCATGCTGAACAGCGAGGAGTTCAACGGCTGCTTCTTCATCAACGTCGCGGTGCAGTTCCCGATGCACCACGACCCCGCCCACCAGGCCGCCGCGGAGCACAAGGCCGCGATGGAGGAGATCATCCGCGAGATCGCGGGCTACGCGGGCGCGACCGAC
>JAHCJE010000046.1 GCA_026128865.1 Phycisphaeraceae bacterium | reverse complement strand
CGCTTCACGCAGGCGGGTTCGGAAGTGTCCGCGCTGCTGGGCCGCATGCCGAGCGCGGTGGGCTACCAGCCGACGCTGAGCACGGAGATGGGCGAGTTGCAGGAGCGGATCACCTCGACCAGCAAGGGCGCGATCACGTCGGTCCAGGCCATCTACGTGCCCGCCGACGACCTGACCGACCCCGCGCCGGCAACGGCCTTCGCGCACCTGGACGCCTTCGTCGTGCTCGCGCGCGGCATCGCGGAGAAGGGCATCTACCCGGCCGTCGACCCGCTGGCCTCGACCTCGCGCATCCTCGACCCCGGCATCATCGGCCAGCGACACTACGCCGTCAGCCGCCGCGTGCAGCAGATCCTCCAGCGCTACAAGGACCTCCAGGACATCATCGCCATCCTCGGCGTGGACGAACTGAGCGAAGAGGACAAACTGACCGTGAGCCGGGCGCGCAAGATCGAGCGCTTCCTCAGCCAGCCCTTCTTCGTCGCCGAGCAGTTCACCGGCTTCTCGGGCATCTACACCCCGCTGGAGCAGACGATCGACTCCTTCGAGCGCCTCTGCAACGGCGAGGGCGACGACCTGCCCGAGTCCGCCTTCATGTACGTCGGCAACCTCGAGGACGCCCGCGCCAAGGCGGAGAAGATGGCCGCAGGGGTGTGAGCGAACGAGACATCCTGCCGTCAAGCATGGCCCCGGCGTTGTCCGGGGCCTTTTTTCTGGTTGGGTTCGTCTCGTTGTTTCGAGGCGCGGTGGCCGAGAGCAGCCTGTCGCTAGGTGCCGCTCGGGTGCCACACCGTCTTGAACTCCACGAACGGCTCGACCCACCACGGCGATTCGCACGCGGCGTCGTCGAACCAGTCCGGCTCCGGGCGCAGCGCCCGCACGCGCTTGAGGTTCTCCGCCGCGCCGAGTTCCAGCGTGCGCCGGTGCTCATCGCTCACGCCGGCCGCGTGGATCGCGTCGATGCCGCGGTGCGAGGCGAGGTGGGGGACAAGTTCCTCACGCAGCCCGGTGAGGATGTTCACCACGCCCCCCGGCATATCGCTCGTCGCGATCGCCTCCGCCAGCACGCACGCCGCCACCGGCCGACGCTCGCTCGCCAGCACAACGCACGCATTCCCCGCGCACACCGCCGGCGCGACGAGCGACACCAGCCCCAGCAGCGGGGCCCCGTCCGGGCACACCACGCCCACCACGCCCACAGGCTCGGGCACGGTGAAGTTGTGGTACGGCCCGGCCACCGGGTTCGCGCACCCCAGCGCCTGCGGGTACTTGTCCGCCCACCCCGCGAAGTGAACCACTCGGTCGATCGCCCGCTCCACCTCCGCCTCGATGCCCCGATGCCCCGTTGCCTCGGCGCCGTGTCCCAGGTCGATCGCCTCCCGCAGTTCGCGCTTCTTCCCCTCCATCATTTCCCCGAGCCGGTACAGCACCTGCGCCCGCAGGTACGCCGTCGCCGCGGCCCATTTCTCCTGCGCCGCCCGTGCCGCCTCGACCGCGTCGCGCAGGTCCTTGCGGCTGGCCCGGCAGAGGTGCGCGGCGACCCGCCCGTCCGCCGCGGCGACCTTCAACGACCGGCCCGACTCGCTGCGAGGGAACGCGCCGCCGATGAAGAGTTTGTATGTCTTTGTAACATTCAGACGTTCGCTCATGGGATTCACCACAGAGGCACAGAGGGCACAGAGAGGGAAGACCGTCAGAGGGACAACCGCTTGATGCCGCCGCGCAGAAAGGGTGTGTTGAAGTTCAGGAGCAGGGCGGTAGGCAGTCCCGTCAGTCTGAGATACGTCAGAACCTGGGCTTTGTGGATGGGCTTGAGGTCATCCACCGATTTTAACTCGACCAGCACTCGACCCTCCACGATCAAGTCCGCTCGGTAGGCGCACTCGAGCCGTTCGCCCTTGTACGCTATCGGAATCTCGACCTGACGGGTAAACGCGAGGCCGCGGATCTGCAACTCACGCGCAAGGCACGTCTCGTACGCCGACTCCAGAAGCCCCGGCCCGAGCGTCTTGTGGACTTCGATGGCGGCGCCGATGATCTCGCGCGTCAGCGGATCGTCCTGCTGGGCATTCTCATCCACCATGTTCTCCCTCTGTGCCCTCTGTGCCTCTGTGGTGAATCTGTTTCAGAGTTGTACGTACGACCTCAACCCCTGCAACCCGCCCTCGCGCCCGAACCCGCTCTCCTTGAAGCCGCCGAACGGCGAGGCCGGGTCGAACTTGTTGTACGTGTTCAGCCACACCACTCCGGCCTTCAGGCGACGCGCGATCTCGAAGATCTTGGACCCCTTGTCCGTCCACACGCCCGCGGCCAGGCCGTACGGCGTGTTGTTCGCCCGCGTGATCGCCTCCTCCGGCGTGCGGAAACTCATCACCGCCAGCACCGGACCGAAGATCTCCTCGCGCGCGACCACGTGGCTCGGCTGCACGCCCGTGAAGAAGGACGGCCGGCACCAGTAGCCGCGATCCGGGAGCGGATGGCCGTTGACCTCGTGCAGCCGCGCGCCCTCGGCGACACCCGCCTCGACGTAGCGCCGGATCGTCGCCAGTTGCTGCATCGAGTTGATCGCCCCGATGTCCGTGTTCTTGTCCAGCGGGTCGCCGACGCGCAGGCTCGCCATGCGGATGCGCAGTTTCTCGACGACCTCATCCAGCACCGACTCCTGCACGAACAGCCGGCTCCCGGCGCAGCACACATGCCCCTGGTTGAAGTAGATGCCCTCGACGATCCCCTCGACCGCCTGGTCGATGCTCGCGTCCTCGAAGATGATGTTGGGGCTTTTGCCGCCCAGTTCGAGCGTGAGCCGCTTGCCCGTGCCCGCCACCGCCGCGGCGATCTTCTTGCCGACCTCGGTCGAGCCGGTGAAGGCGATCTTGTCCACGCCCGGGTGATTCACGACCGCCGCGCCTGTGCGCCCGTCGCCGGTCACGACGTTCACAACACCCGGCGGCAGGCCCACCTCGGCGCAGATCTCGGCCAGCCGCAGCGCGGTGAGCGGCGTCGTCTCCGCGGGCTTGAGCACGCACGTGTTCCCGCACGCCAGCGCGGGCGCGAGTTTCCACGCGGCCATCAGCAGCGGGAAGTTCCACGGGATGATCTGGCCGCAGACGCCCACGGGCTTCGGCTCATGCCCCGCGAACGCGAACCCCAGCTTGTCCGCCCACCCCGCGTGGTAGAAGAAGTGCGCCGCAGCCAGCGGGATGTCCACGTCGCGGCTCTCGCGGATCGGCTTGCCCCCGTCGATGGTCTCCAGCACGGCCAGTTCGCGGGCACGCTCCTGGATGCGCCGCGCGATGCGGTAGATGTACTTCGCCCGCTCCTTGCCCGGCAGCCCGGCCCACGCGGGCAGCGCATCGCGGGCAGCGCGCACCGCCGCGTCCACGTCCGCCTCCGACCCCTGCGCCACCTCGCACAGCGGCTGCTCCGTCGCCGGGTTGACCGACGCGAAGTGCCCGCCCCCCCCTATCGGCCCGACGAACTCGCCGCCGATGAAGTGCCCGTAGCGGGGCGCGATCTCGACCTTCGTCGTCTCCGGCGCGGCCGCGTACTCCCACCGCGTCAGTTCCGTGGCGAAGTCGAGCCGGCGGGGCGCGGACGCGGCCTGGCGGGTCATGTCGGCCTCCTTCACCGCCCCGTCGCCCTCCCGCACTCCGGGCAGACCGCGAGGCCGACGACATCGTATTCGCACGCCGAGCACACCCCGCGCCGCCGCCGCCGACCGCGTCGCAGCGTGCCGACGGCCAGCGTCGCGCCGCCGCGCCGTAGAGCAGCGTGTTCAGCGCAAAGCCCGCCCACACCGGGCGGATCGGCAGGCGCGGGTCGATCCCCGAGCGCGGCACGCCCCCGGCGCGCACGGGCAGGCCCGCGTCGATCCCCATCCACCACGCCCGCGCCACGCCCGTCGTGCTCTGCTCCGGCACGTCGCTCCCCTCGCCGATCCACGTCAGCGCGAGGAACGGGAACCCGGCCCGGTAGTGCGTCACCGTCCGCTGCGGCCCGCCGTTGAGCGACAGCACGAGCGACGAGCCGATCCACTCGCGCTCGCTCACCATGTCCATGCGCAGCCCGAGGCCGTGCAACTCGCGCCACGTGGCGATGTCCCACCCCTCGGGCGCGCGGATCGGCGCGTCCAGCGGCGGGTCGTCCGCGGAGCGCACGTGCAGCGAGCCGCCGCTGAACGTGCCGAGCAGCGCGAACGCCCACGCGACGGCGACCGTCAACACAACCCCGATCGCCAGCGACAGCACGGCGAATCGAAGCCACCCAGCCTTTCGAGGGTTCATCCGAGAACTCCTGTCCAACAACTCCTGTGGGAGAGTAGCGGTGCGCCATCTCAGCCCGTAGGGCTGGACGTGAGTAGCCGGGGGTTGAGCGAGGAGTCCGCGACGAGCGAAACCCCCGGAACCCGTCCGCGCATCTCCTCTCCAACCCCAAAGGGGTCGCCGTGCGTTGAGTACCCCGCAAAAGCGCCATTGGATATGTTGTACCCGCAGGTCCCGGATGTACGTTTCTTGGCGCGGCCGGCGAGCATGGGACCGTTCTACCCGCCCCCGGCGTCGCGTGCCACGCGCGAGGCTGGGGATGTTGCGCAAGCGTGACCGCACTCGGGGCACACGGCAAGCGAGCGGGCGTCGTAGCCGCAGTGGATGCAGAGTCCGCGGCGCGATCGAACAAGCCTGCGAATCATGCCGGGTGCAAGCAAGAGCATTGCCGGAAGTATCGAGAAGAGCGCGGCATTGGCGAGAAACCCGCCGACGTGCGGCAGGACCGGAAGGCGCTTGTGATCGGGTCCATCCGCCACCGGCTTGAGCCAAGTAGGCATCGCGACGCCAATGGCAGCCCCTGCACGAGCGTGGAGATCGTCAAACAGGGCCCATGTTTCGTCGTTCGACACCGTTCCCTGCACGCCGTGTTCGTCGAAATACATCGCGAAGAACGGCCAGCCAAACTCATGCCTATTGACAATCACACGCGCCGACTCAGACCACCGACGCTTGACGCTTGCTGGGGAGTTCACCTCTGGCTGCGTCTGAGCGAGTCTCACTTCCCACGAGCGGGCGCCGATGCTGCGATGACGCTGGGTCTCACCGCTGATAATCTCGGACCAGGTGTCGCGGAGGTACCGGGGTGCGCTGTGCGACGCCAACGGCGATACTGACGCCGGGTAAAAGTGGTAGTAGTCTGTCCAGAGTGCGCACAGGAACGTGGAGAACGACGTTGCAAGCACTCCGAAACAGAGACAGAACGCCAAGGGTCGTACAACACGTCGCGTCGGCCGTTGCGAACCATGATTCGCAGGAGTTGTGCTCACGCCTCGATCCCCTTTGGCGCGGGCTGCATCCGGCCACACTCGGGGCACACGGCAAGCGAGCGGGCGTCGTAGCCGCAGTGAATGCAGAGTCCGCGGCGACGCCTCAGCGCGCGCCGCGCTCCGACCGGGAGGACATACAGGCCTGCGGCGGCAACTGCGTAGATCGCGGTGTTGAGCGCAAAGCCCGGCATCACGAGCCGCAAGGGAAGCGGTCTGTCTTGCGTAGCAAAAAAGAACGGCACCAGGGGATCTTTCACCGGACGCAGCTTCTCAGGGGGCGGAAGTGCCCACAGCCACTCTGATGCCGTGTCGGTGTTCCCACGGTCGGCGCTGCCAGTGGTATGTACCGCTTCAAGAGCGAGAAATGGGAAGCCGGACAGCACGACCTGGTGAAACAAATCGAGTGAAATCAGGCCGCCTTCTCGTCGTACGCCCAGGCCTCTCGCGTGAAAGTGGTACGGCTCAGGGCCGACGTCCAGCGTTATGTTTTGCTGAACTCTGGCGGGCTGGTCGTGTGCCAAGCCGAGTCTGTGCAGCCTTGGCGCACTAAGTCTGTATCGTGGTTTCTCGAAGCCCAACGGACTCCACAGCGCACACCCCCACGCCACGAGCACGTTGACGACAACCCCGATCAGCACGAACACCACGATCAGGCGTGCCCGGTGCAGCATCACGCCTCCGAAAAGTCGTACCCCGCCGAGTACCGTCCGGTCCGTTCCTTCATGATCTGCCGGAGCAGGTCGTTCACCAGCGTGCTCGCGCCGAAGCGGAACAGGTCCGGCGAGAGCCACGCGCTGCCCTCCGCCTCGGTGCCTTGATGCCCCGATGCCTCGATCCCTATCCCCCAAGTCGTCTCCCACACCATCACGAGGTAGTGCAGGGCCTGCTTGGCCGTGCGGATGCCGCCGGCGGGCTTCATGCCGATCCGTCGCCCGTTGCGCAGGCATTCGTCGCGGATCGCTTCGAGCATCACGAGCGTGACGGGCATCGTCGCTGCCGGCTGCACCTTGCCCGTGCTGGTCTTGATGAAGTCGCCGTCGCGGATGTTGGCGATGGCGATGTCGCTGGCGCGCCGCACGTTGTCGAGCGTCTCCAACTCGCCCGTTTCCAGGATCACCTTCAGGTGGACGGGGCCTGGAAAGGCCCCGCTCCTCGAGGCATCGCACACCGCGGCCACCTCGCGGATCTCCTCCGCCACCTCGGCGTACCGCCCGGCGAGGAACGCGCCCCGGTTGATCACCATGTCGATCTCGTCCGCCCCGTCCGCGATCGCTCGCTCCGTGTCCGCCAGGCGCACGCTCAGCGGGTACTGCCCGCTCGGGAATCCGGTCGCCACGCTCGCAACCTTGACCCTCTTGAGCGCGCCCTCACCCTCGCTCGGGGCGGGGCCCTTCAGGCCCCGTCTCCCCTCCTCCTCAACCTTCCCAAACTCCTCCCTCGCCACCGCCACCATGCTCGGGTACACACACACCGCCGCGCAACTCGGCAGCCGTTCCCCCAGCAGTTCCTCATCGCGCTCGAACGGCCGAACCGCCTTGCGGCACAAACTCCGCACCTTTTCCGGCGAGTCCTTCCCTTCCAGCGTCGTCAGGTCCACCATCGAGAGCGCAAGCCGCAGCCCGGCCGCCTTGGCCGACGTCTTGATCGACCGCCTCGTGAACGACGCCGCACGTTGCTGCGCCATCACCGGATCGACCGTGCGCGCGGTGAGCAGAGCGAACGGTGCGGACATGCCTGCATCGTAGCTCGTGTGGCGTGTTGAGCGATGCGCTCAGGCACCATCACAGTTTCGACGCGGTGAAGGTGTTCTCGACGGCCTCGCGTTCCCAGGTGTGGGCGGGGCCGCGTTTGTGCTCGTAGAAGCGCCAGAGTTCGAACCAGTAACTTCGGAACCTGTGCTCGCCGAACGGCTCGTAGTGGGCCTTGAGGCGGCGGAGGACGGTGGGGTCCGCGCCGTCGTAGCCGAGGACGGTGCGGGCGTGGCGGAGGCTCTCGGTGTCGAGGGCGAGGCGGGAGTATCGGCCGAGGAGTTGCATGATGTTGCCGGCGGCGTAGGGGCCGATGCCGGGGAGGGTGAGGAGGAAGTCGAAGGCGTCGTCGTCGGGGGTGGCGGGGTCTTCGAGCCAGTGTTCGTTGATGTCGCCGCGCGCGAAGAGGCGCGCGAGTTCGACGAGGCGCACGTCGCGGTAGCCGACTCGGCAGCGGGCGCGGAGCGTGCCGGGGCGGGTGCGGGCCATGCGTTCGGCGGTGGGGAAGGCCCCGGCGCGGCCGATGACCTCGCAGAGTCGGCGGTTCATGTTGACCGTGCTGGGCCAGGCGACATTGCAACTGGTGACGGTCTTGACGACGTCCTCGAAGAGGGTCGGAGAGCGGAAGAGACGGGCGCGGCCGGAGCGTTTCCAACGGCGGTCGACGCGGTGGAAGGCGGCGACGTGGGATTCGTCCTCGTCGAGTCGCAACATGCGGGCTATCTGTCGGCGGGCCTCGGCGCGCTCGGGGGGGGCGAGCGCGCGGTCCGCGACGACGCGGAGCGGGTCGCCGGGGCGGCAGTCGTTGCCCTGCGAGATGATGACGGTGGTGGGGCCGCCGGAGAGGTCGAGGGCGCGGCGGAGTGTGCGGGCCTTGGCATCCCAGTGGTTCGGGGCGAGGAGGAAGTAGCCGTAGGAGCAGACGTCCCGGGAGAGGACGTAGTCGCCGGGCGTGCGGAGGGTGAGGCGCGTGCCCATGCTCAGACCGCGAGGAGGCGTGCCGCGGGGAAGCAGTACGTGGCGAGGTTCACGGCGAGGCGGTCGCTGACGAGGGCGTAACGCTCGTAGTGGAGCGAGGCCTGGCGGTCGATCTCCTCCGGCGTGAGGGCGAGAGAGGCGAGGGCGTCGCGGGAGCGTTCGGCGAGGCGACCGATCATGACGCGGTCGCACTCGAAGTGGAACTGGAAGCCGAAGGTGCGCAGGCCGACGCGGTAGGCCTGGACCTTGCACGCCCCGGATGAGGCGAGCAGGGTCGCGCCGTCGGGGAGGCGCGTGACCTCGTGGGCGTGGGCATGGAACTGCTCGTGTCGCCAGGGGACGCCTGCGAGCATGGTCTCGGTCTGGCCGGGGATGGTGATGTCGATGGGTGCGAAGCCGTACTCGGCGTGGTCCAGGGGGGCGACTTCGCCGCCGAGCGCGGCCGCGATGAGTTGCGCGCCGAGACAGACGCCGATGACGGGGAGTTCGGCGTCGTGGGCGGCCTTGAGGAAGGCGAGTTCGGGGTCCATCCAGTCGTGGGACTCGCCGACGTTCTGCGGGCCGCCGAGGGAGAGGACGCCGGCGATGTCGTCGAGGTCTGTGGGGACGGCGGGCGCGCCGAGGAGGTCGAGTCGGCGGACGTCGAGGCGGTGTCCGTGGTCGCGGAGCGTGAGGCCGATGCGTCCGGGGACGCCTTCGGGGCTGTGCTGGAGGACGATGATGCGTGCCATGGGCGGGATGATACGCGGAGGTGCCATTGACCCTGCCGCAATCGAAATTGTGTCGGTGCGGGCTTGACACATTCCATTTGAGGAATATATTGAGAATATGGTGCGGACCGGAGGCACGAACGAGGTCTTTGGCGCGGTAGCGGAGCCGCGGCGGCGGGACATCATCGCAGCATTGAGCGACGGTTCTTCGCGCGCGGTGGGGGAGTTGGTCGCTGCACTCGGGTTGGCGCAGCCGACGGTCTCGAAGCACCTCGGGGTGCTGCGCGACGCGGGGATCGTGTCGGTCACGCGGCGTGGCCGACACCGCCTGTACCGCCTCGAAGGCGAGCGGCTCAAGCCGGTGCACGACTGGGCGAAGACGTTCGAGCGGTTCTGGAGCCACCAACTCGACAGGATCAAGGAACGCGCGGAGCAGATGGCGACGAGTGACACCAAGTCAAGGGAGAGCGGGTCATGCTGACGAGCAACACGGAGGACGCCGTGCGGTCGCTGGAAGTGACGAAGGACGTGGTGGTGGCTGCGCCGGCGGCGGTGGTGTTCGCGGCGTTGCTGGACCAGATGGGACCGGTGAGCGAGATGCCCGACGGCACGCCCTTCCCGATGAAGATCGAGCCGTGGCCGGGCGGGCGATGGTTCCGAGATCTCGGTAACGACACGGGCCACTTCTGGGGGCACGTCCAGGTGATCAAGCCGCCGGGACTGCTGGAGATCTGCGGCCCGCTGTTCATGTCGTACCCCGCGGTGAACTTCGTGCAGTACCGCTTGACGGCCGAGGGTAACGGGACGCGGCTGAGAGTGATCCACAAGGCGATCGGGCAGATCAGCGACGAGCACCGCGAGGGCGTGGTCGAGGGGTGGGGGCACGAACTGGAGCGGGTGCGCAGGCTGGCGGAAGAGCGTGTTCGTTGAGTGCGGCCGGATGAATGACCGCCGGCCTGATCGGACGCATCAACCGGATAAAGGAGCGTGAACGATGATGGCGAACCCGGGGGAGCAGCACAAGTGGCTCGAACGGTTCCTGGGCGAATGGACGGCCGAGGGCGAATGCGACATGGGGCCGGACCAGCCCAAGGCGAAGCACTCGGGATCAGAGCGCTTCCGATCGATGGGTGGGATGTGGATGATTGGAGAAGGGCGCATGGAGATGCCCGGCGGCGGCGAGGGCACGATGCTCACCACGCTCGGCTACGACCCGCGGCGGGGGCGATTCGTCGGCACCTGGGTCGGCTCGATGATGGACTTCATGTGGGTGTACGAGGGTGAACTCGACCCGTCAGGGCGCATCCTGACGCTGAGCACGGAAGGGCCGGAGTTCGGCGTCGAGGGCAAGATGGCGAAGTACCGCGACGTGCACGAGTTCAAGAGCGAAGACCACCGCGTGCTGACGTCGTGGAAACTCGGCGACGACGGCGAATGGCGGCAGTTCATGCGCGCGGACTACCGGCGCCAGAAGTGATCGACCCGACGGAAGGAGCATCATCATGGAGTCGGGCGTGGTTGCGCACCCGCGGATCGCCGGGCGCGAGGAGTGGCTCGCCGAGCGGCTCCGGCTGCTCGAAGCGGAGAAAGAACTGACGCGCCGCTACGACGCGGTGAACGCCGAGCGGCGACGGCTGCCGATGGTTCGGATCGAGAAGCGCTACGAGTTCGACGGCCCGGATGGACGGGCGACACTGCTCGACCTCTTCGAGGGCCGGCGGCAGTTGATCGTCTACCACTTCATGTTCGACCCAGAGTGGGAGAAGGGATGCCCCGGCTGCACCGGCTTCGTGGATTCGCTCGGCGACCTCACGATGCTCGGCCAGCGCGACACCTCGTTCACGCTCGTGTCGAGGGCGCCCCTGGCGAAACTCGCCGCGTTCCGCGCGACGAAGGGCTGGCGCAGGCGGTGGTTCTCCTCGTTCGGGAGCGACTTCAACTACGACTTCCACGTCACGCAGGACGAGCGCGTCGCCCCGGTCGAGTACAACTACAGTGACCGGACGGAACTTGAGCGGCGCTCCCACGAGCCGTGGTTCCTGCGCGGCGAGCAGCACGGCCTGAGCGTCTTCTTCCGCGTGGACGGTGAGGTGTTCCACACCTACTCGACCTACGGGCGAGGCGTTGAGCGGCTGACGGACTCGTACAGCCTGCTGGACCTCACGCCATGGGGCCGGCAGGAGGACTTCGAGGACTCGCCCGAGGGCTGGCCGCAGCGACCGACATACGGCTGATGCGCTGCGCCGCTCAGTGCAGCCGCAGCATCTGCTGATACTCCGCGAAGCGGGCGTCGATCTCGGCCCGTGTGAGCGAGGCGAGCCGGTCGAGGCTGAAGTCCTCGATGGTGAACGAAGCGAGCACGGTGCCGTGGGCCATCGCACGCCGGACGGCGTCGAACGCGGTTGGCTCGGCCGCGTCGCGCGACGAGGCGAGGAAGCCCATCAGGCCGCCGGCGAAAGAGTCGCCCGCGCCGGTCGGATCGACGACCCGCTCGGCGGGGTATGCGGGCAGCGCGGCGATGCCGTCGCGGTGGATGAGGATCGCCCCGTGCTCGCCCTTCTTGACGACGACGAATCGCGGGCCGAAGTCGAGCAGGCGGCGTCCCGCGGCGACGGTGTTCCGCAGGCCGGTGAACTGCTCCGCCTCGTCGAAGTTGAGGGCGAGGCCGTCCACCCGCGTCAGCAGCAGTTCGAGTTCCGCCCGCGTGGTGTTGATCCAGAGGTCCATCGTGTCCGCGACGGCCAGCCGCCGGTCGGGGAACTGATCCAGCAGGCCGATCTGCACGGCCGGGTGGGTGTTCGCCAGGAAGACAAAGCGCGAGTCGCGGTAGGCGTCGGGCACCGGGGGGGGGGGCTCGGTCAGCACGTTGAGTTCGGTGTAGAGGGTGTCGCGGTGGTCCATGTCCGGCTGGTAACGCCCGCCCCAGCGGAAGGTCTTGCTGCCGCGCCGGGTTTCCAGGCCGGCGGCATCGACGTTGGCGAACCCGGTGATGGTCCGGCGAAACTCAGCGGGGAAGTCATCGCCCACAACGGCGACCATGCGAACCGGCGTGTAGAACGAGGCCGCGGCTGCGAAGTACGTGCACGACCCGCCGAGCACGTTCTCGCGGTGCTGCCCGTCGGGTGTGAAGACGGTGTCGATGCCGATGGTGCCGGTGACGGTGAGCGACATGGGCGGGAGGATAGCGGGCGATCGCGGCGGGCGAGGGGTCACCCCCCCTTCGCGGCCACTTTCGCCCAGGTGTCCTTGAGCGTGACGGTGCGATTGAAGACGGGCCGGTCGGCCGTCGAATCCGGATCGACGCAGAAGTAGCCGAGACGCTCGAACTGGAACCGCCGGATGCCGTCGGGCCAGGCCGGCTCGTCGGGAGTCGTCTCGACGAGCGAGGGTTCGACCGCGGCGTCGCGGATCGTCTCCAGCGAAGCGGGGTTCACGTCGTCGAGGAAGTTGCCGGTCCGCTTGCCCGGCTCGTCCGCGACAAAGAGGCGGTCGAAGAGGCGAACCTCGGCCCGGCGGCAATGCGACGCACTCACCCAGTGCAGCGTGGCCTTCACCTTGCGGACCTTGCCGTCCGGGCCGGGGGGAGGACTCTCGCCGCCGCGGGTGGCCGGGTCGTAGGTGCATCGCAGTTCCACGGCGTTGCCCGCCGCGTCCTTCACGACTTCGCGGCAGGTGATCCAGTAGGCGTAGCGCAGGCGAACCTCGACGCCCGGCGCGAGGCGGAAGAAGCCCTTGGGAGGATCCTCCATGAAATCGTCGCGCTCGACGAAGAGTTCTCGCGTGAAGGGGACGCTGCGCGTGCCCGCGCCGGGGTCCTCGGGGTTGTTGACCGCGTCCATCCACTCGACACGATCCGCGTCCCCGCCGTCGGCCCAGTTCGAAATGACGACCCGCAGCGGACGCAGGACGGCCATGCGGCGTGGCGCACCCTTGTTCAGATGATCGCGCACGGCGTTCTCGAGCACGACGACCTCGGTCACGCTGTTGTACTTCGTCACGCCGACCTGCTCGCACAGATTGCGGAGGGACTCGGGCGTGTAGCCGCGGCGGCGCATGGCGCAGATCGTGGGCATCCGCGGGTCGTCCCATCCCGCGACGTACCCCTCCTCGACGAGGCGGCGCAGGTTGCGCTTGCTCATCAGCACCGTCGTCAGGGCCAGTTTGGCGAACTCGATCTGCCGCGGGTGCGGGATCCTCTTCCCCCACGGGCCGGAGCCGTCGTCGGTGCGGCCCTCGTTGATGGCATGGATGAACCAGTCGTAGAGCGGCCTGTGGTTCTCGAACTCGAGCGTACAGATCGAGTGCGTGATCCCCTCGATCGAGTCCTCCAGCCCGTGCGCCCAGTCGTACATGGGGTAGATGCACCAGGCGTCGCCGGTGTTGTGGTGCGTCGCGTGCAGGATGCGGTACATCACGGGGTCGCGCAGGTTCAGGTTCGGCGAGGCCATGTCGATCTTCGCCCGCAGCGTGCGCGAGCCGTCCGGGAACTCGCCGCGCCGCATGCGATCGAGCAGGTCCAGGTTCTCCTCGACGGACCTGTTCCGGTACGGGCTGGGCCGGCCCGGCTCGGTGAGCGTGCCGCGGTACTCGCGGGTCTGTTCGGCGGTCAGATCGCAGACGTAGGCCTTGCCCTTCCTGACCAGTTCGACGGCGTAGTCGTACATCCGCTGGAAGTAATCGGAAGACCAGAAGATGCCGCCCCCGTGCGGGCCGGACCAGTCCGCGCCGAGCCAGAGGACATCGCGCTTGATGCCCTCGACGAACTCCATCTCCTCTTTGAGCGGGTTGGTGTCGTCGAAGCGAAGGTTGAACTTCCCGCCGTACTCCTGCGCGGGCCGAGAGTTCAGGCAGATCTCTTGGCGTGCCCGACGTGGGTAGCCGTTCGGCTCAGGCGGGAACCGCGTGTGCACACGCCCCCTGGCCGGGCATGTCCTCGTCGATGATCGTGGCGGATGATGGCGCGGTTGTCGGGGGTGTCGGGCATGGGACGGTCCACGCAGAACGATGGGGCGTGTGTGGTCAGTCGTCAGCGGCCGAGTCATCTGGGGCGAAGATGGGGATCGCCGCGCTCCTCGCCGCGTCTCGCAGCCGGGCATCAAGCGTAGCGAGCGGGCTTGCCGTGCGCTCGCCGAAGGTTGGGCGACCGTCGTAAGCCGAGAGCGCGTGGATGCGGGCGAGTTGGACGGTGCGGCCGAAGTCCGCCTCCGGGGAAGGAGCCGCGACGCGGATCGGCACGGCTGCGAGCAGTTGTACCGCAGCGGCCGCCTGCTCACCGCTCAACCTGCCGCGACGCTCGGCGACGAGCAACGCGTTGGCCACTTCCAGCGACCACAGCGGGGGGACGATCGCGCCCGCTTCGATCGTGTGACGCAGCGCCGCGTCCGCCAGAACGGATTGTTCGTCTGGGAGCACCCAGGCCAGCGCGATGGAGGCGTCAAGGACGACCACTCAGTACCGCCTGCCTTCGTCGATCAGTTGACGGATGGACGGGCCGTCCTTGCTCACCCCGGCTCGCAACTCGCGGAACTTGTCGAGAAGATCGGGGACGGTGATGCGGGCCTCGCCGTTGGTGACGGGGACGAGGCGTGCCACCGGCTTGCCGTGACGGGTGATGGTGATGGACTCTCCTCGCTCCACACGTTCGAGGAGTTGGGGGAGGTGAGTCTTGGCCTCGAACGATCCCACGGACAGCATGGCGGATGGCTCCTGAATCAACCAGTCTGGACTAGTTTAGTGCCTCGGCATGGTGGGGTCCAGGCCCGAGGATTCTCCCGGCCGGATTTCCGGAATCCCCGTCTTGAACTACTCCACGTAGAGACTCTGTCTCCTGATGTATTCGCACACGTCCGGTGAGATCAGACCACGCACCGGCGACTCCCCTGCACTGTCGCCCTCCACCACACACCGCCGCTGGTTCAGGGCGACCCTGATCGCCGTCGCGGACGCCGGGATGATCGGCGCGGGCGCGATGCGCTCCTGCCAGGCGCGCCGCTCCGCCGCTGTCCACTCTCCGGACGCCTCCAGCGCGGCGTCCAGCGTGGCCGCGTCGGCGATCGGCTCACGCAGCGACGACCGGCTCGGCGAGGGCAAGGACCTCACGGAACTCGCGCCAACGGTGGAACGCCGCCGCCTGATCCGACCCGATGAGGAACCGCAGTGCCGTGCCCGGGGGCAGCGCCCGCTTCGCACGTCGCAGCGTCTCCACCCACCAACTCGGCTCGTCGCCAGCGCGCTCGAGGCCCGATCGATCTCATCCGTCCACACAACCGCCCGCGCCAGCCTAGGCGATCGCCAGCCGGAGCATGGCCGCGATGGGCTGCGCGGCTCGTTGCAGGCGCCGCCGACTTGTGCGGCGAGCGGGCCGCCGGCACGAAGACCAGCCACGACCCCGGCGGCATCATCGCGTCGCGGGCGGCGGCCGCCGGCTCGGTGTGCCCTCGGTGCGGCGGGTCGAACGTGCCCCCGAAGAGCAGCACGCCGGGGGCGTCCGCGGGAACCGGCATCGGCGTGACGGACTCGTCTCGGGTCTCGGCCGCCATGCGTGATGGTACGCGGCGCGATGGCGCGTTCGGTGGTCGGACGGTGCGCGCGGGCTACAATGGCCGCGCTCAGGCCCCGTCGTCTAGCCAGGTCCAGGACACCAGGTTTTCATCCTGGTAACACGGGTTCGAATCCCGTCAGGGTCATTGCCGCGGCTCGCGGAGTTGTGTCCGAACCGATCGCCTCCGCCTGCCCTGGATTCCATCTCATATGATGTGCGATTCCCGGTAGACTCACCGCCGTTCGAAAGAGCGGGCTTGCGGCGGATGTGGCCACGCGACCGCGATCCCGCGCCCGCTGAGCACGCGGCATGGCGACCGCGGTTGGGAGGAGTCTCATGGCACCGATCCGGGCACCTACTCCGGCGTGACTTTCTTCAGGCCGCTGCCGTCCTCGGCGCGGCGGCGTTCGTGGCCCCGGGCGTTGGGCTGGCGAGGCCGGCGCGGGCCGCGAGCAAACTCCGGGTTCTCTCCTGATCGGCGTCATCGGCACGATCGGCGGGGCCGACCGGCACAACATCGCCTCGCACCCGCTCGCCGAGATCGTCGGCCTGTGCGACGTGGACGCCAACGCCCTCGCGCCGAGGCCGCCCGTGAGCACCCGGACGCTTTCACCTGCGAGGACTACCGCGAGGCCTTCGACAAGCACGGCGACAAGTTCGACGGCGTGATCGTCGCCACGCCCGACCACTCGCACTGCGCGATCATGACGCTCGCGCTCGAGCGAGGCAAGCATGTCTACGGCCAGAAGCCGCTCGTGCAGCAACTCGAGGAACTCGATACCGCGAACGCGCCCGCAGCGCTCCAACCTCGTCACGCAGGTCGGCGCCCAGCGGATCGAGCACGCGCCGCGACGCGCGGCCGTGGACATCCTGCGCAGCGGGGGCCTCGGCAAGGTCATCGAAGTCCACATCACCTTCGGCAACGGCTCGCTCGCCGGCGGGCACTACTTCGCCGACGGCACATCGACCTGGCCAGTCGCGGCTTCCAGCGACCTCTGGCTGAACGGAGCGCAGCACGAGCCGTGCAGACACCAGATGGTCCAGCGGCAATGGCGCAGTTGGTGGAAGTACGGCGGCGGGCAGATCACCGACTGGGTCGTCCACCTGACGGACGTGCTGTTCTACGCCTTCCCCGAGTTGACCAGCCCCGTGCGCGTCTGCACGAGGACGCCGTCGCGCGACCTCTCGCACTTCCACGCCGACCGCGTCCTCTCGACGGTCACCTACGCCGTGAAGAGCGACCGCTTCGCGAACACGACCTGCAACTTCCACTTCTACGACTCGCACATGCGGCCCGACCGCGCTCACCTCGGCATCGGCGAGGGCGAGTGGCCCAGCGGCATCGTCACCATCGTCGTCTGCGAGGGCGGCACGCTCGTCCTCGCCCCGGAGGGGCCGCTCGAAATCTGGCGCGAAGGCCGCAAGACCGACGGCATGGAATGGCCGGGCCTGCCCACCTACGAGAAGTTCAGCCACTGGCACGCCTGGGTGGACAAGGCGCTGGGGCGCGACACGCCGCACCTCTGGATGCCCTTCGACATCGGCATCCGTTGTACCGAGCCGGGCCTGCTCGCGGTGAAGGCGGCAAAGTACCCCGGCCAATCGCTGGACTGGGACCGCGCGAGCCTGTCGTTCACGAACCACACAGAGGCGAACCGCACGCTCGTGCGTCGCGAGTACCGCACCGGCTTTGAGCCGGTCGAGATCAGGCGATAGTCACACCAAGACTGTCCGGACGGTAATCTCCGAGCGTGCATCGGTTGGTCGGACGCGTGCGGTATTCGCTCAAAGAAACTCGATCGGACCTCGGGACAATGACCCCACGGGGATTCGAACCCCGGTTTCCAGGATGAGAACCTGGCGTCCTGGACCAGGCTAGACGATGGGGCCAACAGACTCGCGGCAGCATAGGCCCGGGCAGGGAGGCGTCAAGGACCGGCGACCCGCGGGCACGCCAGGGAAGGTGCCGTTGCGGGTTCGAGGGCACGACCAGTCAGACAGTAAGCAGCAGCCGAGACCGACGCCGTCGCACGGCGCATCTGCGAGAGCGCGAAGACCGCGGCCTCCGCGGCGGTTCGGCCGACGACCGCGCCGGCCGGCTGGCCAGTGCCGTCCTGCCACTCGGCCCGGTAACAGTCGAACAACTGCACGTGCCGGACCTTCACCGGAAACCCGGCGGCGGCGAACTCCTGCTCGACCCTGGCGAGCGACGAAAGGCCACCCGTCGTGCGTGGCGTTCCGCAGTCCCGCGTGTCGAGGGGCGACCAGCCGGTCGCGTACAGCTCATCGATTGCGAAGTCGAGACCCATACCCGGACCTCCTTGGCTCGTCGAGGGCGGGCACTGCCCCGGTCGAACGGACACGCCCTGCCCTTGAGATCGGCTGACCGGCCGGGGGCGGACCAGCCCAAGTGTAGCGGAGGGGAGGGCGAATCAGAAGGCGAGAAAACAGGACCGAAGTACGGGGCAGAAGGGGCAGAGGGGACGATCAAGACCCGATCAAAGTACCTCCCTCTATCCCATGATGACGAGGGCAAGCACGTCGTACAGGGCGTGGACCGCCACAACGATCCCGAAGCCGCGCAGGATGTACAGTCCCGCGAAGTACAGGCCTGCGACCAGGAAGAATGCTGATTCGACCGGCGTTGCCGCGTGGTGGTAGAGCATGAACGCCACGGCTGAGACCACCGCTGATCCGATCTTTGCCCAGTGGTCAGGCAGCCGGAGCATGTCTGCGAGGACGAAGTGGGCCGCGGCGATGAAAGTCATGCGGAACAAGGAGTTCTTCGTATAGACCCGCGCCGATCGAGAAGGCGTGAGCCGTGCCTGCCACGACCGCTCGCGGTTACCGCAAGCCGTGGCGACCTCGGGCTGCAGTGCAGGGCCGGCGGTCATCAGCAGCGCGAACAGGAAGAGGGGCACAGTCCAGACGCACGACTCCATCAGCATGAACGCGAGATAAGGCGATCGGACACGCCAGCGAGTCCGTTTCCGCCGCGTGCCGACCGCGGGACAACGACCAGCAATCCGGCCGGCAGGTGCAGCCCGACGTGCCGAATGACTCGAACACGCGAGAGAGCGAGAATACCCCGGGCCGCGATCGTTTCGCCGGGCAAGTACACGATCGCCCCGACCTCGTAGAGAAGGATCAGCGGGGAAAGAAAGACGAGGATGTGGAGGGGGCTTGCGGAAGCCTCGCCGTAGGTGAGCGGGCCGGAGTGCCTGCCTGGCGGACGAATCCCATCCGCCGCGGCCGATGCGGCTCTCGCTCCGGGTGGGCCGGCTCATGGCTTGAAGGTAGCGTGGAATGGGATGGAGCGTGCTGAGCGTGCGGGATCAGTGTGAGAGCGACACGGAGGCAACGACACCGAACACCCGGCAGTGAGCCGTGCGCAAACGGAAGATCTACTGCGTGGAGCATGGTCAGGCGCCGGCGGTCTGCTTCGCCTTGAGGCGAGCACAGAGCCTGCTCTTGCGGCGGGCGGCCTGGTTCTTGTGGATCACGCCCTTCTGGGCCGTGCGGTCGATCACCGAGGAGCACTCGCGGTAGGCCTCGGCGGCATCCTTGGCGGTCCCTTGCGCGAGCGCGTCCTGGAACTTCTTGATCGCTGCTCGCATCGAGCGGAGCCGCCACCGGTTCAGGGCGCGTCGCTTGGCGTTCTGGCGGATGCGCTTGCGGGCGGAGTTTGAGTGCGCCATCGGGTTCCTCTACAGGCTCTGGATCGTGGGGCGTGCCCTTGCTGGACTCCAATCGTGGCAGGGTAAGGGCGGAAATCAAGCGGCGAGGGACGAGGGTAGGCTTGCCAGAGGGGGCAGGGCAAAGTTACCAAGGCTTCCGGGTGCGGGCCGGGAGGTTCGCTCGGGCGGGCGTAGCTCAATTGGATAGAGCACCTGACTACGGATCAGGAGGTTAGGGGTTCGAGTCCCTTCGCCCGTGCTTCGAGGCAGCCCCGCCGATATGGCGGGGTTGTGCTCTTTGGGATGTCGGGTCTGGATGGGGGGTCCGGGCATGTGCCAGCGTGGCTCATCCCCGCCCGGACCGAGTCGATATAGTCAGTGTGATGCTGGCGAGGTTCGCCATCCTGATGCTCGCCGTCGGCGTCTTCCTGCAGCCCCTGCTCGCGGGCGTGCACGCGACGGACGACTGTTGCGCCGTCCCGGACGGACCCGCCGCCGCCCCCTCGGCCGAGGGCGAAGGCGGCCACGAGTGCTGCGACGGCGAAACGCCCCAGGGAGCCGACGAAGGACAACCGTCCGACCGCGACCGCGACGACCGTCGTCCGCGCGGGTGCGACTGTCCCAAGTCGTGCTGCACCACGGCATCGTCAAGGTTCCCTTGAGCGTCGCGCGCTGCGTGCCTGCCGAATGGCGGGATCAGATCGAGCAGGTCTTCTCCGATGCGCCGGGACCGGCCGGCGACGCGTGGACGTCGCGCCTCAAGCGTCCTCCCAGAGCCGTCGCCGCCGTGTAACACGGAAAGTGCGCGCCGATCGTGCGCGCGGGCGAACACAGGCTCTGGAGCAACACCAATGACGGCTGGAACAATCGAGGGCGATCGGTCCGACGCGGACGTGCCGCGGCGGTCAAAGGTGGCGGTGATCGTGCCGCTGACCGTGATCTCTCTGACCGTGCTGGTCGTCGCGTGGAGCGCGTGGCCGACTCTCAGTCCGGTCCGTACCGTCCAGGTCACGCAAGCCATCTTCGACCGCACCGACGAGCCTCGCGATGCGGTCGTGACCGGCGATCGCCACGCGGGCGCGGGGCGCGTCGGCACCGCCGTTCAGGCGCCGGGCTGGCTCGAAGCGGAGCCGTATTACGTCGCGGCCGCCGCCCTCGCGGACGGCGTGGTCGAGCACATCGAGGCGCTCGAAGGCGACCGCGTGGCGGCCGGACAGGTCGTCGCGAGGCTGGTCTCGATCGACGCGGAACTGAAACTCAGCAGCGCGGAGGCGGAGTTGTCCGTCGCGCAGGCCGAACTCGCGCTCGCCGAGGCCGAACTTCGGGCGGCCGAGACGGACTGGAACGAGCCGGTCGAGCGTGAGCGTGCCGTCGAGGCCGGGCGGGCCGCGCTGGCCGAGAGCGAGGCGGAAGTCGCCCAGTTGCCCTCGATGATCGCCGCGGCCCGCGCGACGCTCGTGCAGTACGAGGAGGAACTCTCACGTGCGGAGCGCTCGCGGGCCGGCCAGGCGGCTACCGAACTCGAAGTGATCGTCGCACGCCAGCGCGTCGAAGCCCAGCGGGCGACGGTGGAGTCGCTCGAAGCCATGCGACCGCTGCTCGCCGCCCGGAGCGAACGCCTGCGGGCCGATCTGCGTGCGGCCGAGCGCAACCTCGCCCTGCGCATCGACGAACGCCGACGGCTCGACTCGGCCCGGGCAGCGCTGGACAAGGCACACGCGGCCGTCCTTCGGGCACGCGCCGCCCGCGACGAGGCCGCCCTCGAACTCGACCGCATGGTCATCCGCGCCCCCATCGACGGCTACGTGCAGCGCCGGCTCAAGGCCCCCGGCGACAAGGTCGTTCGCATGATGGACGACATGCACTCCGGCCACGTCGCCCTGCTCTACGACCCCGAGCGCCTGCAGGTCCGCGTGGACGTGCCCCTGGCCGACGCCTCGCACCTGTTCGTGGGGCAGCGGTGCGAGGTCGTCGTCGAGGTGCTGCCCGACCGCGTCTTCGAGGGCGAGGTGCTCCGCATCACCCACGAGGCAGACCTCCAGAAGAACACCCTCCAGGCGAAGGTGCGTGTGGTCGAACCATCCCCTTTGCTTCGTCCCGAGATGCTCACGCGCGTCCGCTTCCTTCCGCGCGGCGAATCGGCGCAGCAGGGCGCCGCAACCCCAGCGAGCGGCCCGGTTCGCGTGCGTGTGCCCAGCGACACCCTGCACGCCCACCACGGGGGAGTGCAGGTGTGGACGGTGACGAGCAGGCGCGGCGACCGGGGCGTCGCACGCGCTGTTCATGTGCAGAGAGAAAGTGATTCGGCGGGATGGACTGTCGTGAGCGGTCCGGTCCAGCCGGGTGCGCTGATCGTCGTTGACGCGGACGGACTGCGCGAGGGCCAGCGGGTGCGCTTCGCTTCGCGTGGCGGGGAGGGAACACGATGACCATGATCGAATGCAGAGCCTTGACGCGGGAGTACCGCAAGGCCGACAACGTCATCCGTCCGCTCGACGGCCTGGACCTCGACGTCGAGGCCGGCGAGTTCCTCGCCCTCATGGGTCCCAGCGGCAGCGGCAAGACGACGCTCCTCAACCTCATCGCCGGCATCGACAGCCCGACCCGCGGCACACTGCGCATCGGCGGCACGGACCTCGCCAGTCTCAGCAGAAACGCACTCGCCGCATGGCGATCAGAGAACGTCGGCTATGTCTTCCAACTCTACAACCTCGTCCCTGTCCTCACGGCCTACGAGAACGTCGAACTCCCTCTGCTGCTTCACCCCCTGAGCCGGCGCGATCGCCACGCACGAATCATGGCCGCGCTGGAGCGAGTGGGCGTCGCGGACCGACTCGACCACTTCCCCCGGCAACTCTCGGGCGGGCAGGAGCAGCGCGTCGCCATCGCGCGGGCCATCGTCACAAACCCCGCCATCATCGTCGCCGACGAGCCTACCGGCGACCTCGACAAGACCGCCGCCGCCGCTGTCATGGCCCTGCTCGGCGAACTCAACCAGGAACTCGGCAAGACCATCATCATGGTCACCCACGACCCGAAGACAGCCGAGCACGCCACGAGAACCCTGCACCTCGAAAAAGGCAGGCTCATCGAGAGCGGCGTCGCCGTCGGGATCGGAGGGGCAGCATGAGCATCCTGCGCTGCGCGCCCTACGTGCTCAAGCAGGTGGCCCGCCACCGCGTGCGCACCGCGCTCACCATCGCCGGCATCGCCATCGCCATGTTCCTCTTCACCGCGGTGCAGGCCATGGACCGCGGCGTCACCGCCGCCACGCGCGCCACCGCCGGCGACACCACCCTCGTCGTCTACCGCGAAGACCGCTACTGCCCCGCCACCAGCGAACTCCCCCAGGACTACCTCTCCCGCATCGAGCGCATCGACGGCGTCGTCTCCGCGATCCCCATGAAGATCGTCGTCTCCAACTGCCGCACCAGCCTCGACGTCGTGACCTACCGCGGCGTGCCCAAGGAACAGTTCCTCGCCGACCGCGCCGACAAACTCACGTTCGTCTCCGGCTCGGCCGAGGACTGGATGCGCCGCACAGACGCCGCGCTCGTCGGCGAGACGCTCGCGAGCCGGCGCGGCCTGCGCCCCGGCGTCACCTTCGATGCCGCCGGCATCACCGCCTACGTCGCAGGCGTCATCCGCACCGACGACCCCCAGGACTGGAACGTCGCCTACACCTCCCTCGAGTTCGTGCAACTGGCCCAGCGAAACCGCCTCGGCGTCGTCACCCAGTTCAACGTCAAGGTCGCGGACCCCTCGATGCTCGAACGCGTCGCCAAGGACATCGACGATACCTTCCGCCACGCCCAGGAACCGACCACGACATTCACCGAGAAGGCCTTCATCGGACGAATCGCCGACGACATCATCGAGATCGTCGGCTTCGCACGCTGGCTCGGCCTCGGCTGCCTGGTCGCCGTCCTCGCCCTGGTCGGCAACTCGATCGTCCTCGGCGTCCAGAGCCGCGTCTCCGAGCACGCCGTCCTCCAGACCCTCGGCTTTCCGGGCCGGCTCGTCGCCGCGCTCATCGTCGCCGAGGGCGTGATCCTCGCCCTCGTCGGCGGCCTCGTCGGCGCGGGCGCGGCCGTCGCCGTCGCAGGCTTCAAGAGTTTCGCCCTCTCCGTCGAGGGCGCAACCATACCCATCGTCGCCGACGGCGCACTCCT
>JAHCJE010000045.1 GCA_026128865.1 Phycisphaeraceae bacterium | reverse complement strand
CTCGAGATCGAGGGCGGAGATCGGCGTCGGGAACTCACCACGTGCGCGCGCGGTGTCGGTCGGGCCTGCGTGCAGCGTCGCGTAGGTCGGCCTGTGCGAGACGCCGTCCACGCCCGCCTCGAATCGGACAAGCGCCCAGTTCGACCGGTCGAGGCCCGTCAGCGACGGGGCGTCGGCGACGCGGTCCGGGCGCGGCTCTGCCCAGTGCCCGTCGATCGCCTCCAGCCGGGCGCTGTCGCCGAGGGTCGCCCGGTCGTTGTGGTGGCTCATGCAGCCGGTGAGGAAAGACCCTGCAGCCAGCACGGCAAGCAGGGGTCGTACCGGGAAATGCCGGCGTGGGTGTGTCATGCCCCCAGCGTATCACTCCACCCCGCCCAGCACCACACGGACGGCTTCAATGCAGGTCTCCTCGTCGTACCCGCGGCGGGCGAGGAACCCCGCGAGCCGTCGGCGGGCCGCGTCGGGTTCAAGCCCACGCACGGATGCGGCCCGGCGTCGCGCGGCCTCGATTGCCAGGTCGAGGTCGTCCCGGTCGCCGAACGCCCGCTCGATCGCACCGGCCGCCCGACCTTCGTCGATGCCCCGCTGCACGAGCCGATCGCGCGCGAGCCGGCGCGAGACCTTCCGCTCCGCCATGCCGATCGCCGCGACCTCCGCGACCGTCCGTTCGTCGATAGCCCCCGAGTCGGCGAGCCGCTCCGCGGCCGCAACCGCGACTGCGGCACTGTGCCCGCGTTCGGTCAGCCTTTGCACCAGTTCGGCCCTGGTGCGGGGGCGGGCGCGGGCGAGCCGCACCGCATCCCGCCGGGCGGCGCACAGGGCGATCGCTGCGTGAAGACCTGCCGCCACGCTCGCGTCTAAGGCCGCGCCCCGCACGATGCCCAGCCGCTCCGCTTCCGCCGCATCGACCTCACCCGCGCGCGCGCCGTCGAGCATTACCACGACCAGCGTGGCATCTCGCTTCGAGCGGCGAAGGCCCGTGATCCGCTGCCCGGCTCTGATCTCGACCGCGCTCACGACAACTGCCCCAGGTACGCCGCGATCTCGGAGGCCGCCTTGGTGTCGCCTGTGCGTTGCGCGACGGCCAACCCGTCCTTGAGCGCCCGCCTCGCCCCGTCCTCGTCCCCCATCGCTTCGAGCGACCTCGCCAGGTGGAAGTGCGTGTAGGCGTTGTCGGCGTCGGCGGCCGCGGCACGCCGGTAGTACTCGACGGCACGCTCATGCTCGCCGCGCTTCGCCCACTCCTGCGCCAGCCCGTAGAGCACGAACCCGTCCGTCGGGTCCACGGCGAGCAGGCGTTCAAGTTGATCGATGCTGGGCACGCCCCGATCGTACCCGGAAGGCCGGAGCCGGGGCGCGGTTTGGCCTCCGCCGGTATGATCGCCGATCGTGCGGATCTACCTCGACGTATGTTGCATCAGCCGACCCGACTACGACCAGACCCAGCCGCGGGTCCGGGCGGAGACGGACGCGATCGAACGGGTGTTCGCGCTTTGCGAGGGGCGGATCCATGATTGGATCGCGAGCGACGCCGTGTACTGGGAGGTGCAACGGAATCCGGACCCGCACAAGCGGGCCAATGCACTGCTGCGTCTGGGAACCGCGATCGAGGTGCTGACCCTCTCCGGGGCGGTTGAGTCCCGGGCGTCCGAACTCGCCTCGACCGGACTCCGAGGCATCGACGCGCTTCATCTCGCCTTCGCGGAGAGCGGTCGCTGTGCTATCCTTCTGACAACCGATGATGGGTTCGCCGATCGCGCGGAGCGGTTGAATCCGAAGTGCGGAGCGCGGGTCCGGAACCCGCTGGAGTGGACACGAGAGGCTACGAATGGTCAGGGCTGAGAACATGTCTCCCGAGCAACTCCGGCGTGAGGGGCTCCGCGTACTCCACGAGAGGCTCGGCCTGCTGGGGCGATCCGCTTCCTGCGCGAGTTCAACAAGGGATACGGCGACTACACAGCCGAGCGAAGCGCGTGGCTGGACGGTTGGACGCCCGAAGCCATCGCCGCCGAGATCAGAGAGTCCAAGGGAGGGGCCGACCGGAACGGACCATCGTCTTCGTCTGAAGAAGCGGCGACGTAGAGTGCGATCTCGGCTCGAAGCGGCTATTGGAACCGTGTGCGGCTCGACGGTGCACTGAGTGGTGCCGGCCCACGGCCCGGCGGCGCGTGGTGGATCACGTCCTGTGGCAGCGCCGATGTGACGCGTTGACGCCGGAGTAACCGAACGCCATATCCTCCGCCGGACACCGGGACGAAGGGAGCATCCATGCACAATGTCAGGAAGATCGGCGTCGTCGGGGCGGGCCAGATGGGCGGCGGGATCGCGCAGGTGGCGGCCGTCGCGGGGTTCACCACGATCGTCCACGACCCGTTCCCGGGCGCGCTCCAGAAGTGCCGCTCGCTGCACGACAAACTCCTTGCCCGGGCCGTCGAGAAGGCCAAGATGACCCAGGCCGACGCCGACGCCGCCAAGGGCCGGCTGACCTACGCCGACGGCCTTGACGCCCTCGCCGGGTGCGACGCGATCGTCGAGGCTGTCGTCGAGGACGCGGGCGTGAAGAAGCAACTCTTCGCCGAACTCGTCGGCCTCGTCTCCGACGGCGGGCTGCTCGCCACCAACACCTCGTCCATCAGCATCACGGAACTGGCGACGGCGGTGGGCGGCGCGGCCGACCGCTTCATCGGGATGCACTTCTTCAACCCCGTGCCGGTGATGAAACTCGTCGAGGTCATCAAGGGCCTGGCGACGAGCGAGCAGACCACCGCCCGCACCATTGCGCTGGCCGAGGCGATGGGCAAGACGCCCGTCCCCGCGAACGACCGCCCCGGCTTCGTCAGCAACCGCGTTCTCATGCCGCTCATCAACGAGGCGTTCTACGCCTGGATGGAGGGCGTCGCCGAGCCGCAGCACATCGACGAGATCATGAAACTGGGGTGCAATCACCCGATGGGCCCGCTGCGCCTGGCCGACTTCATCGGGCTGGATACGTGCGTGCACATCATGGACGTGCTGGCGGACGGCCTGAACAACGACCGCTACCGCGCCTGCCCGCTCCTCAAGCAACTCGTCGCGGCGGGAAGGCTGGGTGACAAGACGGGGCGGGGGGTGTACGAGTATTCGCAGAAGTAAGCGACGCGGCCCCCCCCGAGTACCACACCCCGGGTACCACGCCACTCCGTGGCGTGCGCATCGTGCTTTCGTGATTCGTGCCATCGACTTGGCCCGCTTTGGGCCGAAGTCGATGCTCCGGCGCTCCGCGAGCAAAGCGGGCGAACTCCCGGCTTCCCGGCATCATCCCCTGCCCCAGCCGGTACACTCCACAAATGCGCCGCTGTCTCCGCCTTCTGGCTCTGGTCGTGCCGGCCCTTGCCGTCGTCATCACCATCGCGCTCGTCCTTCTGACCGTGTACGACGACACTTCGTCTTCGGCGACCCTCCCTCCCGCCTTCCCCCGTGACTACCGCGCTGAACTTCGGGCCGTCGCCGAGGCCCACCAACCGCCGGGGGCCAACGGCTGGGACATCTTCGAGCAGGCCGCGGCGCTGCACGAGGTAATCCGTGTGCGCCACCACGACGACGCCTTTGCGCTGCACAACGAGGGATACGTCAACTACACCCTGATCTGGGCGCCCGAGACGCTTACCGAGCCGTATCCGCTCGACGAGCAGATTGAACGCATCGAGCGCCAACTCGCCGACGCCCGCGACTCGGGCCTCCTGAACCTCCTCGCCCGTCTCGCGGCGACCGACCACCTGATCCCCCCGCCGCAGGACCTGCCTCTTCTTGAAATCACCTTGCCGCACCTCGGCCAGAGCAGAGATTTCGCCCGCCTCAACGCGGCCCGCATGGCGCACGCCGCGCGCACCGGCGACCAAGCGGAGTTTGTCGCGGCCTTCGAGCAGAACCTCTGGATGGCGAGGCGGGTCGCGGCTTCGCACCCCGTGCTGATCTGCCGAGTGGTCGGGGTCGCTGTCGAGTCGCTGGGACTTGAGCGAGTGCGCGATGCGGCGATGGCCGGCCACCTCGCGCCAGAAGCCGCCGTGGCGGTTCTCCGAATGCTCGACGAGCACCTGCCGCTTCTCCCCACCGGTGCAACGCTCGACGGCGAGCGATTGATGCGTCTGGACAGCATCGACCGTCTGTACACCGACGACGGGAACGGAGACGGCCTCTTTGTCGCGAAGCGTGCCGACTGGCTGGGCGGCGCGGGTCAGGGCGACCCATCCGCTCTCAAGGCCCAAGATCGCGGCAGCCGCCGCTTCGCCACCAAGCGCCAGATCCACGCCCGCGACGCCGAACTCGACGGGATCATGCGCCGCATGATCGGCGTGGCGCCCCAGGATCGCGCGCCCATCGGCGATGAACTGGAACACGAACTCTCACGCCGCGCCCCGCAGATTCCGGTCGGCTCCTCGAACCTGCTGCTCGGACTGCTCTACCCCGCTGTCGGCAAGGCACTCGTGACGGACGACCAGCACACTCTTCACCTCGCAGCGACGCGCATCGTGCTCGCCATCGAGGTGTACCGCGCGCAGCACGGCGCCGCCCCGCCCACGCTCGACGCCCTCGCGCCGGACATCCTCCCGGCCCTCCCCCTCGACCCCTTCACGGGCGAGCCACTGATCTACCGCCCCGACCCCGCCTCTCCCTCCGGCTACACCCTTTATTCCGCCGGCTTCGACCGCACCGACGACGGAGGCATCCCGCACCCCGAATCCCCCCATCGCGCCCTCAACAGCACCGGCCCCGGCACGGACTTCCTCTTCGTTCCGCCGTCCAGGTAGCCCATCATGCGCATCCCCCTCTCCCGAGTCTGGCGGGCCTTCCCCGAACTCGACCGCTTCACGGACGAGCAGTGCGAGCGGTTCGTGCGTGCGGCCTGTCGGACGGGGCGGCGGCACGTGCACCGGGCTGCCCTTTTGGTGCTGTTCTTCTTGTTCGTGGTGGCGTCTGTCCTGCTGGCGGCCGGCATAGCACACGTCTTCGAGAGACTTTGGGCTCCATCCAGCCGAGGCGCCCGCGTTGCGAACGTCGTGCTGGTTGTGCTCATGCTCGCCATCGTCGCGCTGCCACCGGTCCTGACCATGCTCATCCGCGACCGCCTGCTCCTCCGGCGAATCCGGCGGGTGTTGCGGACGCGGGGGGCGTGCCCGGGGTGCCGGTACACGCTGGTCGGGCTGCCGGTGTCGGCCGCGCTGGCCGTGGTGTGCCCGGAGTGCGGGTACGAGGCCGAGGTCGATCCCGCGCTGCGCGAACTCGTGATCGACGAGTCAGGCCGCGGCGTCTTCACGCCCGCGGCGTACCGCGAGCCGCCCGCGTTCTGGACGCCGCGCCGCCGCCTGTGGCTGAAGCGGTCGGCGATCGGGCTGGCGTTCGTGCTGTTCGTGCTGCTGCCGCTGGGGTGGGGCGGGTACGAGGTGTTCCTGAGTCGGCAGGCCGCGCTGGCGCGGAGCGAGCGGGCCGCGCTGGAGGACATCATCGCCTACGTCGAAGCGAACCAGCCGACGGGCACAACGGCGGACGACCCGAACGCGTGGGACTCGTTCTACGCGGCGATGGCGCGGATGCACGAGGCGGATCTGCTGGTGGGGCCGGGCGACTACGTGGGGACTCGCGGCGTCTTTGCGGACTTCACGCTCATCTACGACTACTCCCACCGCAGCAGATTGGACGAGGAGGATCAGCGGTATTTCGATGCGTGTCGGGATCTCGGCCTGCGTTCGCTCGTCGCCTATCGCGAGGGCGGCGTGTTCGATCAGTTGCGCGAAGTGGCCGCTCGTCGTCGGGCGGTCAGGCCGATCACCGCCCATGGGCAGAACCAGCCACTTCTCGCCGCATGGCTACTCCTCGAACTCGGCCAGGCTCGTGGCTTTGCTCGCATGAACGCGGCCCGGATGCACCTCGCTCTCGAAGCCGGCGAACCGGGCGAGTATGCGGACGCTCTCGAAGCCAATCTCGCCCTGGCGAGAATCTGCGCCTACCAACCCCTGCTCATCGATGCGCTCGTTGCCTACGCGATCGAGGCGATGGCGATCAGCAGGATTCGGGCGACGCTCGGCGTGTTTCCGTCCGAGGACTGGCTCGACGCGATCGAGGGCGCGCTGGATCGCCAGCGGCTCACGGTTCCGCCGTCGTTCCACGTCGGCGGCGAGCGGTTCTGGAGTCTTGATGCCGTCGCGTGGACGTTCAGCGATCCGTCGAACGTCCGCTTCGGGGCGAACTCCACCGCGCTCGCGGCCTTCACCGGGGGCGTGCGGCCGACGGATGCGCTCTGGGTCGGCACCTACAGGGGCAACCGCGACGCCTTCAACCGCTACTTCGACGATGCCATGCGCCGCGCCGATCAGCCCCCGCACCTGCGCGAACCGGCAGGGGCTGCGCCCAATGGCATCCTCGCCCAGACGTTCCTATCGGCGAACGAGAAGGCGATGCAGGTCTTCGCCCGCATCCAGATCGACCGCGAGGGCCTGCGCGTCCTCATCGCGCTCGAACGCTCCCGGATCAGGCACGGCGACTATCCCGACTCGCTCGACCGGCTGCTGCCCGACTGCATCGACGCCCTGCCGATCGACCCGTGGAGTGGCCAGCCGTACGGGTACATCCGTGTGGACCCGGCCACTGATCGCCTCGGCCGGTCGTTCCTGCTCTACAGCGTCGGGGCGGACGGCACAGACGACGGCGGCCGAGAGGCGTCGATGGTCAACGACCGGTACCAGGTCGTCAATCCCGCCTCCCAGCCGCGCCTGAAGGGCTACGACTACGTGATCAACGGGGACTGACGACTTCCGGTGGCCCACTCCCTAAACTTGCACATCGTCCATTCACGACTGACCGGAGGCCGGCTTATGTCCACCGCCAGCACGCGCCAGACCATCTCAGGCCCAGGCATCGACCCCGCCACCGGGCGTGTCGATCCGAAGGCCGTCACCATCTCGGGGCTGGTGCTCGACGCCGCGTACGGCCCGGGCGTGCCCGGCTGGCAGCCCGCCGAGAGCCTCCGCAACGTCGAGCGGGACCTGCCGCCGCCGGGCGTCTTCCCGTACACCCGCGGCCTGTTCCCGCAGGGATACCGCACGCGGCTGTGGACCATGCGGCAGTTCGCGGGCTTCGGCTCGGCGGACGACACGAACAAGCGGTTCAAGTACCTCCTGAAGGCGGCCAGCACCTCGACGGCCGCGAACACCGGCCTCTCCACCGCCTTCGACCTGCCCACGCTGATGGGGCGCGACTCCGACGACCCGCTCTCCGTGGGTGAGGTGGGCAAGTGCGGCGTCGCCATCGACACCATCGAGGACATGCACCGGCTGTACGCCGACATCCCCATCGACCGCGTGACGGTCAGCCAGACGATCAACGGGCCGGCGGCGGTGATCTGGGCGATGTACCTCGCCATGGCGCACCAGCGCGGCATCTCGTGGGACACGCTCGGCGGCACGCTCCAGAACGACATCCTCAAGGAGTTCCACTCGCAGAACGAGTTCATATACCCGCCAGAGCCGTCCGTGAAACTGGTGGTGGACACGATCGAGTTCCAGATGCGCCACGTGCCCCGCTGGCACTCGGTCTCGATCTCCGGCTACCACATCCGCGAGGCGGGCAGCACCGCGACGCAGGAACTGGCCTTTACGCTGCGCGACGGGATGGAGTACGTCGAGGCGTGCCTGCTCCGCGGGCTGGACGTGGACGCTTTCGCGCCGCGCCTGTCGTTCTTCTTCAACTCGCACAACGAGTTCTTCGAGGAGATCTGCAAACTGCGGGCGGCCAGGCGCATCTGGGCACGCATGATGCGCGACCGCTACGGCGCGAAGAGCGAGAAGTCCTGGTACATGAAGACCCACGTCCAGACCGCCGGGTGCTCGCTCACCGAGCAGCAGCCGCTGAACAACGTGGTGCGCGTGGCCTACCAGGCCATGGCCGCGGCTCTGGGCGGGTGCCAGTCGCTGCACACCGACAGCATGGACGAGACGCTCGGCCTGCCGACGGAGCAGGCGGTGACGGTGGCCTTGCGCACGCAGCAGATCCTGGCGCACGAGACCGGCGTCACTCGCGTCGCCGATCCCCTCGGCGGCTCATGGTTCATTGAAGACCTCACCGACCGCATGGAGGCCGAGGCCCTCGGATACATCGAGGAGATCGACAACATGAGCGGCGGGGCCTGGAGGCACGGCGCCAAGCCGAACGAGAACCTCGGCGGCTACGGCGGCGTCGTCGCCGGCATCAACAAGGGCTACTTTCGCAGGCAGATCGCCGAGGCGTCCTACCGCTTCAGCGAGGAGTGCGAGGCCGGCGACCGCGTCATCGTCGGCGTGAACGAGTACGTGGACGAGAACGAGGAACGCCCCTTCGAAATCCTCACCATCCCCGATTCGGTGGAGACCGAGCAGGTGGCACGCCTCGCCGCTTTCAAGAAGTCCCGCGATGCCGCCGCCGTCGCCCGTGCCCTCGACAACATCCGGGCCGCCTGCCAGGGCAAGCCCGTCGCGCTCATCCACCCCCTCCCCGGCCTCTCTTCGCCCGCATCTACGACTCAGGACTCAGGACTTGGGACTCAAGACTCCCTGCATCCCACCAACGTCATGCCCGCCCTGATCGACGGCGCGCTCGCAGGCTGCACGCTGGGCGAGATGACCCAGGCGATGGCCGATGTCTACGGGCGGTACTCCGGTGGACCGGAGTGGTGATTCGTTGAGCGCGGGTTCGGTTACGCGAGCATCCGTCGCAGGTACTGACCGGTGTAACTCCGCTGGACTCGTGCAACCGTTTCGGGCGTCCCCTCAGCGACGATCGTGCCGCCGGCGTCGCCTCCCTCGGGGCCGAGGTCGATGAGCCAGTCGGCGCACCTGACGACGTCGAGGTTGTGCTCGATGACGACAAGGGTATTGCCGGCATCGGCGAGGCGGTTCATCACGGCGACGAGTTTGCGCACGTCCTCGAAGTGCAGGCCCGTCGTCGGCTCGTCGAGGACGTAGAGGGTGCGTTCGCCGGTGCCCGTGCCGTCGGGGCGGACGCCCTTGCCGAGTTCTGCGGCCAGTTTGATGCGCTGGGCCTCGCCGCCGGAGAGCGTCGTCGAGGGCTGGCCGAGCGTGAGATAGTCCAGCCCGACGTCGTGCAGCGAGCAGACGAAGCGGTGAATCTTCGGATGATTCTCGAAGAAGGAGCGGGCCTCCTCGACCGTCATGTCGAGGACGTCGGCGATGCTCTTGCCGCGGTAGGTGACTTCGAGGGTCTCGCGGTTGTAACGTCGGCCGCGGCAGACCTCGCACTCGACGTACACGTCGGGGAGGAAGTGCATCTCGATCTTCTTGAGGCCCTGGCCCTGGCAGGCCTCGCAGCGGCCGCCGCCGTTCGGAGCGGAAACGTTGAAACTGAAGCGTCCGGGCTTGTAGCCGCGGATGCGGGCCTCCTTGGTCTGCGCGAAGATTCGCCTCACGTCGTCGAAGAAGCCGGTGTAGGTGGCGGGGTTGGAGCGGGGCGTGCGGCCGATGGGCGACTGGTCCACCTCGATGACGCGGTCGATGCGGTTGAGGCCGGTGACGCGGGCGTGGTCGCCGGGCGTCTCGCGCGCGCCGAGCAGGTGCTTGCGGGCGGCCTTGAGCAGAACATCGTTCACGAGCGTGCTCTTGCCGGAGCCGGAGACGCCGGTGACGCAGACGATGCCGCCGAGGGGGAACGCGGCGTCGATGTCCTTGAGGTTGTTCTGCTTCGCGCCCTTGACGGCGATGACGTTGCGGGCGGGGTCGAGGGGGCGGCGGCGTGCAGGGGTCTCGATGGCACGACGGCCGGAGAGATAGTCGCCCGTGATGGAGCCGGGGGTGTCGCAGACCTGCTGCACGGTTCCCTGGGCGACGACGGTCCCGCCGTGGACGCCCGGGCCTGGGCCGACGTCGATGAGGTGGTCGGCGGCGCGGATCATCTCCTCGTCGTGCTCGACGACGATGACGGTGTTGCCGATGTCGGCGAGGTGGCGGAGCGTGCGCACGAGGCGGCCGTTGTCGCGCTGGTGCAGGCCGATCGTCGGCTCGTCGAGCACGTAGCACGCGCCGACGAGGCCCGAGCCGACCTGCGTCGCGAGGCGGATGCGCTGGGCCTCGCCGCCGGAGAGTGTGCTGGTTCGGCGGTCGAGGCTGAGGTACTCGAGGCCGACGCTGGTGAGGAATCGGAGCCGGCTGCCGACTTCCTTCAGGATCGGCTCGGCGATGGTGCGTTGCTCGTGCGTGAGGCGGAGGCCCTCGACGAAGGCGATCGCGTCGTTGATGGTGAGGCGGGAGAGTTCGGCGACGTTGAGCATCGTGCCGTTGTTCGCGGGGCGGCCGATGACGGAGCCGGAGGCTGCGCGGGCTGTGTCGGCGTGGTGGTCGCTGGTGAGCAGGACGTGGAGGGCCTCGATGCGCAGCCGATCACCGTGGCACTCGGGGCACGGGCGCTGCGAGAAGAAGCCGCTGAGCCACTCCTTCACGCCCGGGTTCTCGGTCGATTCCCACCAGGCGGCGATGTTCGGGATGACGCCCTCGAACTGGCGGGCGCGCGGAGCGTCCCTACCCGTGCCGTGCAGCAGCGCGCGGCGGGCGTCGGCGGGGAACTCGCGCACGGGCTGATGGAAAGAGACACCGAACGTTTTGCAGAATCGGCGGAGTTTGCGGTTGTACCAGGCGCGGACGGGGCCGTTCTTGTTCCACGCGGCGACCGCGCCGTCGGCGAGGCTCTTGGCGTCGTCGGGGAGGACGAGGTTCTCGTCGAACTCGGCGAGGTTCCCGAGGCCGTGGCAGCGCGGGCACGCGCCGAACGGTGAGTTGAAACTGAACAGGCGCGGGCTGATCTCTTCCAGGGCGTACTCGGGTCGCTCGGGGTCGGCGAAGCGAGTCGAGAAGGCGTGGTCGGTCCAGGAGTCCTGAGTCCTGAGTCTTGAGTCCTGCGCGGAAGAAGCCCGCTCGACGGCGATGAAGACGGAGCCTTCGGCGAGGCGGATCGCAGCCTCGACGGACTCGGCGAGGCGCTGGCGGGAGTCCGCTTCGAGCGTCAGTCGATCGACGACCGCCTCGATCGTGTGCTTCTCGTAGCGGCCGAGGCCCAGCGGGTTCTCGCCGCCGCGAGCAAGGGCGTCGCGCAGGTCAACGATCGTGCCATCGACGCGCGCCCTCGACCAGCCCTGCCGATGGAGTTGCTCGGCCACGTCCTTGTGGAAGCCCTTGAGGCCGCGGACGACGGGTGCGAGCACCATGAACCGGGAGGCCGACGCGGGCCAGCCCATGATGGTGTCCACGATCTGAGTCGCGCTGGTCGCGGAGATCGGCACACCCGCCCGTTCGACGATCGTGCCGTCCTTGCGGGACTTGGTCGGCGCCCAGGAGTACGGCGTGCCGCAGCGGGCGTAGAGGAGCCGGAGGTAGTCATAGATTTCGGTCGTTGTGGCGACGGTCGAGCGCGGATTGCCGGAGGCCGACCGCTGCTCGATGGCGATGGTGGGGGGGATGCCCTCGATCTCCTCGACGTCGGGCTTCTTCAGTTGCTCGAGGAACTGGCGTGCGTAGGCGGAGAGGGACTCCATGTACTTGCGCTGCCCCTCGGCGAAGATGGTGTCGAAGGCCAGCGACGACTTGCCGGAGCCGGACAGGCCCGTGATGACCACGAGGCAGTCGCGCGGGATGTCCACGTCGATGTTCTTCAGGTTGTGCTCGCGCGCCCCGCGGACACGGATGAACCGGTCCGGCGGCGGCTGGCGGCGCGGCTCGGGCGCGTCGGTCGGCGAGGACAGGGGCGCGGCCTTCGGCGTTGGTTTCGGGCGGCTCTTCCGTGGCTCTGTCGCGGCGCGGGGCATCCGTCTCCCTCCGTGGGAGCGATCGTAGGTCGTCCGCGTTACGGGCTGGTCTCCGCGGGGGTGGGTGGCTGAGGCTGGGGCGATGTCGCGGCCTTCTTGGCACGCTGGATCAACCCAAGCATGAGGAGGCCGATCGCCACGCCGAGCAGGTACAGTCCGAGGCGGCGCGGGAACTCGGCCTTGCGTCGAGGGGGCGGAGTTCGCGGTGCTGCGGGGTTCACGGTCGATGGTAGGTGCGGGTCAGCGGGGCTTGCGGCGCGTGCGGCGTTCCTTCGCGCGCGGGTGCACGCCGGCCATGCCGGGCTTGCGCCGTCGCGTGCCGCCCTTCGCCCGCAGGGCATCCTCGACCTCGGCACGGCGGAGCAGGAGCGGTTCGTCCGGTCCGTCGCCGGTCGGCAGTCCCGGGGCGTGCCCGCCGTGCTCCTCGATGAGTCGTCGCACGGTGGCGGCCTGGTCGCGCAGTTCGGCGGCGCGCTCGAAGTTCAGCGACTCGGCGGCCTCGCGCATCTCGCTGTCGATCTCGGCGAGCAGAGTGGCGGCGTCGAGGGGCCGCTCGCTGGTGAGGGCGGCCTCGCGGGCCGTGCGCCTCGCCTTGAGTTCGCTCTCCAGCCCGCGGCGGATGGCCTTGCGGATGGTGGTCGGAGTGACGCCGTGTTCGCGGTTGAAGGCGATCTGCCTGGCGCGGCGGCGTTCGGTCTCGTCGATGGCGGCCTGCATGGCGGGCGTGACGGAGTCGGCGTACATGACGACCTTCGCGTTCACGTTGCGAGCGGCGCGGCCCATCTGCTGGATGAGGCTTGTGGCGGAGCGAAGGAAGCCCTCCTTGTCGGCGTCGAGGATGCACACGAGTGAGACCTCGGGCAGGTCGAGGCCCTCGCGCAGCAGGTTCACGCCGACGAGCACGTCGAACTCGCCCAGCCGCAGGTCGGTGAGGATGCCGACGCGTTCGAGCGTGTCGATCTCGCTGTGCAGGTAGCGCACGCGCAGGCCCTGCTGGTCGAGGTAGCCGGTGAGGTCCTCGCAGAGGCGCTTGGTGAGTGCGGTGATGAGCACGCGCTCGCCCGCGGCGGCGCGCTCGCGGCATCGCACGAGCAGGTCCTGCACCTGGTTTGAGGCGGGGCGGACCTCGATCTCGGGGTCGAGCAGGCCGGTCGGACGGATGACCTGCTCGTGCACTGCGCCGCCGGTCATGCCGAGTTCGTACGGCCCCGGCGTCGCGCTGACGAAGACGACCTGGGGAACCATCGACTCGAACTCCTCGAACCGCAGCGGACGGTTGTCGAGGGCGGCGGGGAGGCGGAACCCGTGCTCGACGAGCACCTCCTTGCGGGCGCGGTCGCCGTTGAACATCGCCCGCACCTGCGGGACCGTGACGTGGGATTCATCGATGATGAGGAGCCAGTCGCTCGAAGCAGAAGTGGCAGAGTGGGGGTTGGCGGCGATGTTCGGGGTATCGCTTTGCCACTTTGTCACTTTGCCACTCTGCCACTCTCCATCCCGCCGCGGCGCCCGCTCGAAGTAGTCGAGCAGCGTGAACGGGCGCTCGCCGGGAGCGCGGCCGTCGAAATAGCGGGAGTAGTTCTCGATGCCGGAGCAATAGCCGACCTCCTCGATCATCTCGAGGTCGTACTTGGTGCGGGCGAGCAGGCGCTGGGCTTCGAGGAGTCTGCCTTGCGAGCGCAGTTCGAGCACGCGGTCGTCGAGGTCGGCCCGGATCGAGTCAAGGATCGGCTTGATCTCCTCCTCGGGCATCACGTAGTGGACGGCGGGATACAGGAAGAACTGCCGCTCCTCGGCGAGCAGTTCGCCGCCGGTCGGATCGATCAGGTCCACGCGGTCGATCTCGTCGCCGAAGAGTTCGACGCGGACGGCGAAGCGCTCGTAGGCGGGCCAGACCTCGACGGCGTCGCCTCGGACTCGGTACGAGCCGCGTTTGAACTCGACGTCCACGCGCTGGTACTGCATGGCGTTGAGGGCGAGGAAGAAGTCACGCCGGTTGATGCGGCTGCCGCGGGTGATGGTGAGGACGCGCTGGGCGTAGGCCTCGGGCGAGCCAAGGCCGAAGATGCAGGAGACGGAGGCGACGACGATCGTGTCGCGCCGGCTGAGGATGCTGCTGGTGGCGGCCAGGCGCAGCATGTCGAGGTCGTCGTTGCGGCTGGCGTCCTTCTCAATGTAGATGTCGCGGGCGGGGATGTAGGCCTCGGGCTGGTAGAAGTCGTAGTAGGAGACGAAGTAGTTGACGCTGTTGTGCGGGAAGAACTGGCGGAGTTCCTCGTACAACTGTGCCGCGAGGGTCTTGTTGTGGCTGATGATGAGCGTGGGTCGTTGAAGCGCGGCGATGACGTTCGCCATGGTGAAGGTCTTGCCGGTGCCGGTCGCGCCGAGGAGGCAGACGTGGCGCGAGCCGGCGCGGAGGTCACGGCAGACGCCCTCGATGGCGGCGGGCTGATCGCCCGTGGGCGCGAAGTCGCTCACCAGTGCAAAGCCGCCGGGCGTGGGCATGCGCGATTCTACGCGGGGGGGTGAGTGCGCTGTTCCGGCTCGGTCGGCGCCCGCCAGGTTGCGCCGCAGGTGATGCAGACGCGGTAGCCCGCGGCGTCGGCAGGAGCGAGTTCGCCGGCGCACGCGGCGCAGACGCCCTCTGCCTCGGCGGTGCGTGCGAAATGGGACAACGGGATGCCGAACTCGCCCAGCAGCGCGACGAGCGAAGAGCAGGCCAGCAGCAACGCCGGTATGACGATCCCGGCCGCGATAAGCACCCGCCACTGCTCGTCGACGCCGTCCAAGTGCGTGAACTGAGCGAGCAGCCAGATCGACGTTACTGCGGGGAACGCCGCGAGCGGCCAACGGAGCCACCGGCCGCGCTTCCGCAAGGCCCGGCGCAGTCGCTGGACTCGCTCTCTGCCCATCGCCTGGCGACGATCGGGCCGGACCGAGAGCAGCCATGAATCCATTCTGCGCACAAGCACGCCCCGGGCATCGTTCACCAGCGGCGGAGGGATGAAGAGCAGCCGCGGAAGGTGCGGCGGGGCCTCGGCGAGCGGCGGGTGCATGCCGGTCCAGTGCGGGCGGGTGATGCGGGCGGCGATCCAGGCCGCGCCGCACTCGGGGCAGACGATCGTTCCGTCGGGCATCGCTTCAAGGCCCTTGAGCGAGTAGGCGCACCGCGCGCAGAACCCGTGAGCGACGATGGTGGCGCCAACGCCGTGGTGCAGCCTCTCGACTTTGAGCCTTCGCTCGAACCACTTATGCGCAAGCACGGCGAGGGCCGATACGGCCAGCAAGACCGAGCCTCTCGATCCTCCAAAGAGCCAGAGGAACGTCGGGATGCAAACAAGGGCGATGAAGGCCGCGATCGGCATGGTCGCCAGTATCCGGCGGGATGTCCATCGGGGCGTGATCTCATGCCTCGCTCGCTTCAGTTGCCCTTGCAGCCGCCTCGCGGAATCGCGGTCGGCCTGGGAGTCCGCGCGGAGGGCCAGTTCCGCGAGCGCGACCGGCTCGTAGGGAACGCCGCGATCGTCGAGCGGCGGACGTGCCATTGCGCCGCAGCATACCCGAGATCGCGCGCCGCGTTACCCGCGAACTGCGGCAAGGAGTTCCCGAGGCCTTCGCCGGTTCAGGCGTGCGATGGAGGGTGCGGCCGCGCCGAGACACATCAGCAGCACGAACCCCCAACCCGCGGCGATCGGCACGAGCGGCGGGCGCGGCGTGAGCGACAGCCCGAGCAGCAGGGCGTTGAGCCTCGTGCCGCCCCACGCGCCCTGCACACCCATGAGCGTCCCGAGCAGGCAGGCGGCGAGGGCGATCAGGAGCGCCTCGCCGGCGATGAGACGGAGCAGGAGGCCTCGCTGGGCACCGAGGGCGCGCAGCACGCCGAACTCGAACTGCCGTGCCTCGACGCCCGCGACGATCACGTTCGCCACGCCGAAGCAGGCGATGAACATGCTGAGGACGGCGAGCATGCTGACAGCCAGCAGCGTGCCGCGGATGAACTCCTCGATCTCGCGCCGGATCATCCGCCCGCTGCCCGCGTCGAGGATGCCCGCGGCGAAGAGTTCGCGGCGGATGGTGCGGATGGCCTCGGCGTCGTCGGCGTCGTCGGCCAGGTCGATCTGGATCATGTTGATCGCGTCGGAGCCGAAGCGGTCGCGCAGGTCGCGCCGGCTGCCGAACACCGCGTGCACCGCCTGTTGGAGATACTCGTCGCCGACGTTGAAGAACTTGCTGACGACGTCGAGTCCGGGGCTGGTGACGACGCCGACGATCTCGAACTCGTGCTGGACGCCGTTGTCCTCGCAGCGGAAGAGGTCGCCGACGCCCATGCCCTGGGCGACCTTGAACTCGCGGGCGACGATGACCGCGCCGCCCTCCTCAAGCCGCCGCTGTGCGGTAGCCGGGTCGCCCTCGACCCAGGTGAGGTTCGACATGCGGAAGAAGGGTTCAGGCTCGAAAGCGATGAAGGTGGTGCGGTAGCGTTGCAGGGCGCGCACGCCGAAGGCGTCGGTGTCGACGGGGTGGAGTGTGATGGCGCAGGTGTTGGTGACGAAGGGGAGAGCGTCGAGGGCGCGGACGCTTTCGTCGGTGAGGGCGAGGCCGGTCACGAAGGCGTCGGGGAACCTGAGTTTGCCGAACCAGTCGCGGAGGACCGCGCCGCCCTGGGTCCAGAGCGCGACCATCAGGGCGAGGCCGGCCATCATCGCGCCCGCTGTGAAGCCGTATCGGAAAGGCGTGGCGCGCACAGTCCGCCCCAGGAGTCGGCGCGGCAGACCCAGCGCGCCGGAGACTGCGGTGCCGCAGGCGGCCGAGACGAGAAGCACCGCCGAGACTCCGAGGAGGAAGTAGCCCGTGAGCATGGCGGGCAGGCCGATGGTGACATAAAGCCAGAAGGCGGCCTGTCCGTCGTTGGGGGTGCCGATCACGACGGCGTGCGTGGCGATGCCGATCAGCCCGGCGATGGTGACGACCACGATGGATTGTCGCGTGGGCCGGCGTGCGCGGGCGGCGAGCGCGCGGAGCGGGCTGGTGCGAGAGGCCCGCCATGCAGGTACGAGCGCGCCGGCAACGCCGCTGGCGAGCGCGCCGGTGAACGCGAGAGCGATACCGAGCAGTTGCACGCGCGGGCCGGCGGGCACCTGCTCGGGAAAGGCTGCGACGAGCGAACCGGCGACCAGCAGGCCCAGGGGGACGCCGATCAGCCCGCCGAGGCCGCCGACGATGGCGCCGACGAGAAGTTGTGCCCCGCCGAGTTGGCCTCGCGAGGCGCCGATACAGCGTAGGACGGCGAGTTCTCGTTCGCGTTCGACCGCGTCGGTCATCATGCCGGTGAAAGTGATGAACGTCGCGGTGAGGAACGCGAGGAATGTCGCCAGGGCGAGCCCGAGTTGCGTCGAGGCGATGCTGCGTTCGACGCCCGAGGTCACGCGAGCGCTGGTCTGGAGCACGACGCCGGGCGGCATCTCGGAACGGCGTGCCTCGACGATCTCTTCCGCGCGGTCCGGCTCGCGCAGCACAGCGTCGATCTCGCCCAGTCTGCCCGCGCGGCCCGTGATGGAGGCGAGGCCGTCGAGCGTCATGTAGGCCTGCGGCCGACCACCGAGCGGCGGCTGCGCGGCGATGCCGACGACGGTGAGCCGCACGGGCCGACGGAGAAGCCGGACGATCTCGACTTCGTCACCTACACGCACACCGACTCGGCGGTTGATCTCCTGCGCCTTTCGCGCGTCGTCCGCGCGCTCGGGGACTACTGGCGCAGGCGTTTCCCACACCCCGGGGCCTGCCCCCAGTGCGAACCCGCCCAGCGAGGCTTCGGCATCCCGGGCGGCCAGCCAGGACAGCCGCTCCGCGAGCGCGGCGTCGATGACGATCTCGCCGGAGTGACGCGGCTCTCGCCCCGCGAGGATGGTGATCGGTCGAACCGGCCGTTCGTCCTCGAACGACACGCCCAAAGCGAGGGCGGAGGCTCTGAGCGTGAGCGTTGCCGCTGCGTGTCCGTCGTTCGCACTCGCCAGGAACGGCGTCGCAAAGACGATCGAGACCGTGTCCTGCAAGCGCCCGGCTGCCGCCTTCGTCTCCGGCCACGAGCGAACCGCATCCAGGAGCGCGGCGTCGAAGGTCTGGCCGGTCCCGGTCGGTCGAATCTGAAGGTCGGCGCGCCCCACGGCGGCGTCGAGGCGCATGCGCACGGACTCGTTGATCGAGGCCATCGCGCAGGAAACCGCGGCGATGAGCGCGGCCGAGAGGGCAACCGCCGCGACGAGCAGCGCGGTGCGCCTACGCCGCCCGGACAAACTGTTGGTAGCGAGCCGCCACGCCGGACGCATCGAGTCCCTCCGTATCGATCTCCCCCTCGACCCGCCCGTCGCGGAGAACGTACACACGCCGGCAGTGCGTCGCCGCGGCCGGCTCGTGGGTCACCATCACGACCGTCATCGACCGCTGAGACGCGAGCGAGGCGAGCAGCCCCCAGAGCCGGTCGGCGTTGGCGGAGTCGAGCGCCCCGGTCGGCTCGTCCGCCAGCAGCACGGGCGGCGAGAAGAGCAGCGCCCGGGCGATCGCAACGCGCTGCTGCTCACCGCCGGAGATGGCATCGGGGCGGCGCTCGGCCAGGTGCCCAACGCCGAGTTCGTCCAGCAGTTCGCTGCTTCGCATCGAGAGCGTGTGCGTCGGTTCGCCGGCCAGCACACCCGGCAGCTCGACATTCTCGCGGGCCGTCAGCGTTGGGATGAGGTTGAACTGCTGGAAGACGATGCCGACGCCCCGCCGCCGGAACTCCGTCGCGGCCCGTTCGCCGAGGGTGTGCAGCGCTCGCTCGCCGTGCCAGACCTCCCCGGCATCGGGCCTGTCGAGCGCGCCCAGGAGATGGAGGAGCGTGCTCTTGCCGCTGCCGGACTGCCCCATGATGGCGTAGAAGCCGGGTTCGGGGACGTGCAGGTCCACGCCGCGCAGGGCCTCGACGCGCTGCGACCCTGTCTGGTACGCCTTGTGGACGCCGACGCACCGGATCATGCGGGCACCGCCCCTCGCCCGTGCCGTTCGATGCTGGAAGCGTGTCGGCTCACGTGCCGTACTTGGCGTCGTAGGCGGCCGCGTCCATCAGCCCGCCCAGCCCCGCCGCGTCCTTGATCGTGATCTTCACGAGCCAGCCTGCGCCGTAGGGGTCGCTGTTGAGCAGGCTCGGGTCTTCGGCGACAGCGGGGTTGGCCTCGAGCACCTCGCCCGCGCACGCGCAATAGACATCGCTGGTCGTCTTCACGCTCTCGACCTCGCCGACCGAGTCGCCGGCGCGGAACGCGAAGCCGGGCTTCTTCATCTCGACGTAGGTGACGTCGGTGAGTTGATCGACGGCGAACCGCGTCAGACCGAGCGTGAGCGTGTCGCCGTCAATCTTGTGCCATTCGTGCGAGTCGGAGTAGCGGCGGTCGGACGGGCTTGCCATGGGCGTTCCTTCGGAAGTGGGTGGTGTCGGGTTCGGCTCGGTCGCATGGGGTCGGGGCGAGCCTGCCCGGAGGGGCCGAATGGTATGGGCGGCGGCGACAAGTGGAAACCCCAAGTCTTGTCTCTGTTTCCGGGCCTGCTTGACACGACTTGAACGATTCCGCTATTGTGGCTGCTTCACGCAGTCTCTCCCCTCCGGACGGTCGGTGCCTCACGGCCCGACCGTCTTTCTTTGTCTTGCCCACCCTTCCTGACTTGTCGTGGCGATTCAGGGGTTGCTTGGGTACAGTGTGTCGGCTGAGGGGCACCCAAAGACATGCTGCTGACGCTGACAGTGACCGACGCGCGACCCTATCTGGCCACGCCGCCCATCCGGGAAGCCGGACCTTCATGCCCTTCCGGCCTTCGTCGCCAACGATCTCGGGCTTCACGGCCTGAACCTTTCGACCGCTTTGCTCGCGGGTGCGGAAGCACGCGACTTGGAACGGCTCCGGGAGAGTGCGGATAAGGCCCGCTGTTCGTGCCTTGTGCTCATCGAGCCTCGTCCACTTGCCTTCGCAAGCCTCGACGAGGAAGAAGGCGAGCGGGTCGTTGAGCGGGCCAAGCGGGTCTTGCAGGCGGGTGGGCTGCTCGGTTGTAACGCGGTTGCGGTTCGCGTGGAAGCGGGCACAACGGACGAGAGCGAAGAGATCGTCGCAGAGCGGCTTCGGGCGGTCGTCGAGCGTGCCGAGAAGCTCGAGGTCAACCTCGCTTTGTCGCCAGCGCCGGGCCTGACCGCTGAGCCAACACGCCTCACGGAACTCATCAAATCGGTGGGGGGATTTCGCATCGGCACGTTGCCGGACTTCCAGGCGGCAGCGGCTTCTGGGGATGCGGTGCCATACCTGCGTCGGCTCACGCCGTATGCCGTGGCGGTTTCCGCCTCGACCGTATCCTTCGCCGTGCCTGCGTCCACAAAGCCCCGGAAGAAGTCAGATTCTGGTGCGGAGGCCCAAGACGAGGCACCCCCACCGGAGCACACCGCCTATCCACTGGAGCCGATGGTCCGAGCGGTGTTCTCGGTGGGTTTCGATGGTAACCTCGCGGTGGAATACCGCGGCGGGGGGGACGCTACACTGGGCGTGAAGATGAGCCGAGCAGCCTTGGAGGATGCGATCCGCCGGGCTGTGGAGGCGTAACGCCTGTGCTGCCGGGGGTTGGGCCGAGCGATGGACTCACGCGGCGCAACGATCCCGACCCGGCCACGACCTCGGATCGCCGTGCCTCCAGACCTGCCCATCATCATCACGATCGACGGCCCCGCAGGGACGGGTAAGTCGTCGGTCGCGCGTGCCCTCGCGTCGCGGTTGGGGCTGGATTTCCTCGACACCGGTGCGATGTACCGGGCGGCAGCGGCCATCGTGATCGACCACGGCATCCCCCACGAGGACCACCGGGCCATCGTCGAGAAGGTCCGGAGTGCGGACCTGCACTTCGACTGGTCGATGGACCCTCCCGCGATGCTGGCTTGGGATCGTCCGATCAACGGGCGGATTCGGAAGCCGGACGTGACCTCGATCGTCTCCCCGATCTCGGCTATCCCGGAACTCCGGGCGCACATGGTGCAGAAGCAGCGCATCATCTGGCACCAGCACCCCAGGCTTGTATCCGAGGGGCGGGACCAGGGGTCCGTCGTATTCCCCGATGCCGCGGTCAAGTTCTACCTGGACGCAGACCCCGCAGAGCGTGCCCGTCGCAGGGGGGATCAGTTGCGTGCTGCCGGCCTTCCAGGGGACGAGGCTCGCCTGCTTCGGGAAATCATTGAGCGGGACCGCTCGGACTCGACTCGGCCTGTCGGGCCGCTCGTCTGCCCGCCGGACGCTGTTCGTGTGGATACGACGCGGCTCTCCTTCGAGGATGTCGTGAATCGTCTCGAGGATGAAGTCCGAGCGAGGATCGCTGCCCTGCTCTGACGACGGGCTGCTCGCGCGGGCTGGGCCGTTCCGGTACCCTCCGCTCATGTTCGCACGGCTGCGGGCCAGGCGCCCGGGAACCACACTCGGCAACCTGTTCGTCTATGAGACGATGCGGCGGCTCCTGTCGCTGATCATCCGCGTGCTGTACCGACCTGTCGTGCAAGAGGTTGGGCGAGTGCCGCTGACTGGTCCGGTTCTTCTCGCCGCCAACCACCAGTCGTTTCTCGATCCACCTGTGATCGGGTTTGCGGTTCGTGAGAGGCATCTGGATTACGTCGCTCGAGCGGGGCTGTTCGCTTCCCCGGTGTTCGGGGGGTTGATTCGTGCTCTGAACGCGATCCCGATCAGCGAAGAGGGCGCGGACGCGGCCGCGATTCGCGAGATTCTCCGTCGGCTCGAAGCGGGTCGGGCGGTGCTCATCTTCCCGGAGGGATCGCGCACGGCTGACGGGGCGATGCACGAGTTCAAGCGCGGCGTTGCCGTGCTGGTCCGCCGGTCGTCGTGCCCGGTGATGCCTGTGGCGATCGAGGGTGTCTACGACACCTGGCCTCGTTCCGCTCGATGGCCGCGCCTCTTCGGGTGTCGCGTCGCAGTTCACTACGGTGAGCCGATCCCCCACGACGAACTTCTCCAGGACGGACCGGACGCCGCGCTCGACCGACTGCGGCGGGAGATCGATTCGATGCGCCTGAATCTCCGCTCGGAACTGCGCCGTCAAACCGGGGGTCGGTTCCCGCTACCCGGTCCGGGTGATGAGTCGGTCTCCTGATCGCCCGGGCACTGACCGGGGATCCGTCTGTACGACTTACGCGGGTCGTGCCGGAGAGGTGAGCGGCAGCGGCTTGGGGGCCTGGGCAGCCCTTCGATCGGCGTGAAGGTCCGGCCCGGGCTGTCCGATGAACCCTCGGTCTCGTGCGCCCCGCGGTCGGCCGCGGTCACGCGGTCGGGCGGCGCACCAGCCGAGGGAGGTCGCCGTGCAACTCCAGGAGATTCTCCGCCGTGCCCATGAGGCGGACGCGTCGGACATCCACCTCGTGGCGGGGCACCCCCCGACGATCCGCGTGCACCAGGTCGTGCGCCGCATGGAGTCGCCGCCGCTGGACCCCGAGCAGGTGCTGGGGATGTTCCGCGAGATGTCGCCGAAGGAGGCGCAGGCGACGTTCGACCGGCAGCGGGACGCGGACTTCTCGTATGAGTTGAAGGGGATCGGGCGCTACCGCGTGAACGCGCACATGCAGCGCGGCTGCGTCGGGATGGCGTTGCGTGCGATCAAGAGCAAGGTGCCCCCGCTCAAGGCCCTGAGCCTTCCGGAGGTGATCGCCCGGCTGACCTACCTCCCCCGCGGGTTGGTGCTGGTTACCGGCGACACCGGCTCGGGCAAGTCGACCACGCTCGCGGCCATGATCGAGGCCATGAACGAACGCTACGCCAAGCACATCATCACGCTCGAAGACCCGGTCGAGTACTCCTTCGAGAGCAAGAAGTGCCTGATCGAGCAGCGCGAGCTGGGGCAGGACATGCCGACCTTCGCCAGCGGCCTCAAGCACGCCCTGCGACAGGACCCGGACATCATTCTGGTCGGCGAGATGCGCGACCTCGAGACGACTGCGCTCGCCATCAGCGCGGCCGAGACCGGCCACCTTGTGCTCAGCACGCTGCACACCGTGAACGCCTCGCAGACGGTCGAGCGAATCATCGACATGTACCCGGCGGGTCAGCAGAACCAGATCCGGGCGATGCTTGCGGGCACGCTGCAGGCGGTCGTCAGCCAGTCGCTCTTCTCGCGGATCGACCGTCCGGGCATGGTGCCCGCGGTGGAGACGCTGCTGTGCACTCCGGCGGTGCGGAACCTGATCCGCGAGAGCCGCACGTTCGAGATTCCGAACGTGATCGAGACGAACCGTGCGATCGGGATGTGCAGTCTCGACA
>JAHCJE010000044.1 GCA_026128865.1 Phycisphaeraceae bacterium | reverse complement strand
CGCGCCGATCGCACTCTTCGCCACGCACTACCACGAGTTGACCGACCTCGAGTCGCGCCTTCCGGGCCGCGTGATGAACCTGCGAGTCGCCGTGCGTGAACTCACGGGCCAGGACGGCCACCCCGAGATCGTCTTCCTCCACCGGATCGAGCCGGGCCGGGCCGATCAGTCCTACGGCATCCACGTCGCCCGCCTCGCCGGCCTGCCTCGACCCGTCGTGGACCGTGCCCGCGAAGTCCTCGCCAGCCTCGCCGTGCATTCCGCTGACCTGACTTCGACGACCGGCCGCCCATCCGCGCCCATCGCGCCGCCCGACGGCCAACTCGGCCTCTTCACCGAGTACCTGCCCCATCCGGCCGTGGAAGAACTCCGGGAACTCAAACTCGACGCCCTCACGCCCCTTGAGGCCTTCGATGCGCTCCGCCGCCTGCAACAGCGCGCCGCCGCCGCCGGCGACCAGCGTTGAGAGGGGAAGCCCGGGGTTGGTTGGCAGGGTCGGCCGTGGTACGCTCAGCGCGGCATGGCGGTCGTTCAGTCGATCTCGCGCCGGGCCTTCACGCTCATTGAGTTGCTGGTCGTCATCGCGATCATCGCTCTCCTCATCGGCCTCCTGCTCCCCGCGCTCGGCTCGGCCCGCTCCCAGGCCCGCATGACAGCGTGTCTCGCCCGCGTCCACCAGCAGGGCATCGTGCTGTCGTCATACATCACCGACAACAACGACGCGCCCCCAGCCCGGCGCATCGATTGGAACCGGCAGCAAGAGAGCGGCGACTACCGGCTTTCGTACTGGCTGACCGACCGCCTTCTCGCGGACTACGCGGGAAGGCCCTTCCCCGAGCCTGAGTTCGGCTACCCCTCGCCGCGCGATGAGTGGCGATGTGTCGAAGTCGCCCTGGAAGACGACGTGGACCAGCGCCTCTCACACGGCGGGATCACCCACTTTGCTCCCAATGGGTGGCTCTTCCCCGCCGCGTGGCTCGACGAGGAACTCGGGACGCTCCGCATCGAGTCCGCGATGCTCCCCGGTTGGGACAAGCGGTGGCCCCTGAACCACTGGCGCACGCTCGCGGGCGTCACTCAGCCCGAGTCCCTGCTCGCCCTCACCGACAACGTCCGGTTCTACGACCCGGCGCACAGCCACTTCGATGCTCGCGAGTACGTCGGCTACTCGGTTGAAGTCGTCCGAGGTCCGAACCCTCTGGGCTACGATAACACCGGCAGCCACGACCGCGTCGGACGAAGACCCACGCTCTTCCTCGACGGGCACGCCGCGGGGCTGGATTCCGGGGCGGGCGAGTGGCTCGGGGCGAAGACCAACTACCGTTCGCCCTGGGGAGGGTCGGCAGACCTCTACGCGGGCGAAGTCCGACGCCTGATGTGGTTCGTCAGCCCATCCCACGCGGGCGGCGGGGACGACTGAACGCAGAGCGGCGCGGAGTCAGAGTGGCCGCCGCCCTGTCCCCTCCGTCCGGGGTAGACTCGGCCCGATGACCACTCCCGGCACGAGTACCGATCCGATCGACGCTGGCCTCCGACGCGTCGCCCTCGACGAGGGGTTGCGCTGGGTGGACGTGATGGCGGGCGCGAGCCGCATCGAAATCCCCGTCCTCGACCACGGCTTTCTCGCGCTCGTCGACGTCATGCCCCGGCTCGTGCCCGAGGGCCAGACAGCCGACGCCGCGATCGTCCAGGCCGCACGCGTCTCCTACGGCCAGGGCACCAAGCGCGTCAGCGAGGACCGGGGCCTCATCCGCTACCTCCTGCGACACCGTCATACCACGCCCTTCGAGATGGTCGAACTCAAGTTCCACGTCGCCATGCCCATCTTCGTGGCCCGTCAGTGGATCCGCCACCGGACCGCGAACGTGAACGAGTATTCCGCCCGCTACTCGATCGTCCGTGATCGCTTCTACATGCCCACTGTGGACGCGGTCCGCAAGCAGTCGCGCTCCAACCGCCAGGGCGGCGAGGAGACATTCCGCGTCGACGAGGCCGCCGAGGTGCGCACCGCCGAAGAGTTCGTCGAGTTCCTCCGCACGGTCGAGTCCGCCTACGAGAAGTACCTCGGCCTCACGGAGCGTGGCGTGAGCCGCGAACTCGCCCGCATCGGCCTGCCCATCAACGTCTACACGGAGTGGTACTGGAAGTGCGACCTGCACAACACGCTCCGGTTCCTCTCGCTCCGCATGGACCCGCACGCGCAGCAGGAGATTCGCGCCTACGCCCAGGCGATGCACGACCTGATCGTGCCGATCCTGCCGCTCACGATGGAGGCGTGGCGCGACTACGAGATGGAGAGCGTCCGCCTCAGCCGGCTCGAGGTCGACGCCCTCCGGTCCATCGCCTCAGGGGGCGACGGCGCGATCGCCACGGAGAACACTCGCGAGCGCGCCGAGTGGGAGGCGAAGCGAGCCGCGCTCGGATTCGGGGGGCGTACGAAGTGAGCGACGTCCAGCCAACGACCTTCTTGTCCGACGCGCGAGCGGCTGTCGGTCGATTCACGGCGCAGCAGCGTTGTTCACGCGGCATGACCCGGCGCGGCGTGATCGTTCTCATCGCGGGGGTCGCCGGGGTGTCCGCGGTAGGGGCGGCGCTCTGGCCGCAGTTCTCCGGCGCGAAGCGCCTGACGCACCCCTGGCCGATCCTTGCGAGGGAGTTGCTGCCGATGGACGCCGCGGAGTGGCCCGCGCTCAGCGGCCGATGCGACGCAGCGCTCGCCGAACGCGGGCGACCGCTGGATGCTTCGTCGCGTGTCGCGGGCTTCGAGTGGGACGAGATCGGCATCCTCAGCGGACGTGACCTGCAAGCGGTTCACGCTGCGCTCGCGGAGACGATCGCGAGGGAGTTCGGTGAAGGGCGGGTTCTGGTCGTAGACCGCTGGGTGCTCTCTGAGACGCAGGCGGCGATGTGCGCACTCGCGGGGCGCGCCGTGGCGGGGAGCGGGTGAATGGCCTTCCGCGACCTCCTCGAGCGACCGCTCGAACGCGACGTTGAGACCGACCTGTGCATCATCGGCGCTGGCGCGGCGGGGCTGACGATCGCGCACATGTTCGAAGGCTCGCGTTTGCGAGTCTGCATCGTCGAGTCCGGGGGCCGGGCGTTCGACGAAGCCGTGCAGGATATGTACCGCGGCGAGAACGTCGGCGTCCGCTATGGGCTGGAAACCACGAGGCTGCGATACCTCGGCGGCTCGACGAATCATTGGACGGGTGTCTGCGGGCTGCTCGACCCGGTCGATTTCGAGCCGCGCCCTTGGGCGAGCGCGCCCGGCTGGCCGATCTCGCTCGGCTCCCTCCTGCCCTACTACGAGCGGGCGCACGACGTGCTGGACCTGGGCGCGTTCGAGTACGACCCGGCACGAGTCGCGCCGGAGCGGAAGTTTCCGGCCTTCGATCCGCGGAAACTGGTCGTTCGTCTGTTGCGACTGAGCGCGCCGACCAGGCTCGGACAGAAGTTCGCCGACGAGCTTGCATCAAGCGAGAACGTGCTCTGCCTGCTCAACGGTTCCGTCGTCGACGTTGAAGTGTCCGGCACAGGTCGCTCCGTCTCGGGGGTACGCGTCGCGACACTCAACGGCGATGACAGCAGGGTTCGCGCCCGCGCGTTCGTGCTCGCGTGCGGCGGGCTGGAGAACGCGCGCCTCATGCTGCACTCCTCGGCCTCGCCGACAGGACTCGGCAACGCCAGCGGTCTTGTCGGGCGGTTCTTCGCCGATCACCTCCACCACCCCGGTACGTCCTACGTCGTCACGCGAGGGGACTGGTGGCGTGTCTTCCAGCGCGTCGACCGGGGCGGCACACGCTCCACGCCCACGATCTGCCTCGGCGACGAAGTGCAACGCAGCGAGCGCCTGTTGAACGCGCGCCTCGGTCTCGCGCAGACCGATCCGAAGCCCGAGGCGCGTGCGGGCGCGGTCTGTCTCTCCATCTTCGGCAATGTCGAGCAGCAGCCGTCCGAAGAGAACCGCGTTGAACTGAGCGACCAGCGGGATGCACTCGGTGTTCGCCGCATCCGCCTCCGCTGGTCCCCTGGTGAACTGGACCAGCGCACCATGGAGCGATCTTCGATCATTCTTGCAGAGGAACTCGGCCGACTCGGCCTCGGGTTCGTCCGCCTGGAGACGATGCTCGACTCCGCCGCGTTTCGCAATCGAGTTCGCCGCGCGAGTCACCACATGGGAACGACGCGGATGAGCCTGGAACCGGCCGCGGGCGTCGTGGACACCAACTGCCGCGTTCACGATGTCGACAACTTCTACGTCGCGGGGAGCAGCGTCTTCCCGGCTTGCGGGCAGATCAACCCGACGCTTACGATCGTTGCGCTCGCCATCCGACTCGGCGATCACCTGGGAGATCGGCTGGAGTAGCGGCGGCCGTTCAGCCCTTGATGCCGGTGACCTTCACGCTCGTGTAGCGCTGGCGGTGCCCGGTCTTGCGGCGGTAGCCCTTCTTCGGCTTGAACTTGTGGATGGTGATCTTCTCGCCCTTCACGAACGGCTCGACCACCTGGGCCGTCACCGACGCGCCGGCGACGTAGGGCGTGCCGACTTTGGCGTCGCCGCCCGCCTCGCCGACCATCAGCACGCGGTCGAAGGTGACGGTTTCGCCCGCCGCGGCCTCGCCGCCTTTGAGCAGGTCGATCAGGATGGTCTCGCCCTCGGCGACGCGGCGCTGGCCGCCGGACTCTTCGATGATGGCGTACTGCGGCATGGATCGGTCCTCATCCGCGCGGGAATCGGGGCGGCTCACGCCGGCTTCAGACCCGTCCCGCGGCGGGTCGGGAGCATAGGCAGGGGGAAGGCACCGGGCACCGGGCACTAGGCACCGGCCCCCGGGCATAAGGGGGAGAGAACGGACGAGGAGCGGGCGGGGGTTGGATCAGCCGGGGGTGGGGCGGGCCCGGTCGCGGGCCTGGCGTTCGGCGCGCTTTCGTTCCCCCTCGTCCAGCAGGCGCTTCCGGAGGCGGATCGACTCCGGCGTGATCTCGACCAGTTCGTCCTCCTCGACGTACTCCAGCGCGGCCTCGAGCGTGAGCCGGCGCGGCGCCTTGAGGGTGACGGTGGCCTCTTTCGTCGAGGAGCGGACGTTTGTCAGGTGCTTCTCGCGGACGATGTTGACGGGGATGTCGTTGTCGCGGTTGTGCTCGCCGATGATCTGGCCGGTGTAGACGCGGTCGCCCGGGGCGACGAAGAGGATCCCGCGGTCGGCGAGATTTTCGACGGCGTAGGCTGTCACCTGCCCCGCCTCGGTGGCGATCAGCACCCCGCACGGCCGCCGGATCCGGTCGCCGTTGACCGGTTCGTAGCGGTCGAAGCGGTGGTGCATGACGGCCTCGCCCTGTGTCGCCGTGAGGATGCGCCCGCGCAACCCGATCAGCGCGCGGCTCGTCACGTCGAAAACGAGGTGCATCACCTCGCCGCGAGGCTCCATCTTGCGCAACTCGCCGCGTCGGCCGCCGACCAGTTCCATGACCGCGCCGACGGCGGACGATGGGGCGTCGATAACGAGCGTTTCGACCGGCTCGTAGGTCACGCCGTCGATTTCCTTCGTGATGACGACGGCCCGGCCGACCGAGAGTTCGTACCCCTCGCGTCGCATGGTTTCGAGGAGGATGCCGAGGTGCAGCAGCCCGCGCCCGGAGACGACGAACTCCTCGGCGGACTCGCCCTGCTTCACGCGGAGCGCGACGTTGCGCTCGAGTTCCTTGAGCAGCCTGTCGCGGATCTGGCGGCTGGTGACGTACTTGCCCTCCTGCCCGGCGAAGGGTGAGTCGTTGATGCGAAATAGCATCGAGATGGTCGGCTCATCGACGCGCACCGGCGGCAGGCCGACGGGAGAATCGACGTCGGCGATGGTGTCGCCGATGTCCACGGTCGGCAGGCCGGGCACTGCGCACAGGTCGCCCGCGTAGACCTCGTCGGTCTCCTCGCGTGAGAGGCCCTCGAAGCGGAGGAGTTTGCCGACCCGGCCTTCCTCGACCTTGCCGTCGCGGCGCACGAGGGCGACCTGCTGTCCCGAGCGGATGCTCCCCGCGACGACTCGGCCGATGGCGATGCGGCCGAGATAGTCGGAATAGTCAAGGCTCGTCACCAGGAACTGGAGAGGCCGATCCGGGTTCGCGCTCGGCGCGGGGACCTCGCTCACGATGGCCTCGAAGATCGGCCCGAGGTCGCCCGTACGGAGTTCGTCCATGGGTCGGTCGAGCGTCGGCGATGCCCACCCCTCGCGGCCCGAGCAGTAGACGACGGGGAAGTCGAGGGCGTGATCTTCCGCGCCGAGATCGACCAGCAGGTCGAAGACCTCGTGCAGGACGCGCTTCGGGTCCGCCTCCGGGCGATCGCACTTGTTGATGACAACGACCGGGCGCAGGCCGGCCTCGAGCGCCTTGCCGAGCACGAACTTGGTCTGTGGCATCGGGCCGTCGAAGGCGTCGACCAGCAGCAGGCATCCGTCTGCGAGACGCAGCACGCGCTCGACTTCGCCGCCGAAGTCCGCGTGCCCTGGGGTGTCGATGATGTTGATCCTGTAGTCGCTGCCGTTCTGAGCATGGTAGGTGACGGCACAGTTCTTTGAGAGGATGGTGATGCCGCGCTCGCGTTCGAGCGGGTTGGAGTCCATGATGAGGTCATGCTGCCCGCCGGCGAGCTTGTCCAGTTCCCCCTCGCGGAACATGCCGGACTGTCGCAGCAGTTCGTCGACGAGGGTGGTCTTGCCATGGTCCACGTGCGCGATGATCGCGACGTTGCGGATTCGTTCGGCGGTGGCGACGGGGGGCGTGGGCATGGCTCGGGCTGTGTTCTCGGCCCTCGAGCGCCAGGGGGACGTCCGTGGCGGTCGAGGCGGGCTTCGGTTCGTGCGGGTGTGCGGACTGGGCGGGAGGGCCGATCGGGTCCGCGCCGTGTGGATCGCGGCGGTCAAGTGTAGGCGCGCGGGTCCTCGAACCAACGCACACGCCTTGCCCGATTTGCGCAGGCGTCACAACCGGAACCGCTGGTGTGACCGTTCTCTCCCGTGGCTGGGTTGGTGCTGCGGGTGTGGCAATGTGGAGGCGGAAGTCGGCCGCCGTTGCGCGGTGACCCGGAAAGAGAGTGCCCGATGAACGCTCGACGCCTCGCCGTTGCGGGGGCCGCTGCGCCCGCGTTTCTTGCCGCCGCCGTGCTCGCCCAGCCGGTCACACTGTACGAGAACACCTTCGAGGGCGTGCAGTCTCCGGCAAGGAATGGAGCCGCGAACACCACCCTCGACATCATCGTGGAACTTCCACGCTTCGCGGGTCGAAAGAGCAACGAATCGATCAGATTGAAACTCACGCCGCCGAGGATGGTGCGCGACGGTGTTCCAGGCGATCCCGGCGACGACGACGCAGGCAACGATGGCGGCGGCAACGGCGGGAACGGCGGTGGTGGAGGCGGCGGGGGGACCACTCCCTACCTTGCAGGCCTCGTCTCGTTCGATCTGTACATCATCGACTCATGGGACGGCAGCAGCAGCGTCAAGGGGCCGGACTACTTCGAGGTCCTGATCAACCGCGAGGTCCACTTCTCGGAGACGTTCACGAACCACCCGGATGGCAAGCAGACCTACCGCGCCCCGGACGTCGGCCCGAAGCACCTCGGGTATCACGCCCAGTGGATGGACTCGATCTACCGCGGAGTCGAGGTGCCGTTCGTCCTGCCGACCGACGCGAGCGAACTGCTCATCGACTTCCGGGGCGTCGGCCTGCAGGGTTACATCGACGAGTCTTGGGGGATCGACAACATCCGCGTTACGGTGGAACTTGTCCCTGCTCCCGGAACGCTCGGGGCGCTCGGATTGGCGGGTGCGCTCGCGGCTCGGCGTCGCCGCCGATGATCGTCAATGACCGAGCGCGAGTGCGTGAAAGGTCTCGCGGAGAGAAGGGTAAAGCGAGTCGTAGACCCGTCTGACAGGCTCATAGCGATCGGCAGCGGCAACGTCCGGATCGTGCGTCTCGGTGATGTGGATGCACGCGCGGCACGCCGCTGGGACACTCTCCCACACGCCCGCCGCCACGCCGCCGAGAAGAGCCGCGCCAAGCGCAGGCCCTTCCTCTGTATTCGGCAGGCAGACAGGCCGAGCGTAGATGTCGGCCTGCATCTGTCGCCAGAACTTGGAACGTGCGCCGCCTCCTCCAAGCCTGACGGTGCTTGCGTCGATCCCCGCCTCGATGAAGATGTCGAGTATCGAGCGCATGGTGAACGTCACGCCCTCGAGCACGGATCGCACGAGATGCGCGCGCGAATGCCGTGACGTCAGCCCGACCCACGCGCCGCGTGCGAGCGGGTCGGGATGTGGGCAGCGCTCCCCCGTCAGGTGGGGGAGGAACACCAGCCCCTCGCATCCCGGAGGCGCGTTCGCTGCGTCGGCGATCAGACTCTCGACGCTCTCGCCGGGAAAGAGGCGGTCGCGCACCCACTGCAGCGAGCCGCCCGCCGACAACATGCATCCGGTGAGGCACCACTGGCCGGTTCGGGCGACGTGCCCATCGGAGGCGCACATTGTGTGGATGCGCCCCACCGAACGCTCGTCCGGGCCGAGGTCGCGCCGCGGCGAGTTCGCATGGGCGTACAGCACGCCGCTCGTGCCGAGCGTCGCCAGGGCGACCCCAGCCTCCACGACGCCCGCACCGACCGCTCCGCACTGATTGTCACCGGAACCAGCGGCAACCGGGATGCCCGCCGGCAGGCCTGTCTGGGCGGCGGCCCAGGCCGTCACCGTTCCCGCAGGGGCGGCGGATTCGAGCACGGGCGGGAGCAGCGTGGGGTCGATGTCGAACAGACGCATCGCCTCGATGTTCCACGTACGACGATCGACATCGAGCAGAAGGGTTCCCGCGCCGTCTCCCACGTCGGTGGCGGCAAGCCCTGTGAGCCGAAGGCGCACGTAGTCCTTCGGCAGGAGGACCATCGCCGTTCGCCGCCAGGACTCCGGCTCGTTCTCGCGCAGCCAGAGGAGTTTCGGGAGCGTGAATCCGGGCAGGGCCGCGTTGCCGACCATCTCGACAAGACGCCTGCGCGTGCCGGCCGCACGCTCGATGAAATCACACTGTGCCGCTGTGCGCTGATCGTTCCACAGGATCGCTGGTCGCAGCGGCTTGGCGCGTTCGCCCGACCCATCGAGCGACTCGCGAGGCAGCAGCACCGAGCCGTGCATCTGCCCGCTCATTCCGACAGCGGCTATCTCGCTCGCGCGCCGCCCGAGGCGTCCGGTTACCTCGCGCGTCGCGGCGATCGTCGCCGCCCACCATTGATCGGGGTTCTGCTCCGACCAGCCGGGATGAGGCTGATCGAGTGTGTGCGGCGAAGCAGCGGTCACAACCACGCGCCCCGAATCGTCGATGACGATCTCCTTCGTGGACGACGTGCCGACGTCGATGCCCAGCAGCAGAGCCATGCATCCAGTGTACCGATCAACGACCTTGAGCGGGGGCAAAGCGAACCATGGACTCTGCCCTGATCGTGTCGTCTTCGATCCAGGCGTCCCACTCGACCATGTCGATGGCCCGCAAGAGCGACAACGGACCGGGTGGAACGTCGTTGCCTTGCACCACGAACGACACCACCTGCGCAGGCCTGGCAACGCCCAGGCTGATCCTCCTGTGTGACTCGGCCTTGACGTCGGGTTGGGTCAGCGCTGCTGCCGTCCTGCGAACGAGGGAGGTGGAGCACGACGGCGCATGAGCAGCGGGGCCGATCGCCATGACCCACCAACCACTTCTCGGGGCGTCCGGACTGCGCGCCTCGGTGTCGCGCTCAAATGCCCAGGCGATGGTCGTTGTGCGTCCTGGCGCTACGCCGATCTCTGCCGTGCGGATCGCGCCGGGCAGGAAACCCTCGAAGTCTGCTGCCGCGTTGTCGCGTCCGGCGACCGTGAGTGAGCGTGCGACAAGGCGGTCACAGGTCCTCGCGGAGGCTTCAATATCTCGCACTTGTACCGCGACCGACACGGACAGCCCGTACGGGTCGACGGACTCGGCCGTGCCTCGCTGCACAGTCAGCATCGCACGGCCTGCTTGAAGTGGGTCAAGCCCCTCGGGCCAAGCCATTGGCGCAGCGGGGCCTGCGAGCGCCATCAACTCGCGCGGCGGGCCGTCCGTGCCGAGCATCCCCACCACGCTCACAAGGGCGTCCTTCGAGACCACGTCGAAGGAATGCCTCGACCATGGACCGACGCGTTCGGCCTCGACCCCGGGCAGCCACAGTCTCGCCGGCCAGGCAATGGTTTCCGCGATCCAAGCGTCGGGCTGGGCGTGGAGAGCGACGGCTGCATAGCGATCTCCCTCGCTCCCACCGGCAGGAAGTCGTGCGATCAACAGGCCGTCTGAGGCGCGGTGCGCAGCAGCCTGGCGGAGTGAGTCGCCGAACGGTGTTCCTGCCGCTCTTCCCTGCACAAGAGGCAACATCGCGTCAAAGAGCGAACTGTTGCCGGTTGGCGCGAGCAAGACGAGCGCAACCGGTCCTGCGCGTCCGTCATCCCGAAGCAGCGGGGACGCGCCGGCATCTTTGAAAACCGCGGATGCGAGCTCGTACCGACCTTGCTCAACCGAGAGAATCGGCTGGCCGACGACGACCTGTCGCGGCGCGGCGCCAAGCCCCGCTCGAAGCCTGCGCTCGATCTCAGGCGAGACCTGTGCCACGATCGCCCAGCCCGGCGGCGAATCCGGCCTCAGCCCGGTCATGACGAACACGACACGCCGGCCGAGGAGAGCGTCGAGGGCGTCCTCGCGACGCAGACCGAGCACGCGTGCGAGGTCGTCCCACGCGCGGTTGGACTCGGCCAGCAGTCCGGACTCGGTCAGGGCATTGCTCAGCGTTGTTCCCGCAGCCGACATGCGGATGCGAGACGCGCCGTCGAGGACAATCGCCACTTCAGCCGAGGCAGGCAGTGCCGTCGCCGCGGCGTACGGGAGGTCCTGCTGTGCGGTCAGATTCGATGGGATCAGCACAGCCATCGCCAGCACGGCGATGATCGAAGCGAGGCGTCCCGTGGCCCATGGACGCACGGCGCGCGGCTGTACTCGGATCAGAGGTTCCATCGCATGAAGATACCGACGAGAACCCGACAGGCGGCAGGGGGCGAGATTGTCGTGAACCCCCGGGTGCCTGGAGCGGTCAGCGGAAATCACGCGACGCGCGTTCGAAACGCTCGGGCAGGGCTGGGGCTGGGTCGTGCCAGAAATCAAAGAACAGCCCAGCATGGAGCGGCATGGATGAGACGCGGCGGCCTGCATAGATCGGCCGGGCGGCGTGCAAGGAACTACCGGTCGTGGAGTACTCCCATCCGCCCGGGAGGTCGGCGGCGCCGCTCCCGCCGGAGACCGGTGCGGTCGTCTGCCATGAAAGCGTGAGGGGTTCTCTGTTCACGTCGAAGGCGACGGAGCTCGAGCGGTACAGCATGGTCCGCTGCGGTTGATCTCCCGTACGAGCCTGGACGATCACGACCTGCGTGACCGGAGCGGTCAGATCGTCGCGGATCGTGCCCACGGCCGCGACCATCGTCTTTGCGCACTGGCGAGCCTCGGCAGTGCCGCTTGACACGAGCGTGGAGAGGTGGGTCGGCTCGGGCGTGAACGCGAGTTCTGGGACGTGACGGCGAGCCAAGGAGGTGACTCCGATCGCGAAGACGACGCCCGCGGCAACCGCGACGCGACCGAGGGTGACCATCCGACGCAAGCGGGAGGGCAGGAAACGACGGCGGCGATCGACGCCGCGCAGGATGTCGGCGGTCAGGTCGGGGGCGGAAGGCGATCGGCGCAAGGCATCGGCAGCCCGTTTGAGACTCGCCAACTCGCGGCAGGCATCGAGATCCGTGCGCAGCCGGTCGAACATCGCTCGCGCCTCTGGATCATCGGCGCGCCGATCGAGCAGCTCGTCTACCCATTCATCGTGGGAGCGACGATCGGGCTGAGGACGGTCCTCGGTCAACGCCATGCCTCCTCGACCCGAGCGGCATCGCGTTCCGAGGCTCGGCAACGCCCGAAGACGCCGACGACCGCGGCAGGTGGCTCTTGACCGTCCCCTCGGGCATTCCCATATGCTGGCAATCAACGCGATGGGCCAGTCCTGTTGATGGAACAGAATCACGACCTCTCGTTGGTCATCTGGCAACCGCAGCAGTGCAGCCTGGAGAGCATCGCGTGTGTTCCCGTGGACTTCAGCGTCGATCACGGGAGATTCCGGGCCATCGGCCGACGAATGCCACCCGCCAACCACGTCAGACTCGTACACGGGCTTGTGCTTCTGGCAGGCATTGACGTACAGGCGGCGGGCGATCGTAAAGAGCCATGTCGAGAACCGGTAGCGGTCGTCGAACCGGTCGAGGCTCGTCAGGACGCGGACGAACGCCTCCTGCACGATGTCCTCCGCCACGTCCGGCCGACCTGACAGGCGGAGCATGTATGCGTAGAGACTCTGTTGGTGGGCGCGGATGCATGCTTCAGCGGCCTGCTTGTCGCCGGCTGCGGCTCGTCGGATGAGGCGGCGTTCCTGCGCGCGATCCATGAGATGCCCTTTCCTGGAGCGACTATACCCGATTGCCGACGGAGCGGTTGCCCGTTCGGTATCCGGCTGGGATAACGCTCGATCCCGTCCGGCCAAATGTTTATACGCACTAACTTGCGGTTTTGTTCCCGCTGACCTTGTCACGAGAGCGCAACAGACGGGGCGGGCCACCGGACCCGCCCCGCCCTACGAATGCAGTTCTCCGAGAATGCGAATCACGCTGCCTTCGCTCTGCGACTGCGGCCGACGGTCCTCTGCTCGGCCACAGCGCGCTGCGCGGGACGAGCGATGAGCGCCTTGGCGAGTTCGAGCGGATCCTCGGCCCAGATGTCCGCGCCGATCTCCTCGGCCAGTCCCTCGGCTCGATTGAAGACACCGCCGCCGACCGCGATCTGCAGATTGGGGCACGCCCCGATCTCGCGCACGCGGTCGATGACCTCGCGGATGGTCGGCAGATCCTGCGGGGCAGAGGAGAACATCAGCAGGATGCCGGGGCGACGCTCGTGTGTCCCCGCGATGATCTCATCGGTTGCGATCCCGCCGCCGGCGAAGGTCACCGCAAAGCCCTCCGATTCGAGGATGTCCACGGCCATCTGGGCGCCGAGTTCATCGGCGTCAGACGGGCCGCAGAACGCGAAGACGGATCGACGGATCGCGTTCGCGCGTCCGAGCCGCAAGGCGGTCTGATCCACGAGTACGCGGAGCAGTCTCGTCGAGAGCCGATGCGCGAGCGTGGTCAACTGGTCCTCGCGGTACAGCCGCTGCACCAGTTCGTACGTCGGCCAGTAGAGGTCGGCGACGAGGTCTCGGGGCGCATAGCCAGCGAGGGAGGCCTCTTCGATGAGCGCACGGGCGCTGGCGCGGTCACCACTGATCAGCGCCTCGAAGAACCGCTCCATCAACAACTCGTGGTTCATGGGGGAGAATCTCCGTACACGATCGATCCGGCACGGCTCCGCCGCGGACGGTTGGAGTGGGTTGGCCGGTCCTCCCGGACCGGGTGTCGGCTCTCACCGATCACGCCCGACACGATCGGTCGCGGCAGGGGTACAGCGTGAGGCGAGAATGAGGCGCAGAAGTCGGACCTTCGAGCAAGTCAGCCGAGTCCGATAAAGCCGGCGTGGCCTGCAGACCTCCGTCTCAGGGAATCGGGGCGGGCTGTTCACGCCCCGTCTCTGACCGCCCGGTAGCACACGCACACCCCGAACGTGAGCGATGCCCACGTGCCGTCGCGGAAGCCCGATCTGCCGAGCAAGTCCAGCATGGCCTGTCGTGGCATGAACGCCCCGATACTGCGGGGGAGGTATCGGTACGCACCGGAGTGATCGCGACTGATGAGCGTCGCGGTGCGGGGCATGATCCAGCCGCAGTAGAAGGTGTTGAGCCATCGGATCGGAGCGAAGGTCGGGTGCCCGAACTCGAGGATGACGAGTCGGCCGCCGGGCTTGAGGACGCGAGCGAACTCGGCGACTGCACGCTCAGGCTGCTGCACGTTGCGGATGCCGAACGCGATCGACACGACATCAAACGCTCCGTCATCGAAGGGCAGGTTCTGCGCGTCGCCCCAGATGAACTCCGGCTCAACGGTTGTGGCAAGTCGTGCGCGTTTCGTGCGGGCGAGGTCGAGCATCTCGGGCGTGAAGTCAAGCCCGACGACGCGGCCGGCCTCGGTTCGCGAGAAGAGCAGCGTCAGGTCGCCCGTGCCGCAGGCCACGTCGAGGACGGCGTCGCCTGGCCTGACGCAGGCCGCCCGGACGGCGTGCCTCCGCCAAGCCTGATCGCGGCCGAAGGAGTGCAGCCGGTTGTTCAGGTCGTACGATCGTGCGATCGCCGCGAACATGCGCTGCACGCGCTCGGCCTTCTGGGGGTTCGCGTGCGGATCGGCGAGTTCGGCGTCGGTCCAGACCGGCTGGGGCGCGGCATCCGCGGGGTGGGTAGGCTGTAGATGATTCATGGCTGGCCCTGCCGGTGGGGCACTGTAGGGCCGACGAAGGGAGATGCACCGATGACACGCGGACGGCTCGGACTGATCGTGCTCGTGACGCTGGCGGCGTTCTCGTGGGGATGTTCGTCGAATCCGACGACAGGCCGTACGCAGATGGCGTTCCTGAGCCGCGATCGAGAGATTGCGCTCGGCGAGGGTGCGAAGGACCAGTTGACCGCGGAGTACGGTGGGGCGGTCTCCGATGCGAAGCTGCAGGCATACGTCGCGAGCATCGGGCATGCGCTCGCCGCGACGACGGAGGCCGACAACCCGTCCCTCCCGTGGGAGTTCACGCTGCTCGACTCCGAGGTGATCAACGCGTTCGCGCTTCCCGGAGGCAAGGTGTTCATGTCGCGCGGTCTTGCGGAGCGGATGACGAATGAGGCGCAACTCGCGGCCGTGCTGGGGCACGAGGTCGGGCACGTGACGGCGCGCCACTCGAACGAGCGCATCTCGCAGGCGATGCTCGTCCAGGGGCTGGTTGTCGGGGCCGCGCTCGGGGCGTCGCAATCGGATGAGAAGTGGTTGCAGTCCGCGGTTCCGGTCGTCGTCGGGTTCGGCGGGCAGGGGTACCTGCTGAAGTTCAACCGCGACCAGGAGCTCGAGGCCGATGCGCTCGGCGTGCGCTACATGGTCCGCAACGGGTATAACCCGCTCGGCGCTCAACAGGTGCAGGAGATCCTTCGGTCGGCGGCGGGTGAAGGGAGCCGCCCGCCCGAGTTCTTCTCGACGCACCCGTACCCTGAACGGCGCATCGAGCAGATCAACAAGCTGCTCCGCGGCGAATACGCCTACACGCAGGATCGCCCGGACCAATACAAGTTGCATGAGGAACGATTCCAGCGGGAGTTCAAGTCGCGCCTGGCTTCGCTGCCTCCGGCGCGGGACGGAGGCGGGGCGTCAATGCTCGCAGCCGCGGCCCTTACCCCGCACGGACCTGGCGGCTGGTGCGCGCTCTGCCGTGATGAATGAGGCTCGTCGCGAGCGTTCCCGGTGTGCGGTCGCTACGCGGAACGGTCGAGATTCCAGAACCGCGCCCAGTTGTCCCACGCGAACGCACGGGTGTCCTCGTCGCTCCAGCCACGTGCGGTGAGCGCCGCGGCAATGACGCGGAGGTCCGTTGGCGAGTCGATCCCCCGCGGCAGGTCGTGGGCGGCGATCCCGCCGTCCATGTCGGAGCCGAGGCCGACGCTCCGCCGGCTGCCCGCGATGTCGGCGATCCGCTCGACATGATCGACAAGGTCGTCGACGGAAGGGCGGTCGTGGGGGTCGCTGCGGTTGATGTTCGCGCGGATGAAGTTGCGCACGAGGTTGACACCGATCATCCCGCCCCGCCCGGCGATTTCTCGGATCGTGTCGTCGGCGAGATGGCGCTGCCAGTCCGGGTTCTTGCGATCGTCGAGGAGCGATCGGCAGTTCGAGTGCGATGCGATGACGGGCCGGTCGGTCAGCGAGAGCAGTTCGTCGGTCGCACGCTGCGACAGGTGTGTGAGGTCGTGAACGATGCCGAGATCGTCCATGAGGCGGGCGAGCGTGCGGCCCGCGTCAGAGAGACCCTCGCCCGATCCGTTGCCGCCCGCGTAGCGTGAGCCTCGCCACCACGCCATCCCGACCGCGACGACGCCTTGCTCCGCCCACCATTCGAGTTCGTCAGGCGTCGTGATCGGGTCGGCGCACTCCATCAGGATGCCGAGCAGGAGAGGGGACGATGAGCGGTCAGCGCCTGGAACACCGGGTCCGAAGCCCGGATGCACGGAGCCTGTCGTGCGGAGTTTCGCGGCGGCGGGCGGGCGTCGGTGCATCAGGCGAACGGCGCCCGCGTCGCGCCATGCGTGGTAGAGCCGGAGTTGCCTCACCCCGGCGCGGTGCGCTGCCTCGGCGTCGCCGTGCGGGTAGGCGTATGGCACGGACGCGCCGATTGTCGCGGTCGTGGTGGCTTCGGTGAAGATCGTACCCAGGCAGGCCCGGACAGAGCCGTCGCGCAGCGACGGCAGCGTGACGGCGGCGGGTTGCAACCGACCGAGACAGTCAGAAAGCGGGGCGTGCATGTCGCGACCGATCTCGGCGAGATACGCGAGGTCGAGATGGGCGTCGAACCACTCCATGTCGGCGGTTGTCGGCACGCGGGACGGTAGCCGGCGCGGAGCAATGCGGCTGGCCGGGTGCGATCGCCCGAACTACGCGAGCCTGAGGGCAGCGATGATGCGGCGCAGCGTGCCCTCGCGCCCGACGAGCGCGAGCGTCTCGCCGAGGCCGGGGCTGACGGTCGAGCCGGTGACGGCGACGCGGAGCGGCTGGGCGAGTTTGCCCATGCCGAGCGAGCGGCTCTCGCAGAACGCCTTGGCCGCGCCGTCGATCGCGTCGGGCGTGAAGTCCGCGAGCGATTCGAGCGTGGGCAGAAAGTCGCGCAGCACGGCGAGGCCCGTGGGGTCGCCCTTGCGCAGGTGCTTCTCGACGGCCTTCTCGTCGAACGTGACGCCGTCGTCGGGCCAGAGGGCGAAGGCGATCGGCTCGCGGCACTGGCCGAGCGTGCGGATCCGCGGCTGCACCGCACGGGCCGCGAGCGCGAAGCGGTCGCCCAGAAGCGCGAGCAGTTCGGGGTCGTAGCGATCGCACCACTCGCGCCAGCGTCGCTCGAAGTCGTCGGGGTCGAGGGCAGCGATGGCGGCCTGGTTGAACGCGAGCAGTTTGTCGCGGTCGAACTTCGCGTTGGACTTGCCGATGCGGTCGAGCGAGAAGTGCTCGGCGAGGAAGGCCATGTCGAAGCGTTCGAGGTCCGTGCCGTCGGCGTTCTTCAGGCCGGGGTTCCAGCCGAGCAGGGCCAGGTAGTTGCAGAGCGTCTCGGGGAGGTAGCCCGACCGGCGGAAGTCCTCGACGTCGATCTCGGGCAGGGAGAGATCGAGTGCCCGAGCGATGCTCAGCAAGGCGTCGGTGGGGAGTTGGCGGGTCTTGTCGGCGAGCCAGGTCGCCAGATCGGAGGGCGAGAGCGAAGTCGCTGCCATCACGCTCGCCTGCGTGTCGGCCGCCGCGGGCATGGCCCGGCGGACGGCCTTGTCCTTGTCCCGCTTGCTCATCTTGGAGCCGTCCGCGTTGAAGATCAGCGGCATGTGCGCATAGACCGGCGTGCGGAAGCCGAGCGCCCGCTGCAGGGCGACGTGGCGCGGCGTGTTGTTCAGGTGCTCCTGGCCGCGGAGGACGTGCGTTACGCCCATCAACTCGTCGTCCACCACCACGGCGAAGTGGTAGGTCGGGAAGCCGTCCGCCTTGCGGAGCACGAAGTCGTCGAGGTGCTCCTCGGTGAAGTCGATCTCGCCGAGCACGGCGTCGGTCACGCGCACCGGCTCGTCGGGCATCCGGAACCGCACGACGCACGGCTCGCCCGCGCGGAAGCGGCGCAGGGCCGCATCGCGGTCGTAGCCGGGGCGGCGGCGGTAGCGGAACGTCTCCTTGCGGGCGGCGGCCTCGCGGCGGAGGGCGTCGAGTTCCTCGGCCGTGTCGAAGGCCGGGTAGGCGAGGTCCGCTTCGATCATGCGGTCGAGGTAGCGGTTGTAGACGTCAAGCCGCCGGGCCTGGAAGAACGGGCCGACGGAGCGTGGGTCGCCGCCGACCGAGGACGAATCCAATTCCGCCACGGAGTGGCGGGGTACCCCAGCCGCCGCGGAGTGGGGGGGTAGCCCAACCGCCGCGGAGTGCGGGGGTACCCAGGTCGGCCCCTCGTCCCAGTGGATGCCGAGCCAGGCGAGGTCTTCGAGGATGCCCAGTGCAGCGTCCTCGGAGGAGCGTTTCTGGTCGGTGTCTTCGATGCGGAGGATGAACCGCCCCCCGTGCCGCCGGGCGTAGGCCCAGCAGAACAGGGCCGTGCGAACGCCGCCGACGTGCAGGTGCCCGGTGGGGGAGGGAGCGAAGCGTGTGATGACGGGGGCCGCTGCGGTCATGGGGGGAAGGGTAGCGGCGGGCCGACGATGCGCGATCGACAGGGAGGCAGCGGTGTGGGTCGCCGGGCTAAGCCGGCTGGCTGGGAGGTAGACTGAAGTCGGCGGCCGATCCAGACCAGAATCGCCCACGACCGCACCGGTGGGGTCGGTGGGCATGGGTGCATCGGTGCGATGTCTCGGCCGGGGGGCGAGTCAGCGACGGGATTGGGCCGCCCTGCGGCGGGGCGTCAACCTCTCCGTTGGCAACACCGGCGGCGGAAGAGGTTCTACCCCGGATCACGAAAGCGCTTGGTGGCAGTCGGGCTCGATGCCATCGGCGGAACTCCTACCCTCCTCCCGACCCGCCCGATTCCCGTACAATGACGCTATGCGCCGATAAGGGGGCGCGAAAGTCGTCGTATCCGCGATTTCCATGGAGGAATCCGCCGCCGTGCCGCCTTCCTCGCAGTCCGCCGCCTCGCTGAAGCCGCTCTTGGAGGAGTGTGGGTACACCGGTGCGCGCCTGGAGACGAGATACCGACTGGGTGATGTTGTGATCCCTCTCGTCGGATTCGCATCGAGCGAACGCGACATGGATTCGGCCTGCATCGCTGTGGTCGATGGGGGCTCGAATCCCGAGGCCGCGGTACGGTCGTGCCTCGAGTTGGCCGCGCCCGTGGTGTGGGTACGCCACAACGGCTCCGTCGATTGGTGGGTGCAGAGGCACGGAACACCTACTCGCTTTGACAGCAGGCCCGCCGACGAGTTCCCCTCGTTGGTGAGGGAGTACAAGGACAAGCTCGACCACAACAGCATCTATCTGGGTCGGACGCTGGCGAGGATCAACCCGGCGAAGCAACTCGACTTCGTGGACGCCGGGCTGTTGCCGCTGCGACGCGAAGAAGCGGGACAGAAACTGCACGACACCGTCGAGTCGATGATCGTGGCGACGCTCCGGGCGATGGGACGCCAGTCGCCTCCGAAGAATGTGGTCCGCGAGGTGTTCAAGGCCGTGTTCAGGATGCTCGCTGGGAAGATCCTCAGAGACAAGAAAGTGCGGGGATTCGGCTCACTGAACCTGAACAGTCCGACAGAGGTGCTTAAGGCCGTCACGATTCACTACGACAAGACCGGCGCGATCAAGCCGCGCCCGTCATTCGGGTACGGCCACCTTCGCGGGGCAGCCGCGATCCTCAACGACGCACCGAACTTCGCAGTGGTCTCCCCCGAGTCGCTCGCATACGTCTATGAGCACACTCTCGTAACCAGGGAGTTGCGCAAGAAGCTCGGCATCCACGCCACGCCGCCCTGGCTCGTGGACTACATGGTCTGGCAGTTGTACGACTGGGTACGGGAGATTCCCGTTGAGGACCGCCACGTCTTCGAGCCCGCGTGCGGGCACGCACCGTTCCTCCTGTCGATGATGCGGCTGCTCCGGATGGAGTTGGACGATCTTCCCAGCGACGAAGTCCACGAGTACTTGAAGCAGCACTTGGTCGGGATTGAGTTCGACGCCTTCGCGAGCGAGATCGCACGTCCTTCACTGACCCTTGCGGACATACCGAACTCCAACGGTTGGCGCCTGCTCGAAGGGGACATGTACTCCTCCGATGTACTCGCACGAGAAACCGCCAACTGCAGAATCTTGCTATCAAACCCTCCCTACGCAAAGTTCGACGATAGGGAAAAGGCTCGGTGCAAGAAGGCGGGGCACGCGGTTAAATACAAGAAGGCCGTGGAGCTGATCACCCGGACGATCGACAAACTGACACCTGGGGCGGTCTTCGGCTTCGTCGTGCCGCAAACCGTCATCAGCGGACCCGAAGCCAAGCACATCCGCGAATTCCTCTTGAATGAGTGCGAACTAGCTGAGGTCTGTCGCTTCCCGGGCAAGGTCTTTGCGTTTGCACAGATTGAGACCGCGATCATTCTGGGACGCCGCAATCTCGCCGGCACATCGTCGGCTATGAACCGCGTTCGCATCCGCACCGTGGGTGAGCGCGGGATGGCGGCGTTCCAGCACAACTACGCCGTGGACGAGGACACGTCAGCGACGCAAGAGCAGTTGCTCGAACATCCAGCGCTGGAGTTGATGATGCCCGCGCTGAACGAAGTGTGGGAAACGCTCAAGCGGAACCCGCGTGTCCGCGATGTCGCGGTCGTCGGCCGAGGAATCGAGTACAAAGGGAAGACCGCTCGCAAAGGCAAGCCCGTCGAGTCCCGTTCGAAGCGTGCCGGGTTCATGCCCGGCTACGCGGGAGTCGGCCGACGAGAGCAGGCCGTGTACACGCCACCGCCGTCGTGCTGGCTGGCGACTGACGAGGCCCTGATCGGCAACCCTCGACAAGGCCGTGCCACCGGGACGCCGCAGGTGCTGGTGAACATGGGGCGCACGTCCCGACTCCGCTGGCGGATCAAGCCGCTGCTGGATGAGGCGGGGCTGGACGTGAAGAACAACTTTGCGATCATCCGTCCTGCAGGGACAGGCGAGCACGCGCTGTATCTCTGGGCAGTGTTGAACTCGCCTATCGCGAACGCTTTTGTCGCCAGCCGCACGATGCGCAAGCACAACTACGAGGGCATTCTTGGGGACGTGCCGATGCCGTTGCCCAACCAGCGCATTACTGACGACTTGGTATCAGCTGCGAGTGCGTATCGCGAGTTGGCACGCAAGCGTGATGCTGAACTGGCCACACACAAGAGCGCGGCCGCGACCCGTGCGACCCTGTTCACCGAGCCTGAGCCGGAAGTGTCCGTGACTCCCGAATCGGCGGTGAGGGACGCGCTGCTCAAACTCGACGCTGCCGTGCTTCGTGCGTACGCCCTGCCCGTCAGGCTCGAACGTCAGTTGCTCGACTACTTCAACGGGAACATACGAGCGGGCGTCGGCTGCACCTTCGGCGACTACTACCCTGCCGACTTCAAGTCCCTTGTGCCGCTGCACAAGTACGTTTCTGCGGGCTATCGCGGCTCGACGGTCGATCAGGTCGCTGCCCGCATGAAGCCCGATGGAACGTCGGCGGGCACAGCCGCCCTGCGCACCGCCGCAGAGGCGTTCGGAGGTGACGACGACAAGGCCGCCCGGTACGCGCGAGCCTCGGCACTTCTTGACCAGTGGGCGAGCGAGGAAGGCGACTTCGACGCGCGCATCGGCCCTCGCATCGAGAAGGCCATCAAGGACACTGCGCCAAGACACAACCCGGACTAGCGATGCGACTCCTGCTCGACACCAACCTGCTCATACGAGCCTGTCATCCCAAGTCGCACCCAGACGTTCGGGCGTGGCTTCAGGCATGGCTGGAACGCGCCGGACGTCTTGACGGCGTCGAGTTGGTCGTCTCGGCAGTCGCCGACTATGAAGCACGTCGCGGCTATTTGTCTGAAATCGACCGCAAGGATGACGAGCGAAAGGCGCTCGAGCGGCTCGATGAGCTCTGCGCCCTACTCGGGGTCCAACAGGTATCCGCCGACAACTTCCTGGATGCCGCCAAGATGTGGGCAAGAGCACGACGGAGCGGCAAGTCAACCGCATCCGAGCGAGACGTCGATTGGGACGTTCTCATCGCGGCGCAAGCAAAGGAAATGGCCGCACAGCCGGGGGCAATGCCCGTCGTCGTGGTGACGAAGAACGCAAAGCACTTGAAACAACACGGTGCTGAGGCTCAGGACTGGCGCGAACTCCCGGTTCCGGAGGAAACGCCCGGTGCGTGACTTTCTCCTCGATACCCAGACGATCCGGTACTGGCACGACAGCGGCTGCGCTCAGCACGCTGCCGTGATCGGGAATGTCTCCTCGCTCCGGCAACTGTCCGCGTCCCTCGAAGTCAAGCCCAAACTGCTCGTGTCGGTCGTGACCCTTGGAGAGATCGAGTTCGGGCATCGGGTCGCCTTGGCCCCAAACCCGGCCGCGCAAGCGGCGTACATGAAGTTCGTTGAGGCAGAGCTTCCAGGTCCATTCGAGTTGTCCACCGATGCCACCGCAATGTACGGCGAGCTGCGGACCCGGCTGTTCAACAAGTACGCTCCCGGCGACAAGCGGAAGCCCAAGATGCGCCCCGAGCAGCTGGTGGACCCCGCCACCGCGAAGGACCTCAAGATTCAAGAGAACGACTTGTGGCTCTGTGCCCAGGCTATGGCGCACGGAATGGTGCTCGTGACGAATGACCGGATGATGCAGATCCGCGATGTCGCGTCGGGCATGAACCCGGCATTGCTTGTCCAGAACTGGACGACGCCGGACGTCGCATCCATCCCCATCTGATCGGAGTTGGACCCAGAGCCTCCGGGGCCCAGCCCGAATGGCCTGTACGACGTGGGGAACTGAACGCGTGACAACAGAAGTGGGGCAAGCGGAGTCAGTCCTACCGGACACGGGATCCTCAACCGGGACTCGAATCAGGTACTTGGCGGTTCACACCCGCTCGGCGCGCGATCGGCCCGAAGGGGAGCGGTGGTCGGGTGGTGGCGGATGTTCGTCGCGCGTGCGTTGCGCGGTGTGGTCCGGTATGGCGCGACGGGTATGCGGCCGTGGGGCGGTGCGGCACTCGGGCCGGTCGGAACCCGCTCGCCCGGGCCGCAGCACCCGCTCCGGAAGGTCCGAGGCGGTTCTCGGCGGCGTAAACACGGATTTCGGGTCCTGGAAGGCGTCGCGGCAACTCCTGACCGGCCGTCGGCAACTCCTGACCGGCCGTCGGCAACTCCTGACCGGCCGCCGGCAACTCCTGACCGGCCGCCGGCAACTCCTGACCGGCCGCCGGCAACTCCTGACCGGCCGTCGGC